>NZ_JBLWTN010000056.1:0-5063 GCF_048270125.1 Thalassoglobus sp. | reverse complement strand
GCGAGCCCCACACAACCAATAGACTAAATCACCAATCACCTCAAATCTACTGAAAAACTAAAAGAAAGATGCTCTAGGCCCAGATAACTCATCTGGGCCTTTTCCGTCAGAAACGCCCCTTGACTCAATCCTGATTCTCAACATCTCGCAATGAACAGAACGAACAGCCATCGGTCTCACTGAAAGACCTTGCGAAACCTGTGCTCAACTGTGATGATGAACCTTGTTGACCACTGAAGAGAGAGGCCGAATTCGAGTTCTTACGCAGCTCGATGAACAGCGAGTAAAATGGTTCGACCCCAGCACATCTTAGATTATTGATAGCGGTGAATTGATGAAGTCTTCCATGTTTTATTCGTTCATTCTCATCCTTGCTGGACCGGTGATTCATTCTGAAGGGCAGGATCGCTATTCGGAGATCGTCAAGGCAGACAAGCCTGTCGCCTGGTGGAATTTCGAAGCTCCACAAGAAGGGGCTTTTCTGGATCAATCCGGAAACGGTTTGCACGCCCGTATTCAGGGGATGGTCGCAGCAAAGCAAGCGGGACCGCGTCCGTCTGACTATCCTGACTTTTCGCCGAAAAATCAGGCGATACGAATCAATCGTGGGAAAAATTATCTCGTTGTGCAGGATCCCGATGCCGACTCGGTTCTTGATTTCAAGTTGGGCGATGGAATAACTCTGGAGGCCTGGGTGAAAATTGATGATGCACTATCAGGGAGCTATCCCTACATCATCGGGAAAGGCAGGACGAATAATCCCGGCACACACAGCAACAACCAAAGCTATTCCTTACGTCTTGCGACAGGTGGAGGAAAAACTGCGATCAGCTTTTTCTTTGTCGACTCAACCGGCCTCACAAAACATATTCACGAAGCTGGTCACCGATGGACTTCCAATGCTTCCGTACCGGCAGATGGATACTGGCATCATGTCGCGGTGACATACACTTTTGGTCAAGAAAAAAGTCTGCGTGGATATATTGACGGGAAAGTCGTTCCCGGAAAATGGGATCTTGCGGGAGACGCGGCATCTGGTCCCATCACCGATGATGACGAATTGTGGATTGGATCGTCAATGGGGGGCGGAGCCACGCTCGGTGCGTCTCTCGATGAAGTTGCGATCTACCGAACTGCTTTAAGTCCAGAGGCTATCAAGAAGCGTGCAAACCTCGACATCAAAGTCGATCATTTTGCATTTGATGAAATCGATGGAGACCTCTCCGGTGACCACGTTCAGGTCGACATCCTCGAAACTGTCTCAGCGGGGCGAAGTTGGAAATTCTTGAACAAGGACATGTCGCCGCTGTATCAGACAGACTTCTTTGCACTCGACAGACTGCCGAAAAAATACAACAGCAAAGGTCTGATCATCGATCGACCTGCTCCGAGTTTGATTCGACTCAGTAGTACGGTTGAATTTGATGCTGGTGAGTACGAATTCCGGCTCCGTTCGCTCGACGCGTGTCGCCTCTACATCGATGGAAAACTGGTTGCAGAAACCGAGTTTATGAACCCTCGTGCCGATGCACATCAGGAGTACTACAGGCTCACTCAGTACGGAGATGAGGTACTTTCTCTCGCTGCAGGGCAGTTGGAAGATCACCAAAAAGTTGTGCTGACCGCAGGCAAACACAATGTTGTCCTCTACCGGCTTGTTGGAAACAAAGGGAAAGGGAACTATCTTGGAGAATTCAATGTCGGGTACGCGAAAACTGACGACCAGCTCAAGTTTCTGGCTCCGAAGAGAGAGCTCGATTACACGGACGAAGGCTGGCTGACATTCAAAAACGAAGAACGTCAACGACTCGTCGACTGGAATCAGCGTGAACGTTTAGCGGTCAGCCAGGCAGAGCAGAAATATTGGGATCAACGACACGCATGGGCGAAAACTCAAGCTGGTCCCGAGGTTGATGTTCCAGAAATTCCTGACGCAACAAGTGTGAAATCGAATGTCGACAAATTTATCATTGCTTCATTACAGCAGGAACAACTCAAACCGACTGGTCAAATTTCAGACAGTGAGTTCCTGCGAAGAGTCTCGCTCGACACGATCGGGGCAATTCCTTCTCCAGAACTCATTCAAGCGTTTTTTGAGTTTCCCAAAGAGACACGTCGTGCAGAGATCATCGAGAAATTGCTGAACGACCAAGGTTGGGCAGATCACTGGGTTGGCTACTGGCAGGATGTTCTCGCTGAAAATCCAGGATTGACGAAACCAGAGTTGAACAACTCCGGTCCGTTTCGCTGGTATCTTTATGAATCGTTCTTAGACAACAAACCGTTTGATCGATTTGTGACAGAACTCTCGCTCATGGAAGGAAGTACATACTCTGGTGGTCCAGCTGGTTTTAGCATTGCATCACAAAACGATGTTCCTATGGCAGCCAAGGCTCACATTCTTGGTACGGCATTTCTTGCAGTCGAAATGAAATGTGCACGCTGCCATGATGCTCCGTACCACGACGTGAAACAGGAAGACCTGTTCAGCATTGCTGCTTTGTTGAAGCGGGATGCACAAAAAGTCCCCGGCAGTAGTACGATTCCGCTTTCCACGGAAGAAGTTGCCAGTCTGTCAGTCAAAGTCACGCTACAGCCCGGGACTTCCGTAAAACCGAAATGGCCTTTTGCTCAGTTCGTCTCCGCAACGGATACGGACCATCCAGTCCTTGCAGATGAGTTCGTTCGAAACTCCAATGACTCACGACACCAACTCGCAGCCATGCTGACCAGCCCACATAACAAACGGTTCACGCAAGTCATTGTGAACCGAGTCTGGGCGAAGCTGATTGGGCGTGGAATCGTCCAACCTGTTGACGACTGGGAAGAAGCAGAAGTCTCGCACCCTGAGTTGCTTGATTATTTAAGCCGTGAGTTCATCCTGAGTGGATACGATCTCAAAGCTCTGACGCGAACAATTCTTCTGAGCGATATCTATCAGCGAGCTCCTGTACCCGGATTGCTTGCTGACAACATCGGCGCTGAAAAATTTCGCGGTCCGATCCGGAGAAAGATGACCGGTGAGCAACTTGCCGATTCGCTCTACGCAGCGACCGGGAAATCTTTTGGCAGTGAAAAGCTGACAATGGACGCCGATGGAAAACGACCGGACAGCATCTTCGTGCATCTGGGAACACCTGAACGAGCCTGGCAACTCATTACTGTCAGTAACGAACGGGACAGGCCGAGCATGTCGTTACCGGTCGCGCAAAGCATCATCGACTTAATGTCGGCGTATGGCTGGCGTCAGCAACGGCAGGAACCACTCACGCATCGCGAAGATCCGCTCACGGCACTTCAGCCAATGGTGCTAGCGAACGGAACTTCCTCACTTAAAGCAATTGATTTCTCAGACGATTCCGCTCTCACACATGAAGCGTTGCAGGATCAGCCGGTTGAGGTGTTTGTCGAGCACCTGTTCGAGCGTCTCCTCACCCGAACGCCAACTTCAAACGAACGGGAGATGTTCAGTGAACAATTGCGAAAAGGCTACGAGTCGCGAATCATCGCAGGGCCAGAAGCGGTCCCGCCGAAGCGAATGTTCCGATCAGGAATCACCTGGATCAACCATTTCCACCCTGATGCCGACCGCGAAGCGATGGATCGGTCTCGAGAAATTCTTGAAGGCGATCCCAAGTCAGTTCGTCTCGACGCCGATTGGCGACAACGGGCTGAGGATGTCGTCTGGGTCTTAGTGAACTCACCTGAATTCGTATTCGTTCCGTAAGAAATTTCCACACGCTTTCATGCGTGTGAAAGGCAGAATTTTACGCCTTCACAAGTTTGGTTACACGACCGCCAACGACCCATTCGACACAGAAGATGTCGTTGTTCATGTCGAAGCAGGCATCGTGTGGATGAACAAATTTGCCAGGTTGCCACTGAGCTGAGGATTTACGCATTGCAAAACCATTCCCAAGAACCTGCTCTCGCCATGTCGCGTCATCTCCCAGGTGTGCCAGAACCGAATTGTTCTTGTCCAGGATTGTGATTCGGGCATGTAAATCCGGGATGAGCATCAATTCTCCCTGTGTGTCGATATCCGCCGGGAACAGGAAGCCGTCCAAAGTGTTGAGGTGATTTCCGTCTAGGTCGAACCACTGCAATCGCTTGTTCGCCCGATCTGCAACAACGAGCTTGGGGATGCCGTCGCGCTCATCGAGCCACTGACCGTGCGGTGTTGCAAACTTCCCTTCCTCGCTACCTTTTCCGCCCAGAACACGCACGAATTTATCATCTTTGTCGTACTCGAAAATGTAGTTGCTGCCATATCCGTCACCGAGATAGTAACCGCCGTCGGGGCGGAAGCTCGTGTTCGTCGGCCGATAGCTAACTTTGGGGCCAAGAACGCCGCTATCTTTGTGAAGCTGGTCTCGACCACGATTCCAGACGACCTCGCCTTTGAGAGTCATCTTTGTGAAGTAGAGTGATTTGTCGCTCGGAGCAAGATAGAGAAACTCTTCCGATCCTTCTTTGCGAATATCGATTCCGTGGCCCTTCCCACGATTTTTGACTTGATGGTCTTTACCCATCGACTTGATGAATTTTCCATCTGCATCGAAAACAAAAATCGAATCCGGTCCACCTTGATGTGTGATGTAGATGAGCCCCTGCTGATCGACTGCAACGCCATGAGAAGCCCCGCCGTAACTGTGACCGTTGGGGAGGGCATTGCTTCCCCAATCATGAACACACTCGTAAACATGTTCGCCTGTTCCAACAACTGGCGATTTCACTCCAGCTTTGTCACTTGCGTTGAGAAACATCGGCGCGGTCACGCTTGCAATGGCGGTCGCTGCTGAGGTTTTCAACATCGCCCGGCGAGTTTGTTGACGACTCATGCATTTGTCCTGAACTGAAGAATGAATCAATTATTGTTGATTCAAAGCATATCGACTTCTACAAGTTGTGCCAATTCTCAAGGTGTTCGCCACGAGGCAGAACGTAAAGACCAATATTGGATATGCTCTATAGAATGCTTTCGCATTAGAACCGGTCCTGAAACTTTGCTTTTAGTGTACAAGTTGGTTTGGGATTTGCATGTGTTTCTTCTCAGAAAGGAG
>NZ_JBLWTN010000055.1:0-11051 GCF_048270125.1 Thalassoglobus sp. | reverse complement strand
CACAAAAACGCGGAGTTTACAATACCACCCACAATGCGCAAAAAGCGTGCCGAACAATATTGGGGCTCCCCTGCCGCAAAGTCAACATAATGGTCGATCTAATAACATTGAATACATCATCGATTAATTCTTAAACCACATAATACCACGTATTCACTCCGACACCTAGACTACCATTACTCACTGGCAAGCAGGAGAAGAATATGTCTCTCTTCAATGGACTGGTGACTGCCTGTGATAAAAGAATAGAAGTCAACGCTGAATCCGCCACGCCCATCCTTACGCTGCACTCCAGTCTGAGCGTGCCACTCGTCCCGATTTTCGACGCGTGCTTTCTCGCGGCAGGGAAGCCCTGCCCTACACTCACTACGATGAGTCTCATTAACCAAATTGTCAAAGAACAATTGTGAATTCGAGGAGAATTCAACGCTTAATCCCGTCAAGCTCAGCCTGACCTACCTTGCTGTGAGCCGTGAAATTGGGGGTTGATTTCATCGTAAATCGACTTGATCAATCTTCAGGGGGACACCTTCATCTCCAAGGTGTGCTCGGGCGCTTGACCAGGCCCAGTCACTGGGACGTATGACAAGTCCACGCCGCACGGGGTTTGCATGAATATAATCAATCACATTTTCAATTGGTTTTTCACTCCACAAGTTGGAATCAAATCCACCACCCGGTTGCCAGAACCGAAACGTTTCACGATGACCATGCTTCGTCGTCAACCGTTGCAGCCACTGTTGCTCGTTACGTTCCATTAAGAACTGTTTTGCAGCTCGTGAAACGGGCGCTTTCAATGCAGCCAGTATTCGACGCATTTCATAGTTCTCCTCGCGTGGGAGTATCAATAAATGGATATGTTCAGGCATGATGACATACGCCCAGATGGCGACGTTCTGGGCCTCTCTCATCTTTTCCATCGCTGTAATCACCCATTCGCGGGAACGATCTTTTGACAACAATGGCTGACGCTTCCAGCACGAAAACGTAATGAAGTGTGCATGTCCAGCTTCGTTGATAGCACGTCGTTTTTTATGATGCTCTTCAGGCATGTGTGACTCAACCAAATTTCCAAAGATCAATCACGAGCTGCGCGACACGGTCACATAATGCAGAGACGACGACGCCTCGCATTACTCCTACACTCTCCCCCGCTCCGCACGGCTCGCAGAGCCGTGGCACTCCCATATTTCACTCATTCAGTCGGTCCACTCTGCCAGGCACAATCGTGGCACCTCCGTATTTCACTCATTCAACCGGGCCACCCCGCCCGGTGTAAGTCAAGGTGTTTTCACCGATTTCGGAAGCATGGATTGGTTTGACGTAAGTCGTTATTTCTCGTCGCGTGAAAAACTGGATGTTTGTCAAAATTAATTCCCGGAGGCCCTCAATTAAACTACCACATTTCTGTCACGGGAGATAATTTCAAATTCAATGGGATTGAGGTCAATTGCCAGGAGATTAGAGAATTCGACGATGCCATGTTTTTCAATAAACTGACTCTCAGCAGCTGAAATGAGCATCAGATTGTATAGGAAGACTGGAGCCCCCAAGATTGTCAATTCATTTGACAAATTCGAATCTGGTTCGATTCCAGATTCATGAAACAGGATGTGCGTCCACGGGGTCTCGGGGAAAACCGGTCTTGGAGGTGCTCCATGCGGAATTATATCTCCATGATTAATGTCCAGGCCACGCCCAACTATGACCTTGGCACACAGATGCAGAAGTTCTGCGTAGAACTCGTCAAACTCTTTAGAGTATAAGACTAATTCCGAGCGGCCGAACTGCGAATCATGCGATTGAAAACTCGCGAGACCAGAGGTCAAGAACGTAAAGAACTCTCTCCCAGTCGATTCGGGACAAAACACAAATACTGAAACCGGAAATTTTACGTTGGGTAGTCGAGTTTGAACAATCTTGTCTGGTTCTCCCCAAAGAGTTTCAAAATAAGGATTACATTTTGGAAGGCGATTCATAATTTCTCCCGCTGTGCGTTGAGTATTGAGAGGGGATATTTCGCCGTGCTCTATTTCCTCCCTGGTTATAAGATTCCGGCTTCCTGTTGCTGACCTATTCACTTAGGCTGCCCTCCCGAATCAGCGATATTGACCTTGCCAATCCCAAAACGATAAGGGCAATCGTTCTTCAGCCAATCTTCCAGAAACTCTTTGATCTTCTCGTTGAAAACTAAACCGTGGTACGCTGTGAATCCGAGTTCAAGGTTTTCAACGGATTTTGCAGTGTAAACAGCTTCATGGTCGTCATACACATTTAAGTGCTCGACCTTTCCGCAACAAGAACACTCTTCGATGGCAGGGTCTGCTGCAAGGCGAATAATGGCTTGGTCCATCGCGACAATACCAAGCCAGTCTTTGACAAACTTTAACCCATCGTTTTGAAATCCAACCCAGTAAAAATGTTTGAGAAATGGGGAAAGTTTCTCCGCCATATCACAGTGGAGTGCTGTCACATGAAAACTCGATGCGGACAGGAAACCACTCACATTCGTCTCTGGGGTTTCGCAAGTCAGCCACTGAAGTAAGGTTGGGTTACTCAACTGTCGACAAGATCGGCAAAATGCCGATGTCTTCCAGTTAGGGTTCGTTAGTAAATTAACATGAATGAACTCATTCTCGTCAAATGGTGCCAGATAAAAAATGTCAGGATTCACTAAAAGCCTCCTCCAGGTCCAATATTCATGTTTCCAAAAAGATAGTTTTTCCAAAATGCACCGGAGACATCGTACCCCGGATGGAGTGTGTCAAATTTATTGGACGCCTTGACTATAGAATTGTATGCTCGTTCCAACTCATTGCCTTTGGCATTCGCAAGCCATCTTTGAGACTTTTTGGCACTCATCCCAATGAGTTCCTTCAGGCCTGCATTTCGCAGTAACTGTAGGGCAGGGCTCCCCTGCCGCAAAGCCAACACAATGGTCAACCCAATAGCATAAAATCTACCATCAATGAATTCTTAAAACCACACAATATTAACATTCGCTCTGACACCTAGACTACCATTATTCACTGGTAAGCCGGAGAAGAAAACGTCCTTCTTCAATGGACAGGTCACCATCTGTGATAAAAGAATGGAAGTCAACGCTGAATCCGCACGCCCATCCTTACGCTGCGCTCCAGTCTGAGCGTGCCACTCGTCCCGATTTTCGACGCGTGCTTTCTCGCGGCAGGGAAACCCTGCCCTGCACTCACTTCAACCTGATCGAGCAATCTGCCCCCAGCCACCAGTCGTCACTCTTTGACAGGATAACGGCTTGAGATGGCAATGCGGTTCCATGTATTAATGACAACGGCAAGCCACTCAATGGCTGACATTTCTTCTCTGGAAAGGTCGGTTGCGGCTTGCTCGTAGATTGCATCAGGCAGTTGGCCTTCAGAGATCAGGGTGATTGCCTCCACAAGCTCCAGCGCAGCACACTCTTTGGGGCTGAAGTATTCAGTCTCTTTCCATACGGGAACAACTGCCACACGGTCAGCAGACTCCCCGTTGGCAAGTGCATCCCGTGTATGCAGCCTGACACAGAATGCGCATTGATTGATCTGAGAGGCACGCAATCGCAAGAGATGCGAAAAGCCTACGGCAATGCCTGCATTGGTTAAAGCATCAGAGGCAAGCCGGTCAAGCTCAATGACTGCCTGATACAGCTCAGGGGCTGATTTGCCAAGATTCACTCTTTCAGACATACGTCCCCCTTATTTTGCACGGTTAACACAAAGTATTAAACGTCGCTGTTCACTGCTCACTGTTTTTTTCATTTAGAGCAATGGCTACCGCTCCGGCGACCGGCTCTTTCACGATAGTCATAAACTGTTCCGAGAGTGCGAGTCTGCGCTGAAGTTTCTCGACAAATGCCGGCTGATGCACAAATACGCCACCAGCAAGAGCAAGTTGGGCCGCACACAAATTCAATCCAAGTTTGGCTGCGAGACTCTCAACCATTGTTGCGAGTTCATTGGCAGCTTCATCGATGATGCTGTGAGCGACCTCATCATCAGATAGCGAGAAGACAATACTGGAGAGCCCAGCAATCACCTCGCGACTCAACTTGTCACCATAAATTTTCCCGATCAACTCTGAAGCCTCAGCGATCTGAAAATGATCCAGAAAGGCTGACAAGAGTCGAGTTCGCGGTCCGCGATCGTCGGCAGCTTTCGTAGCGGCTTGTAAACCGGCGAGTGCGATTTGATATCCGCTTCCCTCATCACCAAACAGATACCCCCAACCGCCTGATCTTGCGATGTCGCCATCTGCATTTCGCCCCCAGGCAAACGATCCCGTCCCGGAAATCAGCGCAATTCCGATTCGTTCTGGACTGGCAGCCGCCAGGATCGGTTGAGCATCGTCCGTTACGATCACATTCGTTGCGAGGTCAAGTCCGTTTGCCCATGCTTCCAAACGAACTTGCTCTTCGACACGCCCCGCCCCGGCTGCACACAAGCAAAGTGTGAAGACAGATTTTTTTGGCAATTGAGCATCTAAAAATGCGTCTTCAATGGCTGTTTGAATTTGCTGGCAGGCAGCATCAAAGCCGACAGCCCGTGGGTTCCCCGGTCCGGCATGTCCCTTGCCGATTGGCTGCCGAGTCCTCTGAAACTCCGAATCCGCCAGCCACGCAGTTGTCTTCGTCCCACCGGCGTCAACGCCGATCACCAACTCACCGATGGTCGGGCTCCGATCACTTTCCTGAGGTTCATTCACTCTTGCGAATCCTCCTCCAAAGCCAACCGGAGCTGTCCACCATGTTTTTCTAAAAGGGTCCGCGCAGCTTGCGGGGAGACGTTCTTTCGCAACATCACAACAGTAGTTTTCAATTCACCATCGCACTTTTTGAGTTCTTCCTCAGCCTGTTCTTCTGTGATGCCTGCCAAGGCAGCAGCGATACGTCGACTTCGGACGATTAACTTAGAGTTGCTCGCTCGCAGGTCGACCATGTAGTTCCCGAAGGTTTTCCCGAGCTGGACCATGGTCCCGGTCGAAATCATGTTCAAGACCATTTTCGTCGCGGTCCCCGCTTTCATGCGAGTCGATCCGCTGATAATTTCAGGACCGACGACCGGAGCGAGCATCAGGTCAGCATGAGATGCCATTTGTGAATTCTCATTACAGACGAGTCCAATCGCATAGGCCCCAACTTCTCTGGCGTAATCGAGAGCACCAATGACGTACGGAGTCCGCCCGCTACTTGCAATCCCGACGAGAACATCCTTGCCGGTCAGGTCGATCGCTTTCAAATCGATCACAGCGGCCTCAGGATGATCTTCAACACCTTCAGCTGCCTTGCGAAGTGCCGTGTCTCCCCCAGCGATGAGCCCCACGACCATCTCGGCAGGGGTGTTGAAAGTCGGAGGGCATTCCGATGCATCTAAAACTCCCAGACGTCCGGAAGTTCCCGCACCGATGTAAACGAGTCGCCCCCCGCTGCGAATCCGCCCGGTCGCCACCTCGATGGCCTTAGCGATTGAGTCCGCTTCGCAGGCAACTGCGTCAGCAATTTTCGCATCTTCGGCGTTCATCAGCTTTACGATTTCCAGCGGAGAAAGCGTATCGATTTTCTCTGACAGCGGATTGATTGCTTCTGTCGTAAGTGAGGAGGACTCTTTCATAATTCACTGAATATTTCTGGCTGAAGATGCCGTTGGCTCGATAACTTCTGAGTTACAAAATGATAAAATCGAAGTTCTTCCAGAGTATCGAAATCAATCACAACAAACTACAACATGCGGCAAGGAAAATTGTGAATAATGAGTGCAGAACTTGGCCCCATTGATGTTGTCGTCCTGATCTCGCTGCTGCTGGCAGCGATTGCGATTGGGTTCTGGTCTGGCCGAAAGAACACCGATGTCGAGTCATATTTACTCGGTGGACGTTCGCTCCCCTGGTGGGCGATTCTCGGTTCCATTGTTGCTACCGAAACAAGCACTGCAACGGTCTTGAGTGTGCCGGGTGTTGCGTTTGGCGATGCCGGCATGAAGTGGCTGCAAATCGCGTTTGGATACATCGTCGGCCGCATGGTCGTCGTGCAAGTCTTCCTGCCGTTGTACTTCAAAGGAAAACTGCTGACAGCGTATCAGGTTCTCGATTCGCGATTTGGAACAGCGACGAAAACAACGGCCTCGCTTCTCTTTTTAGTCACGCGAAACCTGGGAGATGGGCTGCGGTTATTTCTGGCGGGGATTGTCTTGCACACCCTGCTGGGATGGCCGTTTGTGAACTGTGTGATCGCAATGGGCGTGGTGACGATTTTCTACACATTCTTCGGGGGGCTGCGATCCGTGGTCTGGAACGACTGCATTCAGTTCGTCATTTACATGCTCGGAGGCGTCGCAGCCCTGTTCATCATCGCCAGCCAAGTTCCCGAAGGATGGTCGCAAATCTGGACATTTGCCGAGACCTCTGGAAAGCTGAAGATTATTGAAACGAAATTTCTGATTTCCGACCCCTATAACATCTGGGCAGGAATGATCGGTGGAGCAGTGCTGACCATTGGGACACACGGAACCGACCACATGATGGTCCAGCGATACCTGAGTGCCCGCAGTCAAGGCGAAGCTGGGCGAGCTGTCTTCTTGAGTTCGCTCGTTGTCCTGGTGCAGTTTGCACTCTTTTTGTTTATCGGTGTCGAACTGGCCTGCTACTATTCATTGGACGGAAATGTTGCTCCTGAAAAAGCAGATCAGGTCTTTGCACATTTCATTGTGAATCAATTTCCTCGCAACACCGGCTTGATCGGTTTGATTCTGGCAGCAATTCTGGCAGCGGCGATGTCGACACTTTCCAGCTCGCTGAATGCTTCTTCTTCAGCATTCCTCAACGACTTCTATGTCCCCAACTGTCAAACACCTCCAGACGATCACACGCAACTGAAGATCTCACGCTGGCTGACCGTCGGTTTCGGCGTGCTGCAGATCGGAATTGGTGTTTGGGCAATTTCACTTGAACGAACGGTCGTGAACAACGCTCTGACGATTGCCGGATTCTCCGCCGGGCTGTTACTGGGGATCTTTTCACTGGGAGTTCTTACAAAGCGTGCGAGTCAGAAGTCTGCCATCGGAGGAGCTTTCGTCGGCTTGATCGTCCTGATTATTGTGCAGTTCGTCCTTAAGAATTCCGACGGGAATCCTCTCGTCGCCTGGCCATGGATTGCACTCATTGGCTCGGTGACAACATTCTCCGTGGGGATGCTGATTTCATTCATTTTCCCTCAGAAACAGGCAGTTATTGAATGATGTTCCTATTCCCTCAGCGAGTCGATTCGAAATCGAAACCGCAAGCCAAATCGGCATCGAACTGGGTGCTGCTTTTCCTCGTGGGACTCTATTTTTCCCAGTCACCTTCGACGATCTTCGCGGACGATGGTGTTCTCAACGGGATTGATGTCCTGCAACGAGACAAGTTCAAATTGCTGGCTGATCAACGCGTCGGCCTCATTACGAATCATACCGGGTTAAACCGCGACGGAGTGAGCACGGTCAAGTTGCTGAACGATGCAAAGAATGTTTCGTTGAAAGCACTCTTCAGCCCCGAGCATGGCTTCGAAGGAAAGCTCGACGTTTCAAAAATTGGCGACACGAAAGATCAATCAACCGGGCTGATCGTGTTCAGCCTGTATGGTGCGACTCGTCGCCCAACTGAAAAGATGCTCGATGAAATCGACACGCTGGTCTTCGACATTCAAGACATCGGAGCACGTTTCTACACATACGTTTCCACGATGGGTGAAGCGATGACTCAAGCGGCTGCACAGGGAAAGCGTTTTGTTGTTCTCGATCGGCCGAATCCAATCAACGGTATCAATGTCGCTGGCCCGATGCTGGATGCGGGGGAGGAATCATTTGTCGGTTATCACCATCTTCCAGTTCGTCATGGAATGACAACTGGAGAATTGGCGATGATGCTGAACAAGGAATTAAAACTCAACCTGAACCTGCACGTGGTGAAGTGTGAAGGCTGGCAACGCAACCAATTCTGGGACGAAACCAGCCTCGTCTGGGTGAACCCGTCACCGAACATGCGCTGCTTAACACAGGCATTGCTGTACCCCGGCATCGGACTGATTGAAACAACAAACCTCTCCGTCGGTCGCGGGACGGACACCCCCTTTGAAGTCATCGGCGCACCCTGGATCAATCCGAGAGAACTTGCCGACGCGCTCAATCGCCAAGAGACCCCCGGCGTCAGCTACGTCCCAATTCGATACACGCCGAGCTCAAGCAAGTACAAAGACGAAGAATGTGGCGGAGTGAATATCATCATCACCAATCGCGACCAGTTCGAGCCATTGCGGGTCGGCTTCGAAGTCTCGACGCAACTCCAAAAACTTTACCCGAATGACTGGAAAGGGAAAGATGCCATGCGACTTCTGGGAAATCGCAAAACGCTCGACGCAATTCTCGCGGGTGATTCTGCTGAGAATGTGAAGTCGATTGCAGAACAGGGAGTCGACCAGTTCCTGAAGCGACGGGAAAGTTTTCTGTTGTATTGAGAAACACATCTCACTTCTTTCGGATTGGTGTTCAGATTTTCCACAGACACAAAAAACGCGAAAGTGTTTAGAACCGGTCCGAAAACCTCTGGAATAGCCGCTTTCCTCAACGTTTGAGAGAGCAATTTCAAGTTTCAGGATCAGTTCTAAGCATGAAATCGAAGACGCTGTGCCAACTCACATAAAAACCGGTCTCGAACGATTCATTGAAGACCCGCCGACGGAACTGAATAAGGCCCGACTCGGGTTGTTGATGAATCAGGCATCGATCGATCCTCAGTACAACTACGCCTGTGACCGAATCGCTGAGCGTTTCCCTGGACAACTTGTCACACTCTTCTCTCCTCAGCACGGTTTCTGGGGCGAAGAACAAGCGAACATGATTGAATCGGACCATAGCTTTTATGGCCCACTCAACATTCCAGTTCACAGCTTGTATTCAGAAACGCGACGCCCCACGAAGGAAATGCTGACTGAGATCGATTTCCTGATCGTCGACCTGCAGGACGTCGGGACGCGTGTTTACACATTCATCTGGACCCTCCTGGAATGCATGAAAGCCTGTGCTGAACATGGTGTTCATGTGCTCGTTCTTGATCGACCGAATCCATTGGGTGGAGAAATCGCTGAAGGCCCGATGCTTCAATCGGATTTCGTCAGCTTTGTTGGCGGGGCAGAAATCCCGCTGCGACATGGCCTCACAATTGGTGAGTTTGCGAAATGGATGAACAAGTCCAAAGCCATCAATGCGGAATTGACCATCGTTCCGATGCAGGGCTGGCAGCGGTCCATGTTCTTTCAGGAAACAGGCCTTCCCTGGGCGGTCCCCTCTCCAAACATGCCACGGCTGGAAACTGCAATTGTCTACCCGGGACAGGTTCTACTCGAAGGCACAAACCTCTCTGAAGGACGCGGAACAACGCAGCCATTTGAACTCTGTGGAGCCCCGTGGCTCAACGCCGAAGAGTTCTGCAAAGATGTCAGCCGTATCGAACATCCCGGGATCGTTCTTAGACCGATTCGGTTTCGTCCGACGTTCGACAAATGGAAAGACCAGGCCTGCGAGGGAGTGTCGATACATGTCACCGACGCGCAAGCAGTGAGATCGGTAAAGCTCACAGTCTCGATCATTGAATCTGCCCGCCAACTCGCCCCCAAAGATTTCCAATGGCTGGCTCCGCCCTATGAATACGAAACGGTCCTCCCTCCCATCGACATCCTATTTGGGAACAGTGATCTGCGAGCAGAGTTGAAGTCAGCCAAAAGACTCGATGAACCAGAACTGAGCAACTTAGTTGAACTCGACACAGCAGCCTGGTGGAATAGCGTCTCCGAAATCCTACTTTATTAGAACTGATCCTGAAACTTAAAATTGCTCTCTCAAACGTTGAGGAAAGCGGCTATTCCAGAGGTTTTCGGACTGGTTCTAAACATTCTACGAGGAAACATGCACAAGCTGCTTCGTGGAGATGAGCGGTTCTTCACATAAAAGATTTCTCCACGAACACCAGAAGCACGAAAGTGTTATACAACCTGCTGCTGATCATGAGTAATAAAAAACGTAAATCGACACCGCCAAAAGATTCGGTTCTCGCAGAGCCCAGTGCAGAATTGAAAGCGACTGCTTTTCACGAAGCTGGACACGCCGTCATGGCGATGCTGCTGGGACGACCCGTCGAAAAAGTCACGATCGTTCCCGGCCAAATGCAGAGCGGAAGAGGTCGACTGGGAGCATGCAAGATTCAAAAAGGAATGCGAAAACCTTCCAGAGATCCAATGGAGGACGAAGTTCTGATCCTGTTGGCCGGAATGGTTGCTGAAAGTCGAATCACCGGACGGTATTGCCAACAGGGAGCTTCCCAGGATCTTCATCTCGTTCAAAGCCTGCTCTCCGAGAATCGAGCGACAAACGAACGCCAACTGCAGAGACTTGCAAAGCGCATGATTGACAAAACCGAAAATCTTCTCAGTGGAGCCGAGCCGACTAAGGCTATCGAACTGATCGCCAACGAGTTACTGAAAAATGAAACGATCAGTGGGAGAGCCGTCCGGCATTTTTTTGAAATCTCTAAACAGCAGCATTCGTAACTGATCTTCGATTGTTATTGCATGTTTCGAATCAGTGTTCGCGTTCCGTCTCGTAGCGAGCAATCGATGAAGTCATGAAAGTAAAATACACAGTCGCGTCGACGAATCTCTGTCAATTTCTGCATGTTTGTGTCCCCGTCCCTTGATGGCTTGCAGTTCTGACTGAAATTCAAAGACAAACAGACTGAACATTTGAGAACATGTGATCATCTGGGCGCTTCACTTTTATCTCATCACAATCCTCCTGCCGAGCGACACGTTTTCTGACCAGTCTCTACACAGACTTGTTACGGGTTGTGTTTGTTTGGACTTTTGCTTCAAATTAATGTGTATTGATGCAAAAAGAGTCTTTTTTCCATTTTGACCGCCTCAATTTCTGCCGTATCTCGCCTGCATTAACAGTAGGTTTTTTCGGAATAAGTTGAGAGAACGAAGCAATTGGGCACGTTCTGAGTCGAGA
>NZ_JBLWTN010000054.1:0-11087 GCF_048270125.1 Thalassoglobus sp. | reverse complement strand
TTGCACTCCCTCACAAAAACGCGGAGTTTACAATACCACCCACAATGCGCAAAAAGCGTGCCGAACAATATTGGGGCTCCCCTGCCGCGGACTGGGGGCAACCGGATTGAACCCTTTCCAGAATTCGAAAATCAAAACGCAGATTGTCCCCAGCCACTCGTCCACCCCGCTCTCACCTACCTTGCTCAAGACAGTCTCCTTTGTGTATTTTGGCTTCCGAGTTGCCTTCTGGTTGTAATGCTACAAGAAAACGACTTAATAATGAACTAGGAGAAGAAGTACTAAAAGACGTGATACACCATATATCGTTTGAATCAACTTTTACGTATTTGTTACAAGTTGAGTGTAATTCTCCTTCTTCAACTTCTATCACCGCCAACACCTCGTCGCGTCCTGGAGTGATTGTTGTTTCTAAAACTTTAATCCTAATATACATCCCCATACCTCTCGATTAACTTCTCCAGGCGGGGTGGCCTGATTGAAGGAATAGTTCTGTAGGGCAGGGCTCCCCTGCCGCGGACGATTAGAGATTTTCTGTCTTGGTTTCACTGTCAACTGGTCGCTGCAAATCATTACGATTCTTCGATGCCCAATTATCGTCGTGCCTATATTCCTGGTGGAACTTTTTTCTTCACGGTCGTGACCTATGGACGTCGACCAATCTTTCGACATCAAGCCGCAACAAAAATTCTCGGTGATGCTTTTCGAGAATGCAAGCAAAAATATCCTTTTGAGATCAACGCAATCGTGGTACTCCCGGACCATCTGCATTGTCTCTGGACTTTACCTCGTGGAGATCATGATTTCTCGAAACGTTGGAGCATCATCAAAAGAAATTTCACCTCTAATTTTCTAAAAACTGGAGGCAAAGAGGCTGCAATTTCTGATGCCCAAACAAAAGAAGGTCGTAAGGGAATTTGGCAGCCTCGCTTCTGGGAACATGCAATCGAAGATATCGAAGACTACGAAGCCCATTTTGACTACATACACTTCAATCCAGTGAAACATGGATACGCCCGCTGTCCAAAGGATTGGCAGGTGTCAAGTTTTCATCGCTGGGTGAACGCTGGCGTCTATCCCGAAAATTGGGCATGCGGTCATTCAGAGTTACTCGATTTTGATGGCATTGAAGATCATGCTGGGGAGCCATTTTAATGAAATCCAAGAGCATCTATGAGAGGCGGCAGGGAAGCCCTGCCCTACCCGACTGGGCATGCAACTACACAGAGTTACTCGATTTCGGTGACATTAAAGATCATGCTGGAGAGCCAGTTTAATGAAACCCAAGAGCATCAATGAGAGGCGGCAAGGAAGCCTTGTCCTGCCTCTTCTGGTCTCGACAAGGGTGGTAAGGGTCAGTTAGCGAAACGAATGGCCCTGACAGTTAACGTTGGACGATGCGAATCATTGAGTCGTTCACTAACATTGACATCCAACCGAAGACATTGGATGAATTCCAACATGCCTGAGCCACGCACACGAACTGGTACTGTAGAAAGATCTTGTTGATGATCATTGCTTGCAGGGTGCTCTTGCTGATCGCGTTTTCCGTCTTTTGGGGCGGGCTGACGTTTTACACCGGGATCGTGGTCCGCATCGCCCATGATGTGCTGACCGACTCGATGGTCGGCGGCTTGATCACTCAGCGCGTGACTCACTGGTTACAGATCGCTGGAGGAGTCACTGCTGCCCTGATGCTCTGGAATACAGCGTTGGTAATGAAGGTCTCTCGCAAATACGGCTTTCCACTTGTCGCATGCAGTTTGGTGCTCGCCTTTTCGATCCTTGGTCTGGTCGTCGTGCATGGACATCTGGACGCTGTCATTGACTTGGATGCCGTAGAGATTACTGACCGTGATGCGTTCACGATTAGTCACCGCCGATACAACCAACTGACAACGATTGAATGGATTTCATCGTTGACATATCTGATGGTGACGCTCGCTGCGTGGCGACACGTTGATGCACGTCCTCCGGTGCAACAGACGTGATCGCTGCACTGGAAGGCGTTCACCTAGAGCAGTTTGCTCTACCGTGTGCCCGTGAAGAACGCATTTCTCCAGGAAAAATGCTGTTCGCCACGAGGCAGATCCTGCAAACCAATTCGAAAGATGCTCTAAATTTAACCAGAAAGAAAGTCAGGCGACGATGGAATCTGTATTCCTGCTGCCATGCTTGGAATGCATCTGGTGAGCAGCTGCCATCAGACCGGCAACATCCAGACCGAGATCAGCAAGCAGTTCGCTGCGTTCTCCGTGCTCGATGAACTCATCCGGAATCCCGAGTCGCTTGATGTTTGAAGTGTTCAAACCTGCATCGTTCGCAGCTTCAAGAACGGTACTGCCAAAGCCGCCACAAAGTGTGTTCTCTTCGACAGTGATGACAAAATTCGTTTCCTGAATTGCTTTGAAGATCACCTCAGTATCAAGTGGTCTGAGGAACCTCGCGTTCACCACCCCGATATCGAGACCATCTTTCGCCAAGCGATCCGCTGCTGCGACACAGGCTGGGAAGAGTGCTCCGAAGGCGACGAAGGTTCCGTCTTCCCCCCAGCGAAGCACTTCAGACTTTCCGTACTCGATCGGTGCGAATGTCCGCTTGACCGTTTCAGCTCCCGTTTTGGGATAACGAATCGAGGCAGGACCGTTGTGCTCCATCGTGAAGTCGAGCATCGGTGCAATGTCGAGAGAATCCCCGGGCGCCATGACAGAAATATTTGGAAAGACTCGCATGTACGAGACATCGAACACACCGTGGTGAGTTGGACCATCGGGACCGCACAACCCTGCTCGATCGAGACAGAATGTGACAGGTAAATTCTGGAGTGCAACTTCCTGGAAAATGTGATCAAAACTTCGTTGCAGGAAGGTACTGTAAATATCGACAACCGGTCGCATTCCCGCTTTGGCCATTCCACCGGCAAAGGCGACGGCATGTCCTTCACAAATCCCGGTATCGAAGAAACGGTCGGGGTAGTCTTCTCGAATCTGATCGAGCTTATTCCCCTGACACATTGCTGCTGTCAGAACGCAAACCCGCTTGTCCTTCTCCATCATCGTGTGCAGCGAATCGCTGACGAGATCCGTGTAAGCTGCCGTTGAACCTTTCTTCTGAAAGACGACGCCAACTTCACTATCCCGACAGAACGGTGCAGGCGTATGGAATTTCACTGGGTTCTCGGATGCCGGTTTGAAACCGTGTCCTTTCTCAGTGAACACATGCAGCAGAACCGGACCTTTGACCTCTTTCACCATCTCCATCGCTTTGCGAAGTGCACGAAGATCGTGACCATCGACAGGTCCGACGTAGCGGAAGCCCATCTCTTCGAAGAGCATCCCGCCGTGGAGGAAACTCTTGACTGCGTCTTTGAATTGTCCCACCTTTTCGGCAGCTGACTCACCGATCATCGGAACTTTATTCAGCAGCCAGGAAACATCTTTCTTGAGCCCATTATAAAACGGAGCAACCCGTGCCTTGTCGAGATAATTCGCCAGCCCCCCTACACGAGGACAAATTCCCATTTCGTTATCGTTCAAGATGACAAGCAAGTCTTTGTTGAGCTCAGCAGCATTGTTGAATGCTTCAAAGACCACACCTGACGGAAGCGCTCCATCACCGAGGACCGCAACCGCTTTCCGATTATCTTCAGGAGTGAGCAGATCGTCGCCTGCTT
Source organism: Thalassoglobus sp. (assembly GCF_048270125.1). NCBI lineage: Bacteria > Pseudomonadati > Planctomycetota > Planctomycetia > Planctomycetales > Planctomycetaceae > Thalassoglobus > Thalassoglobus sp. The sequence goes on along the minus strand of NZ_JBLWTN010000054.1, from coordinate 7,414 downwards.
TCAGTCCCAAAACTGTCGACACGCTCGCTCCGGCATGCCCGGTCATGAAGAGATCGTATTCACTCTCTTCGGGGTTCGGGTATCCCATCAACCCGCCCTTGCGACGGATCGTGTTGAACTGAGGATAGCGACCGGTGATCAACTTATGCGGATAGATCTGATGACCGGTATCCCAGATCAGTCGGTCTTTCGAGAAATCAAACGTCAGATGCAGCGCCAGACAAAGTTCAACAACTCCCAGATTACTCGCAAAGTGCGCAGGGCGATCCGAGACAATCTCGCACAAGGCTTCCCGGATCTCGGCAGCGAGTTGAGTCAGTTGATCTTCCGAAAGACTCTCGAGTTCTTTCGGAGAGCCGATCATCGGCAGAAGTTGATATTCCATTAATGGTCTCGCTCTATCGTGTATTTCGCCAAGGCTGCGAGATAATTTCCACGATCTCCGAAACCGGAGATCGCGTCGCAGGCTTGATCGATGATTAAATTCGCTTTCTTGCGACTTTCTTCCAGCCCCAACAGAGCGGGATAAGTCGCTTTTCCGTGGTCGGCGTCCTTCTGGACACCTTTCCCCATTTTCCGGGAATCTCCGACCACATCCAAGAGATCATCCGCAATTTGGAACGCTAATCCAACCGATTCGCCATAAATCTTAAGATTATTCAGGGTTTCAACGTCTGCACCAGCGATTCTTCCCCCCATGATGAGCGGAGCCGTCAAAAGTCGCCCAGTTTTTCGACGATGAATCGACTCCAAATGCTCTAACGAGATGTCTTCAATTTCCTCTCCCTCAAGATCCGCCTGTTGCCCTCCGACCATCCCTTCCACACCGGCTGCCGAGGCAAGATCCGCGACACAGGCAATTGCAACCTGAGGATCGGTGATTCCTTTGGCGAGTGTTTCAAAGGCGAGGGTCAGCAAGCCGTCGCCTGCCAGAATCGCGGTCGACTCACCGAATTGGATGTGGTTCGTCGGTCGTCCACGTCGCAGATCGTCATCGTCCATGGCTGGCAGGTCGTCATGAATCAACGAATAGCAATGAATCATTTCCAATGCAGAAGCAGCTGGGAGTGCTGCTTTAATATCGCCACCACACGCTTCGCACGCCATTAACGCCAGACAAGGCCGCACCCGCTTCCCCGGTGCGAGGAGGCTGTAACGAATCGCTTCCTGAAGTTTCTGCGGGCACTGTTTTGAAAGTTCCGTGTCGAACTTGAGTCGCTCCTCAATGAGGAGCCGCAAACTTGCAAGGTACGTTGAAAGTTCGGGACCAGCATCCATGTTGATTCGCGTTCGAAGGTGAAAGGTGAAATGAGGGTGGAAGGGATTTGAACCGACTGGATGAGCTGCCGTCAATCGTTTCGGACCCGAATTTCAGTAATGTCGAAACCGAGATCCCATTTTGGTGAAACGATAAATCATTTCCGTTTCATCCAGACGGACCACCCTAGCGGCCCCTGCATTCCTCCGGCATCTTCAAAGTGAAATGCTCGCAGATGATTGATCTCAAACAGATCAGAAAATTCTTTTCGCACAGATTCTTCAGGAACACGGGGCGGTCCCCCTTGTTCATTTTCGTTCGGATTCCCACACAAACAAAGCATCTGTGAACCTGGCTGAGTCACCGTTCGCAGCGTGTTCATGTAGCCCTTAAGATCGACTCGGCGGCAGCAATGATAACAGCCACGGTCAAAGACCAGATCAAACGATTCGAGTCCTTGCCCAAAGTTATGAACGTCAGCTTCGATCCAATCAACAACGACTCCTGCGTCTTCAGCTTTCAGCTTTGCCATTTCCAAAGCCTGAGGGACACAATCAACCGCGGTCACTTGCCAGCCAAGTTTCGCCAGCGCGACAGCATTCGTCCCGGTCCCACATCCCAGCTCAATCGCTAGTCCGGGAGAGACAGCGTATTGATTCAAGACGTTGAGAAGTTCCCGTGATGGTAAATTCGAATCCCATGGAGTGTTCGCAGTCGCGTACTTCTCATCCCAGTCACGGTCGGTTTTTGCGTTGGTCATTTTTCTGTTCGCTTAAAGAGAGCATGAGTTGTGTTGACTCTTCGGAAATCTCATAAGCAGGTTCGCATCGCATACTCGCAGCATCAAATTCTGCCGGAGACTTTTGAAGAGACCTCTCTCCAGGTTCGGCAAATCACAATCGTACTGACAAGCAAATAGACTCCCAGTGAAAGAGATTTTGTCACACTCAACAGTTCTTGAACTGGCACAAGGATGACCTGAAGATCTTCCGGAAACATGATCGCCCAAACCACAACTGCGATGAGTGCAGACTGAAACCGCCGATTCGAAACACAATTCCAGAACTTATTCATGAGCTTCTCCTTCAGACACCCCACCGAGGCCAGACCTTTCCGATGTCTCACCAGAAGTCGACGCGGTCTGAGTCGCTGGCGTCTTTGACCCCGAAGCAAATGGGACCAAAACACCTGCAAGAACGAGCAAAAATCCAATTTTCATCATAATCGGCGTGGTGAGCGCCGCAGTCGGGACGAGACTTGAGTACATCACTCCCGCAACTGCAGTCACCAGACCGAGCCCAATCAAACGTAGTGAGTTCGACCTGGATGTTAACGTTACGAGCGTCAGAAGAAGCAGGTAGCCCACTGTAATAAAAATCAGGGCAACGATGCTCTCTTCTTCGATGCGAAAGGGCTGAAAACTTTGGTACATCTTGATTCCAGTTCGTCAGGCAAAAAATATTGAAGCCGCACCACTATTCTTCAAATATAACAAGCACCACTCCTCACCCCAGCGGAATTGGAGCCGCGAACAAAGCGTCTGTCACCTCTTTGGGGGCGCCGGTTTCCAAACGGACTTGGGGACCGTCCATTAGTGTGTTGAGGATCGTAGAAACGAGATTGGAAATCTCTACTGGTTCAGAAAGTGGCTTGGCTGCGTCTCGAGTTGATTGACCGAAGACTTGGCCTTTCGGCATTCCCGCACCAGCCAGCATCAGCGGAGAAAGTGCTCCCCAGTGACCGCGACCACCGAGAGAGTTGAGCTTGGGAGTTCGTCCCATTTCTCCGCAGCAGACCAGCAGAACTTTCTCTGACAGCCCTCGTTCCTGGAGATCTTCAAGAAATGTGGAGATCGCATGATCGAACGGCAGCCCCATGTATCTCATTCCTTCTTCGACGCCTGCGTTGTTCGCATCGGCGTGCATGTCCCACACAAAGTTTGTTGTGACAGTCACAAACCCACAGCCCCGTTCACAAAGCCGGCGAGCCAATAACATCAACTTGCCAAGGCTCTTTGCGTTGTCTGCGTACCGTTCGTGGTTGTTCCATTTCTTGTTGATGTCTTCAGTTCGAACAAGCGGAGCAGTGTCATAGCGGCGAACGGTTGCAGGGTCTTCTTCGCTGAGGTCGAACGCACTTGCAACTCCTCCGAGTACAGTGCTGAACGCCTGCTCCTTTATCGAGTTCAATCCTTCCCAGCTTCCGTCCTGCTCCATGCGACGTTGCATGCGATCCAGTTCGCTCAACAATACGCGACGATGATCCAATCGCGTCATGGGAATGTTGAGCTTCATGTCAGCCTGTAAATTTCCTCCACCACTTGGATTGAATGGAGCATACCCTGCCCCTAACGCTCCTGTTGCCTGAACGTCTCCAAGTTTTTTGAACGCGGGCATCGTTGAATCATCAACGGAACGCGGAAACAGACTCACGTTGGTTGGCATTCCGGAATCGGATCGATTCTGGCCAGCGATCCGGGCATACAACGCACCCAGATTCGCGTTAGATGTTTCTGCACTCACGATTGGCTTGACGTCATGGTTTCCACGACCGGTGCGGAAGGAACGAACAATTGTCATCTGGTCAGCCAGGCTGGCTAACCGAGGAAACGTTCCTCCGAAAGTAACACCCGGAACTTTTGTGCTCACTTCTCCTGTTGCGCTCGAAATCCCAATCGGAGCCCCCATCTTCGGATCGAATGTTTCGATCTGACTTGGACCACCATGCATGAAGACGAAGACAACCGTTTTGTCGGTGAGCAGAGACGGCATTGACGCTGCCTGGAGAGATCGCTGAAACGCAAGCGGCAACCCCAACCCGCCCAAGGCCAAACTTCCAGCCCGCAAAAACTCTCGTCGTCCGGTGCGCCGATTCGTGTCAACAAAACTGAGCATCATCGTTCCCGAATTGAGTGTTAGAGCATTTCCAATGCTTGTCCTGCCCGCGAAAGTCGCCTTTGCAACATCATAGACTGACCGCCACGAGGCAGAACGTAAAGAGCAGTACTGGTGCCACTTCCAACAAGTCGCATTCGCCGTCTATTCAGTCGAGTGTTCGCCACAAATACCAGCTGGCAATTGTAGCATACGGACGCCAAGGTCGCGAAATCTCGAGGCATTCTACTTTATTTGGCAACTCCGAAAGCCCATACAGATTACGTATTGCGACTTGTATTCCCAAATCTCCCCACGGCATGACATCAGGACGCCCGAGTGAGAACATGAGAAACATCTGTGCCGTCCATTCGCCAATCCCTTTGACATCGGTCAGCAACTCAATCACTTCTGTGTCGCTTTTGTAATGCAGGGAACGAAGATTTAAGCGCTTATCGAGAACATGGTCTGTCAAATCTTGAACGTAGCGAACTTTCTGAGACGACAGCCCAGCACCACGCAGGTCCGATTCAGTCAGTCTTGAGACAGCTTCCGGATTGAGTGTTTTAGAATGAACGGCAGCTTCAAGCTTAATGAAGACCGACTTCGCAGCCGCAGTAGAGATTTGCTGACTGACAATTGCCCGGAGTAAGTTTCGATATCGATTTGTTTGACGATCAAGAGTGCATGGTCCGACTTCATGAATCACTTTTGTGAGGACCTCATCGGAACCGGTCAAATGTCGATGCGCATCAGCCAACAGTTGCGGATCAAGCAGAGGCATCAATCCGCTCCGAGGGACGCAGTCTGAATCGAATCAAGAAACTCACGCTTTGCCTTTTTCACATCGTCCAACGCCACATGATAGATATCGTTATGCCCCGCATCTGGAAGCTCGACGAAACGTTTCTGAATTCCGTTTGCGGAGACCTCTGGAGCCACTGCAAAGAGTCGCTCACCAAGCTGGAGTGGAACAATGTTATCCTGTCTTCCGTGGAGCATGAGCAGAGGACAGGTAATGTTGGGGATACGATTGATTGACGGATACCTGTCAACAAGCAACAGATTAACCGGCAGCCACGGAAAACGGTGCTGTGCAGCATCCACGAGAGAAGTAAACGTTGCCTGAAGAACGAGCCCTGCTGGAGCCTGATTTTCCTGACAAAGTTCCCAGACCAGGCGAATCGCAACTCCACCACCTAACGATTGACCAAAGACGATAATCTGATCGTTTGAGAACCCAAGTTCGTTCGTGGCGAAAGCCCAAACCTTTCGGCAATCGGTCGCGATCGCTTCCTCAGAAGGAGCGCCATGGCTCCCACCGTAGCCGCGATAATCGACAATCAGAGCAGCACAACCAAGGTCATTCACTAGCTCCAGGATTCGTACACGATTAAGTCGGTTGCCACCATTTCCAGGAAAGATCAGTGCCAGCTTGGGAGATGCTGACGTCTTGTCGGCATCGGGCAAACAGTACCACCCGTATAGGTACAGGCCGTTATCAACTGAAAGAACAACTTCACGAATTCGCTCCTCAGGATAACCAGATTCCGCAAGCAAAACCGGTGCAGCTCGCGGAACATAAATCAACTTGCGCTGAAGAAACGCCAGCATCAAACAAAACCCCAGGTAAGTGATTCCTGCCAACAGGACCAGCCTGATCAGTTGACGCTTCAACGTCATTTTTTCCGGTGTCTGATCAGCTGGTGACGACTTGTTCATCCCAGTAACTCATGAATCACGGGATCATCGAGACTCTTGGCGATTGCTTTCGCAGAACTGAAATCATGATGCGCGCTGATTTCGTGGGGCACAGAAATAATATGCGCTCCAGCAGCGGCTGCGGATTTTGTTCCATTTTCGCTGTCCTCCAGAACCAGCATTTCGCTTGGTGAAATCTCCAACTGAGCAGCCGCTGTCAGATAAATTTCAGGATGTGGCTTCCCATGCGTCACATCTTCAGCTGTCAACGTTTTGGGAAACCGGTGCAATAAATCGAATCGTCCCAGAATGTCCGTCAAATATTTTCGATGAGATGACGTCGCGACCATTTTGGGAAGCTGCCGCTGTTCCAGAACATCTAACAGGTTCAGCAATCCCGGCATGGGAGCAAGAATGTCGTCGAGGAGTGAATCAAAAATCTCTTCGGATTCCGTTTGTAGTTCTGCAATCGACTCGGTCAATTCCATCTGATCGATCATTACCTGAAACGCTTCTTCAGCGCGTCGCCCCATCATGGAATGAAAGAGAATCGGAGTCGGAACTTTTCCACGTCGCCGCAGCAACTCCGTTCCTGATCGATTGAAGACTTCTTCCGTATTAAACATCAAGCCGTCCATATCAAAGACGACTGCTCGAATGACTGGTTTCATTTCTCCTGTGACTTTCTATGACAGAGCGGGAAGCACTTTCCCGAGACGAAATCGGCCCGCACCTGAAGAGTTGACTGCAACGGGACGTAACGAGGTCGCTCATTCTTTCTTTTTCGCTTCCGCTTTCAGTTTCGTCATTTTCAAGTTTTTGATCGCTCCTTTTGTTTGAAAGGAGGCCAGGCCGAGCGGTTTGGAAAGCTCCATTTCGATCCGGATAGAGATGCGGTTTTCCGTGTGGTCAATCTTCGCGATACGAGTCTCATCGATCCAGGCCTGAATGAATTTCTCGTCAACTCGCAATCGAATTTTGTACCACTTTTCGTTGTCGAAAGAGTAGTAGTCAGTCGATTCATTTTCAGAGGCATCAAAATCATTGATGTTGGAAAGTCCAATCAGACTCCCCCCCCAACCTCCCAGGATGAGACTGCACAGCTTCTCCTTCACTGGAAACGTCAAAGCACAAAAGAAGTCGTTCCCGTCGACTCGCTGAGCGTCGAATGAAATTTCATAATTCACCTTCGGCAGTTCTTTCCCGACCCAGTGAACTCCTGTGATTGGATCGCCTGGCTCAAGAATCAGCTGACCATCCTTCACAAGCACTGTCCCCTCTCCGCCAAAATCGGTGACCTTCCAGTTCTTCAAAGACTTGCCATCAAAGAGCTCGATGACTTCTCCTTTGGGAGCATCAACCGGTTTCTCCTTCTTCTCTTCTGCATGAAGAGAAGAGACCAGGAAAACAGCAACCGCAAAACAGAACGGCACCGACGAAGTTTTCAAAAGACGAACAGGAATAAGCATTCGCTAATCTCCGAATCTGGAGTTGAAGTTATCTAACACTAGAGCATCTTCAGGTTTGGTTTGCAGTGTAGCCGCAGGAGTGAATGTAATTCAAACATTCTTGGGGACTGAAC
>NZ_JBLWTN010000053.1:0-11676 GCF_048270125.1 Thalassoglobus sp. | reverse complement strand
GAGCCCCACACAACCAATAGACTAAATCACCAATCACCTCAAATCTACTGAAAAACTAAAAGAAAGATGCTCTAGAATGATCGTTTTCATCCGCTGGTCACTCAGACCGGCATTGCTGTCGGTGAATTTGCTGCACTCGCGCCAAAGAAAGTCCCTTCCAATTCAGTAAGCAGCATCTCTACTGAGCCTCTCCCTCGCTCTCGCGAGACCAATTCTTCTCTTTTTTTGCAGGGACAAACGTCATACCACCGATGATTGCACCCAGAATGTTTCAGGATCGGTTGTGATTGCGTATCATCTCGATACGACGGAAGAACTTCTCTGATTTTTTTGGAAAACCGTATGTGACGCATAGAATGATCGTGGTCAAATTGGCTGCACCTCGCCTGATAGGTCAATACAACAATTGGTTTGAATTGATGTCGTCGCTGGAATTGAAGTTGACGGATGAACGCTACTGGAGAAAACAACCTGGAAAACGATTCCCCCTGGGTGGCCATTCAGCGCAATCCGCGATCAGGCGCCGGTCTGCAATCGAAGCCGCTTCGTGAGTTGATCGCAGAATTTCGAAAGCTGAAGATACGCCCCCGACTCTATTCGAAACGTGAAGAACTCGACGAGGCTGTCAATCACCCGATAAAAAGAAAGTCTCTACGCGGGATCGTGGCTGCAGGGGGGGACGGGACTCTCCTGGATGTGATGAATCGCCACCCCGGGATTCCAGTCGCGATTCTTCCACTGGGAACGGAGAACCTGTGTGCGAAGTACTTAGGGATGCCGCGAGACGGGAAGGTTGTTGCCCGCGTCGTGGCGGAGGGGCGAACGGTTCGCTTTGACGTCGGTCGTTTGGCGAGTCAGCGATTTATGGTGATGGCGAGTGTCGGATTTGACGCTTCTGTCATTCACTCAGTACATGCCGTGCGGAAAGGGCACATCAGCCGCTGGACGTACTTGAAGCCCATTGCAGAGTGTCTCTCATCGTACAACTACCCGGAGATTCGTGTTTTCATTGATGATTCCCCGACCCCAACGATTGGGCGAATGGTCGTCATTGCAAATCTCCCATCTTACGCGCTGGGCTTAAAAGTTGCTTCCAATGCACGTGCAGACGACGGCGTACTCGATGTCCGTGTCATGCAGCGGGGGTCGATTCTGCATATGTTCCGCTACCTGGGGCTGATCTATTATCGATGGCACGAGCGTGCGAAGGATGTTGTTCAACTTCGAGGAAAACGAATCCGAATTGAATCAGACGAGCCAATCCCCATTCAAATCGACGGAGACCCGGCGGGATATACGCCGACCGAAATTAACGTCGAGACCAACGTTGGAGAACTGTTCGTTCCGCGAGACCACAAGATTTAACGCTACACGTTTGCTGAATGTTCAATGTGGTTGAACCTCATGCAAAAAGCCCGCTCCTGAGGTATCACTCAGGAACGGGCGGTCATGTTAGAGCAGTTTGCTCTACCGTATGCCCGTGAAAAACGCATTTCTCCAGTAAAATGCTGTTCGCCACGGGGCAGAACCTGCAAACTAATTCGAGAGATTCTCTTGAAACGAGATCAGCAACTCTGAAACCTATTTAGAACTGATCCTGGAACTTGAAATTGCTCTCTCAAACGTTGAAAAAAGCGACTATTCCAGAGGTTTTCGGACTGGTTCTAAACAGTAGAAATATCGAGATGTTTCCCATGTGATGTGAGAACTTCTCAGTTCCGTCACTCACGAAGGAGGATTCCCATCCTTCCAAGGGCCAGCGAGTTTCATGTAAGCTGGCTCTTCAAGTTTGCTGCCATAGTCGCCAGCTTTCCATCCCGGGATATGTTTCGGCTCACCACGGTTCTCAGAGATCTTTTCCCATTGAGCCGACCAGGACTCTCCCTTCTTGTGAGCTTCATATGCATTCACAGGTCCGGTCTTCGGGTCGAAGTAGTAACAGACTCCGGTGCGGTAACTTTGTGCTCCCAGCAGCACTGTTGTCACGGCGGCGGCTCCCAAGTCTGGAGGGTTGTTGCACATCATTGGATCGCCGGCGTTCATCGCAGCGACCCAGTTTTTGAAGTGCTCATAAGTTTGATCACCGATTGGCTCGGTTTGAATCTCCTCTTCTTTCAGCTTGCTGTTCCGGGTCACTTGGGGACGCTCAGGGATGTATTGAATTTTGTCCCCTTTGAAAATGAACGATCCGAAGTGGCCGCGAATACACTGTTCGATGCGGGACTCCTGATTGCACATCGTCGAGGAGACCAGTCCATGCACACCTTCCGGGAAATCGGCAGCGACGGTCGCCACATCGGGAACATCGCGACCATCGTATTCCAGATACAAACCGCCAGCCCCGACGACGCGGCCGGGGTATCTCAAACCGGTCGCTTTGAGCATCATGGTGACACGGTGCACGAACAGGTCGGTGTACATTCCCGAACCGAACGGCCAGAAACGACGCCATTGGCGATACACTTCACGATCGAACGGACGTTCTTCGGAGAGACCTTCTTCAACCCCCAGCCATCGTTGCCAGTCGATGGTTTTCGGAGTCATCTCTTTTTTGAGCTCGTAGTATCGCCATTGTCCCATCGCGGAGTTGCGAAAGTATTCCGTTTGGAACATCATCACTTTTCCGAGCTTCCCTTCATCCAGCAATCCGCGAGCATGATCCCAGACAGGTTGTGACGTTCCTTGAACACCAACTTGCACAACCTTTCCAGATTTCCGCCAGGCTTTTTCAACTTCGAGAGCCTCCTCGACGAACTTCGTCATTGGTTTTTCACAGTAGATATCCAGCCCCGCTTCCAGCGAATCCAGAATTTGCTTGTGATGCCAATGGTCAGGAGTGGCAATAGTCACTGCATCGAGATTTTCCTTCTCGATCATGTCGCGGTAGTCAACGTACTTTGCCGGCTCGTTTCCGTTTTCCTGCTTGATGTAGTCCGCAACTTTGTCTCGTTGAACGGAATAGACCTCAGCAACGGCAACAAGTTCGATATTCGCACCTTCGTTTTTCAACTTCGCCAGCGATTTCACATGAGCTCCAAACCCGCGTCCTCCCGGACCGATAAACCCAATACGGATGTTTTCGTTGGATGATCGGGCTTTGGCAGACCGTGCGTTGAGAAGTGTGATGGCAGATGCTCCGGCTGCAACAGTCCCGGAGGTTTTCAGAAAGTCACGTCGGTCAACGTTTTGAGTCATGTCGAATTCCTAATCGTTTTTGAGGCGAGAATGGTGATGAGATCGACGATTGAGTGTCGAAACTTTTGTAGGGTTTTGACTATCGATCCAATTCCTCTGCAAAGTACGCGATTCTCTCTCTTCGAGAGGTCATATCCAGGTTTCTGGATCAATTCTGAAACACTTTTGTGTTTCCGGGATCTGCAAAGAGTGCTTTTCGTGTGACGGCTATTTCATCAACACAAGACTGAAAGACGAAACAAATTTTGGACCACTTCTAGAATAACGGATTGGTGTTCGTTGAAACAATCGTGTCATGAACATTAAAGAGGTCTCTACGGAAACGAGTTCGCTGATCGTATTACTGTATTCTTGATGAAAAATCGATGACCGACCAGACCGACCCCATTCTTCATGTTGTTTTACACTCTCCGGAAATCCCACCAAATACAGGGAATATCGGGAGGAGTTGCGTCGCCATTGGAGCGAAACTTTGGCTAGTAAAGCCCTTAGGCTACTTATTGGACGATAAATATTTACGTCGAGCCGGAATGGACTATTGGCAGTTTCTGAACTACGAAGTCGTTGAAAATTGGGAAGAGCTGCGTCAACGAATAGGTGAAGAGAAGCAGTATTGGTACTTGACGAAATTCGCGACGAAGCTGGTTTGGGAGGCGGAATTCACGCCGGGAGACGTGCTTGTTTTTGGAAGTGAGGGAAGTGGGCTTCCATCAGAAATTCGCGACGAGAACCCGGACTCATGCCTCAAGCTTCCGATGTATGAAGAGGTCCGCAGCCTGAATCTGGCAAGCACTGCCAACACAGTCGTGTATGAAGCGATCCGACAATTTGGTGGACTCAGCAACTCTTAAAGCAAATCCCATCACGGTTTTCATGGGCACGAGCAGCATTAAACATGCTTTCAATGAACGTGGTTGTTACAGATTTAGCGGATTAACACGGATTGATTTTGCTCGAAAACCTGATCCCGGGGAAATGGCTCAAGCCCAACTCACGTGCGGATTTCGTGAAGTTGTGCCGTGATCACCCGCACAATCCGTGAAATCTGTCAGATTCGTGAGTGAAATTCATGAAGGACAAGGTGGAGATGCACCGAATTCGACAGAGGGCCGACATCCATTGTTGGTGTGTTTTGATTGCATCTTGGAAGAACGCACTAGAGAATGAACTCACATTTTACACCATCCAGCCCAATTCATATCAGTCTCTCCACAGGAGAAACTGACGCGAAAAACATCGCCACTGGACACAGATCTTCATGTCGAACGAAATCGTTTTAATTACTGGAGCTTCGTCTGGAATTGGCTGGGAACTTGCAAAGCTGTTCGCAGCAGACGGAAGCGAGTTAATTCTAGTTGCCCGGCGGCTTGATCGACTCGAAGAGTTGTCGAAGCAACTCCAGGAGAAGCATGGGACAACCTCGACGCTTTTTCAAATGGATCTTTCAGTCCCCGGCTCGGCTGAAGAGCTGTTCTCGAAAGTTCAGGAAACCGGGAAGCAGGTCGATGTTCTTGTCAACAATGCAGGGTTTGGGCAAATCGGTCGCTTTGAGGAAATTTCCCTGGAGCGGCAGACAAAGATGTGCGAACTCAACATCGTTACGTTGACGCAACTGACACACATGTTTTTAAATCAAATGGTCCCGCGTGATTCCGGCGCCATCTTGAACATCGGTTCAACAGCGTCATTTCAGCCTGGACCGAACGCTGCGGTCTACTATGCCACGAAGGCGTATGTTCTTTCCTTCTCGGAAGCACTCCACGCTGAACTTTGGGGCAAAAACATTTCCGTCACATGCCTTTGTCCTGGACCAACAAAAACTGGGTTTGGAGACGATTCCGACATGGGATCACTTCCGATGTTCACAAACAACATCATGGAAGTCGAGAGTGTCGCGAAAGCGGGATATCGCGGACTACGCAAGAAGAAACGGCTAATCGTTCCCGGAGTTTTCAACAACCTGCTCGCGTTCTCAAATCGATTCGCAGCCCGCCCCATCCCGCTTTGGATCGTCAAACGAATGCAGACTCTTCCAAAATCTTGAGAGCGCTGAATCGGAAAACGGACTGGCTCACGCTGGGAAATGTGATTCAGTAAATGTTGGTAGAACCACTGGGCGCGGAGCGCTACGAAGAACCAAGAGGGGCGAATGTCCCAGCGACTCAATTCTCAACCGAAACGTTTTTCTTCGCACTCGCGCTTTCTGTTTCAAAGCGGTAAAGTTTCTGCTCGGTTCGAATGATGAGCGCGTTCTCGATAGCCACCGGGGTTGCCTTGATTTGCCCCGAGATCTGATTCGATGCGACCTCTTTGTAGGTGTCATTCGGCTCGATGACTTTGACAATCCCTTCCTGGTTGGCGAAGTAGATTTTTCCGTTCGCGAAAAGTGGTGATGCCACATAGTTCCCGCCGACCCGTTTGGCCCACACGGTTGTTCCGTCAATCGCATCGAAGCAAGTTGCAATCCCGGTATCTCCCATCACGTAGAGCCGATCATTGATGAGCAGCGGAGATGGCTGAGTCGGAATGTTTCGTTTCTCAACCCAGGCAACGTGCGTTTCTGACACGTCACCAGTTCCATCGATGCGGATCGCCCAGAGTTGAGCCTTTCCAAAACCGGTCGAAATGTAAACCATCCCGTTTCCGACGACGGGTCGTGGGACAACAGAAAAGCCTTTCCCATGAGAGACCTTCCAGATTTCGTTCCCGGTCTTTGGTTCGTAGGCGACAACCCACTGTGACCCCATACAGATCAGTTGCTCTCGCCCGAGACGGTCTTTGACATAAATGGGCGTGTCGAAAGATTTTTTGCGGTTCCCATCAGGTGCGTCCATCTCAGGACGGTCAGTTTTCCAGACAGTCTCTCCGGTCGTCTTGTCGAGAGCCATCACGTACTGCTTGTCGACACCATCGCAGATAAGTATCAGCAGGTTCTTGTAAATGAACGGTGAACTTCCCGGTCCCACGCTATGGTTCTGAGGGATCTGGTTCTTCCAAACGATCGAGAGACTATTTCGATCGATGCAAAAGGTCCCATAAGTCCCGAAGTGGCAGTAGATATATTTCCCGTCGATGAATGGTGTCGGTGAGGCGTAGCTGTTCATTCTGTGAATGGAATCCGGTTTTTCGACATGAACGAGATCGATCATTTCGTCGAGTTTCCCGGAATTCAGGTTGACGGTCACCAGCTTCAGCGTGATTGATTTTGCAATTTGCTTCTCATGGAATTTCCGAGGTTCGTCGCCTGCTTCAAGAAGAAGCTTTTCTCGCTCACTTTCATCCGGGAAGACTTCAATCGCTGTTGTCAGCCAGAGTTTGCCATCTGCAATGACAGGCGAAGACCACCCCTTGCCCGGAATAGGAGTTTTCCAGGAGAGATTCTTCAGCTCTGAAAACTCCACTGGAGGTTGCGTACCAACCGAGATTCCATCACCACGAGAGCCACGGAATTGCGAAATCTCTGCTGCTTCCGCAACCAGTACAGACGATCCCATGAACAATGCGAAGACTGCAAAACGTAATTGCATAGCTGACCTGTCAGTGATCGAGGTGGGAGAGAATATTGAGAAAGCCCCTTGAAAAAATTCAACAAAGGGCAATCCGTGATCTGTTACTCGTCGTCTAAGACCATTATTTCAACTTTACGGAACTGCAGGGGATGGCTTTCTGATTGAAGCGAAATGGTTCCACCACTCAGCATTTTCCCACCCTGTTTTTTGATCAATTTCTGTGCGAATTCGTCTCGGTCGTCCAGCTGTGGTTTTTCGTACTCCAGGACGACTTCACCATCCAGAATATGTTTGATGATTTTGTTGCCTCGGACTTCAATTTCAGCCGTCACCCACTGGTCACCATGATACGTCTTTGAAGTTGAACTGATGCAGTGTCGCGTAATGAGTTTGTCATTCATGACGACATTCGTTCCAGGAGTACACAAGTTGGAAGTAGTACGTGGGTCTGTTCCATTTCCACCAAGAAGTTGAACTTCAATTGATGTCGGAAAGTCCTGATCCTTCGCCATTCCTTTGGGATCTTCGCCGTGAACCATGACTCCACTGTTCCGAAGAGCCCACCCCTCACCGCCGGGGCATTGTTCGCCAATGAAGCGATACTCCACTCGAAAGCGGTAGTTGGAGAATGAGTCTTTGTAAAAGAGGTGACCGAACTTGCGGTCAAACTTGTCGTAGCCATCGTACGAGACGGTCATCAGTCCATCTTCGACACGAAATGTGTTGGCGTAGTTCTCTCCGTATTCAAAGCCCTTGATCTTCGGTGTCCAGCCGTCGAGGTTTTTTCCATTAAACAGGGAAACCCATTTCCCTTCTTCAGCAGATGCAAATGTGCTGAGAGTCAAGCTGAGTGCGAAAACAGAAAGGCATCGAAACAAATTCATCTGTGATTCCCGAAATGAAGGCAATGAAGGCATAGAGGGAGATTTGCAGCGTTTTGCGTCGTGCATCATAAGACGGTTTTCTCACGAACGCCAATCAACCGGCAGTATTCGCCGATGGGGCAGACTGGACATCAGATTCTTCTGGCGTTGAACGCTGAAATCGAATAGTCACACTTTTCGCGGGTGACCATTCGGTTCCAGGGATTTCTATGAACAACTCATTGTCACGACGACACTTCATATCAACGTCAGCTGCTGCGTTGATTACGACTTCAACTTCTGGATGTGGGACGTTTCTCTATCCAGAACGGGTCGGGCAGCAACGAGGTGGTTTTCAAGATGTCGACTGGACCGTAGCAGGCATGAACGCGGTCGGCCTGGTCTTTTTCTTTGTCCCCGGTGTAATTGCTTTCGCGGTCGATTTCTACAACGGCTCGCTGTTTTATCCACCAGGGCAATATGGAAGCTTGCAGCCGGTTGAGCTGAAAACAGTCTCATTACCGCCAGGTGAACCTTCGCTCACACTTGTCGAAACTACGGTTTCAAAAGAGATCGGGAAACCAGTCCAGCTGGAAAAAGAAAACTTCGTAGCGGAAAAAATGAGTTCGATAAAAGACTTCTGGGGGACCTACAAGAAAGTCTCGACGAAAATTTCTTAAGAGCTGTTCACTTCAAAAGATTCCTCACTCAAATGATGGAATACTCACGGAGCGTCGCCCGAAAATTTTCGGGAGTTGTAAACTGCTCGGCATTGAGTCCGTATGTCCGAGCTGCTTCGACATATTCCAGGATATCATCTGTATAAAGACATTCGTGAGGATTGCATTGAATCTTCTGAAGGGCGACTTCAAAGATTTCGCGCTGCGGTTTGACCGCCCCCACTTCGTATGAGAGAACCAAATCATCGAAGAGCTCCAAGTGGTCGAAGTTTTCACGAATCCAGTTGATATGTGTGACACACGTATTTGAAAGCAAAACGAGTCGCAGCCCTCGCTGCTTCAGTTTATCCAGAAGTTCGCGCATTCCGGGGTTCGGTGTGAAGATCTCACCGGCAGCCCGTTGCAGACTAGGGAGATCCGATTTCTTTCCCAAAGCAGATTCCAGCTGTTGTTGAATCTCTCTCTCCGAAAGCTCTCCTCGGTCAAATCGCAGCATTGATTTTTGATCAAAGAGAACTGCTTTGACCTCCTCCACAGAGGACTCGAATAATTCTGCGATCTGTTCACACATCCGTTCATGCGAGAATTTGAGCAGGACATTCCCGAGATCAAACAGAATTGTTTTCATCTTCACACCCTCTTTCGAATTTCAACCATGCCTCATGCATTTGCATTCTGCGAATTTCCTGACAGTTTCGACAACATGTCAGCAGAAATTCATTTCGACCTTGCTTGAAGTTCAGAGAGTTTCAGAGTGTTCTGAAGTTGTAGTTTTGAGTTGATATCGCGGATCTGAATTTTGATTGTCGGATCAGCCTTTTCCCAATCAATCTGAATGACTCCGTAGTTCTCTTTATGGTAAGTCGAATCGCTGATGCGGTATTGGTTGTCGGTCGGCGTCCCGCGTGGATGAATCTGATTGAAGCTGCTGGATGTGAAATCGTAGATGGGATAATCAACGTTTTCGTCGGTCATGGAGAACTCGGACCAGTGTCGGTCTCCACTGACAATGAAAGCACCGCTTGCTTTTGTCTTGCTGATTAAGTCGAACAGACGCTGCCGTTCCCGAGGCAAGTTTGCCCATGTCTCCTGTCCGGCATCGGAAGGGACACATTGAATTCCTGACGCGATGATGCGAACTTCAGCAGGCTTCTTCAATTCTCCTTCCAGCCATTTCCATTGAGCCTCTCCCAATAACGTTTTCGCAGGATCGCTATCGGGAATGTAAGGCCCTCCGACGCGACGCTCTGCAGATTTCTTGAGAGTCGAACGGAAATATCGCGTATCGAGAAGCAATATTTGAATGCGTTTTCCCTCTGGACCGAGAATCACAGAGTCGTAAATTCCTTCGCGTGTTCGACGGGGCGAGTCTTTTTCAACTCCCCAGAAGTCGAGAAATTCCTTCTGAGCCTCAACACGTTGCGGATAGTCTGCTCCTCCGTCATTGATTCCATAATCGTGATCATCCCAAACTGCGAAGATTGGAGCATGTTGTTTCAACGCTTGAAAATCTGTATTTTTCGCGAGTGTGGCGTATTTTTCCCGCATCACTTTCATGTCGTGTGTGTCTGCGTAGATATTGTCGCCCAGAAACAGAACGGCATCTGCCTGCTGCTTCGCCATCTCTCCCAGAATCGGCATTGGTCGGTCCTGCTTAATGCATGAACCGAAGAGAATTGTCTCGACCGGTTCAACAGCATTTGCGGAAGAGCAACTGATGAGAATGATAACGGACAACAGTCCTGCGAATCGATGGGTCATATTTTCGTCTAGCGTTTGATTCAAAAATTGTTTTCTCAGAGGTTCATAGACTTTCGTTATAACTTAACGGGCATTCTCTGAGAGGAGAAATGTCGGAGTAAAATTATTTGTCTCGTTCAACTTCTACGATGTTCAGAGAACAGGTAAAGTGAGAGGATCTCACAGCTGAAGTTGTGTCAGAATACAATGACTCCGCAACGTAAACACCGAGATTGTACGCCGACTCTGGGGACACATTTTCTCAAAGTATGAACGTGCGGAACTAAAAGAATGAAAAGTGGACAGAAACGATGAGTGAAGAGTGGATCGCAAATCGAATGCACCAGATCGATGCATCTGGAATCCGGAAGGTCTTTGACCTCGCAGCCAACATGACGAATCCGGTCAATCTGAGCATTGGCCAGCCGCATTTTGATACTCCGGAGTCGATCAAGAATGCGTTAAAGGAAGCTGTTGACCAGGGACGAAATGCCTATAGCCAATCGCAAGGCATCAAGCCGCTACTGGATTCGATTCAGCAAAGTGTGGACTCCGAGTACGGTCACGCTGACCGAAAAGCTTTCGTCACCAGTGGAACAAGTGGCGGGTTGATGCTCGCTCTGTGCAGCCTCGTCAATCCGGGTGACGAGGTCATCGCGTTTGATCCATGGTTCGTGATGTACAAGCATCTGACGACGCTCGCTGGCGGGACATACAAGTCAATTAACACTTACCCGGACTTCACGATTCCCATTGAGAAGCTGCGCGCGTCCATCACTGAGAAAACGAAAGTTATCCTCTTCAACAGTCCTGCGAATCCAACGGGGCATGTTGCGAGTCAAGAAGAAGTGAAAGCCCTTGCAGAGCTTGCTCGCGAACACAACATCGCATTGATCAGCGATGAAATTTATCGCGCGTTCTGCTACGACGAAGAATTCGTCAGTCCGGCTAAATATAACGACCAGACCATAGTGATTGACGGTTTCAGTAAATCACATTCAATGACCGGATGGCGTGTCGGCTGGTGTCATGGCCCAGAACATGTCATTCAGCAGATGATTAAACTTCAGCAGTTCACCTTTGTCTGCTCTCCGCACCCGATGCAATGGGCTGCTTCTGAAGCTTGGGGCTACGACATTTCAGATCGTGTTGCAGAGTACAAGCAGAAACGGGATTTTCTACGGGATAAACTCCAGAACCACTTCGAGATTCATGGTGCTGGCGGAGCATTCTACATGTTCATCAAAGCTCCTTGGGGAACGGGGACCGAATTTGTCAAGAAAGCGATTGAGAACAATCTACTCATTATCCCCGGCAACGTTTTCAGCTCGGAGGATACACACTTTCGAGTCTCCTACGCTGCGACTCAAGAGACACTCGAACGAGGAGCGGAGATCTTGATCAAGATGGCAGAGCAGAAGTGATTGGAATCACTTTCTCCAGACGCAATGTAAAACGAAGAATGTAAAGAGAAGACCGTCCTTTAACTTCCGGTGACTTACCGGGAGTTAAAGGAGCACTGAAGCTCTAAATGAAACATGCTTTTAGAGCATCTTTCGAATTGGTTTGCAGATTCTGCCTCGTGGCGAACAGTATTTTACTAGCGAAATGCGTTCTTCACGGGCACACGGTAGAGCATCCATGAGGAAGTTTCTGTCAAGTCGGGAGTGAGACGATTGCGGGATTTTC
>NZ_JBLWTN010000052.1:0-12048 GCF_048270125.1 Thalassoglobus sp. | reverse complement strand
GTAGAAGTTATTTTGTAACAACAACTTATACCCACGCGGAGGCGTCTCAGTGTCAACCCGGTGCGCAATTCAGGCTAAATTCGGGCGAGATCGCCCCTGAGTGAGCGTTATCGCCCATTCTCTCTTGCGTGTGCATTCTTCTTGTCAGCAGGAAAATTCTCTGACAAGCGACAGGCTCCATTGTATACGTCTTTACTGCTGATCCGTAAGATCAGATATAACTGAAGCAATTCGATTGGATCGTTCATCGCAACTCAAATGTCCGTCACCGAGAACATCCATCGTGGCACGTCACGTGCATAAGTCGTCAGACTCCTTTTGGCACTCGTCCCTAACAACGAGGTCATGGGAGCACATTGAATCCTCCTGGAGCCTCAATTAATGTCAGAGAAACTTCGTTCTATTTCAATGCGTCTACTCAAACCGACCAGCATTTTCATACTTTTTACTGAGTTGTTGATCGTGTTTGTACTGGGGTTTGCCTTCAGCCAACTCTGGCAGGGAAACGCAGCTCCAGTGGCTGAGGCGAGCTCTAAGAATGCCCACGATGCAGATCACGGGGCACAACTTTGGACATGCTCGATGCACCCTCAGATCAAAAAGAACAAACCTGGAAAATGCCCAATTTGTGCAATGGATCTAATTCCTCTCACAACAAGCACAGGCTCAATGACCGGCCTACGGCAGCTCGTTGTCAGCCCTTCCGCGCGGGCTCTTATGAATATCCAGGTGACTCCCGTTGAACGTCGTTATGTTGAAGCAAAAGTGCGGATGGTCGGCAAAGTTGACTACGATGAAACACGCTTGAAGCATATCACCGCTTGGGTTCCGGGGCGATTGGATCGACTCTTCGTTGACTACACGGGAGTACAAGTTAATGAAGGTGACCATATGGTCTATATCTACAGCGAGCAACTCTATACCGCCCAACAGGAATTGATTGAAGCAGCTCGCGCGAAGAAAGCACAATCAGATACTGACACATCTAATTTCTTTGCTACTGGAGGAATCGACTTACTCGAATCAGCGAGAGAAAAACTACGTTTACTTGGGCTCACTCAGGAGCAGATTGCCGAAATTGAAACTCGGAACAAACCGACGGATCACGTCATGATCTATGCTCCGATGGGTGGGATTGTGATCGAAAAAATGAAACAAGAAGGTGACCGTGTCAACACCGGGGACCGAATCTACACGGTTGCCGACTTAAGCCAGCTATGGGTCCAGATGGATGCTTACGAGTCGGATCTCATCTGGCTGCGGTATGGCCAGAGCGTCACATTTACCACTGAGGCTTACCCTGGCGAAGAATTCGAAGGACGAATTGCGTTCATCGACCCAGTACTGAACGACAAGACACGGACTGTTAAAGTCCGTGTCAATGTGGAAAACCGAGAAGGGAAACTCAAACCGGATATGTTTGTGAGAGCGACCGTTAAAGCGAAGGTTGCTGCTGGCGGTCGTGTTGTCGATTCAAATTTAGAAGGGAAATGGATCAGTCCGATGCACCCAGAGATTGTCAAGGAGGAACCTGGAACCTGTGACATTTGCAACATGCCTCTGGTTCGAGCCGAGTCATTGGGATACATCCCCACTAATCTTGCTGGTCAATCCAAACCGTTAGTCATTCCAGTCTCTGCAGCGCTTGTCACAGGGACGCGTGCCATCGTGTACGTCGAAGACCCCACAGCAAAGGAGCCGACGTTTGAAGGGCGAGAAATTGTCCTGGGACCTCGCGCGGGGGATCACTATCTCGTGGAAACTGGCTTGAAAGAGGGGGAACTGGTTGTCACACACGGAAACTTTAAGATTGACAGTGCACTTCAAATCGTCGCCAAGCCAAGCATGATGACTCCCGAAGGAGGTGGCGGAGGTGGTCATCAGCATGGTGGGAGTGAGTCTAAAAAGAGTGATGAGCATGCGGGACATGGTGACGGTTTAACAGCCAAAGCATCACCCATGTTGCAGGACTTGCCGATCTCCATACAGCGTCGTTTGGTCGAGATCAACGAGGCTTGGCAGCAGATTCAGGCGGCAATTGGCAAAGATGACTTGAAGGAAGTACGACGACAGTTTTCACTTTTTGGGGAGTCCATCCGTGGTGTCGATGCTTCACTGCTCGAAGGGCATCCAAAAATGTTGTGGGACGAACTCAGCATGCTGCTGAACAACGATGCGATCGAAGGTCAAGACATCACCTCAATCAGTGCCGCTCAGCAACTTGCGAAGGATCTCAGTCGTGACATACAGCGATTAGATGAACAATTTGGACTTGCACATGCCGAAACTCTTCCGCAACAACTCGACGTCCCAGATCAATTTCGTCAACAACTCTCGAACCTGTGGAATGCCTATCAGCAGATCGGAGAGTCCCTGGCGAATGATAAATTTGCTTCGGCACAGGCAGAAGTACGACAACTTGAACAGGCTTTAAAGTCTGTCGATATGAAACTTCTGACTGATAACAAAGCTCACCTCTCCTGGATGCGGGAGCAAAAAGACCTCAACACTGTGATTGATTCTTTGAAGAAAGCGGAAGATCTCCGCACTTTAAGGGCTCAGTTCGAGCCCCTTTCAGCAGTGTTCCAAGTGCTTGCCATGTCATTTGGATTTGGGAAAAACGAGCCAGTGTATCTCATGCATTGTCCGATGGCATTCAAAAACAAAGGAGCAATTTGGCTGCAAAACGATGCTCAAACACGAAACCCGTATTTTGGAGCAACGATGCTGCAATGTGCAGACCGAACAGAACTGATTTCTGGTGAGGAGCCGAACAACTCAGAGACCACATCCAAGAATCGGAATGAATAACAGGATTAGTGAAAGCTAGTTCGTCGCGCACAGCTATTTGAGATACTTTTACAGAATTCAAAATATGAACAATGACAGTGGCGAAGAAAAAGCGGATGTCAACCAGCCAATAGCCAAGGAAGACCAATCATCAAATTCGTTCCTTGATGGCATTATCCGGTTCTGTCTCGACAACAAGCTTGTGGTCGCATTGCTCGTGATGGGTATTGTCGGCTGGGGTGTCCTCGTCGCACCCTTTGATTGGAAAGTCGGAGGGCTTCCACGCGATCCTGTCCCGGTCGATGCAATTCCAGATATTGGTGAGAATCAGCAAATCGTCTTCACGGAATGGATGGGGCGTTCACCTCAGGATGTTGAGGACCAGATTGGTTATCCACTGACTGTGTCTCTTCTCGGGTTACCCGGTGTCAAGACCATTCGTAGCTATTCGATGTTTGGCTTTTCATCGATTTATATCATTTTTGAGGAAGATGTCGATTTCTATTGGTCGCGTAGTCGCGTCCTCGAAAAACTCAACAGCCTGCCCTCTGGAACACTACCTGAAGGCGTGCAACCGACATTAGGTCCCGATGCGACGGCATTAGGACAAATCTACTGGTACACACTGGAAGGTCGCGACCCCGATGGAAACCCGGTCGGAGGATGGGACCTCAATGAACTGCGGACTATTCAAGATTGGTATGTTCGCTATTCGCTGATGTCTGCCGAAGGCGTCAGCGAAGCCGCATCCGTTGGTGGATTTGTGCAAGAGTATCAGATCGATGTCGATCCAGACGCAATGCGCGCTTTTAGTGTCGGATTAGACGACATTTTTAATGCAGTGCGTATGTCGAACGTGGACGTCGGTGCCCGAACGATCGAAATCAACAGAGCCGAATACGTGATTCGTGGTCTCGGGTTTATTGAGCAAGTCAGCGATATTGAAAAAAGTGTGATTAAGTCCAATGACAATGTTCCGGTCTATATTAAAGATGTTGCTCATGTCACTTTGGGACCAGCCTTACGGCGCGGAGTGCTGGACAAAGGAGGGGCAGAATCAGTCGGAGGCGTAGTTGTCGTCCGGTATGGCTATAATCCGCTGGATGCCATCAAACATGTCAAGGAAAAGATCGCTGAGATTTCTCCTGGACTGCCTACGAAGCCAGTCATTGATTACGCGAAGACTTCCCGTACCGAGGTGAGTGACTTTGCGAAGGTTCATGACTTTCCTGCGTACATCGAAGCAGAATTGAATCAAGAGGCATGGCTCAATTGGTTGCGAGGGAATGATCGTTCACAGTGGCCAGAGTGGATCACAACCAGCCAAGTTTCGGTCGTCCCCTTCTATGACCGTACGGGGCTCATTTACGAAACACTGGGGACATTAAACTCAGCTTTGTTTGAAGAAATTCTGGTCACGATCATCGTGGTGATTATCTCGGTGATGCACCTGCGGAGTTCGTTTTTGATCAGCGCGTTATTGCCTCTGGCGGTCTTGATGTGCTTTATCGCCATGAAAATGTTTGGCGTGGATGCCAACATTGTGGCACTCTCGGGGATCGCCATTGCCATCGGCACGATGGTCGATATGGGGGTGGTGCTGTGCGAAAATATTCTCAGTCACCTGGACGATGCGGATCCCAAAGCCGACCGCAAAGAGGTCATCTTCAGGGCAACAAGCGAAGTAGCAGGTGCCGTATTGACTGCTGTCTCGACTACGGTCGTCAGTTTCCTTCCCGTTTTCACGATGACGGCCGCCGAGGGCAAGTTGTTCCGTCCCTTGGCGTTTACGAAAACTTTCGCACTGATTGCCTCAGTGATTGTCGCAATCACAATCATCCCCCCTGTCGCACACATTTTGTTCGCTGGGCAAATAGGTTCCGATAAGTTAAAGCGATTTTTACTTGGATTGTTGTTCGTTGCGGGCATCGTTGTGATGATCTGGCTTCCATGGTGGGTGGGCGCGATCCTGGTTGCCTTATCGATCTGGCATCTACTAAAAAATAGAATTCCAGACGGTGCACGCAAGTACGGACCATGGATCGCTAACGGACTCGCCGTGATTGTCGTGGGAGTCCTATTGACGGAGGAATGGCTGCCACTTGGTCCTGACAAAGGGATGCTGCGCAACTTAATCTTCGTTGGTGTGTTAATTGGCAGCTTGATGTTGTTCTTTCAGCTGTTTCAACGAGTGATTTACGTTCCACTATTAGGTTGGTGTTTGCGGCATAAATTTTTGTTTCTTGCGTTTCCCGCTTCCTTCCTCCTGATGGGAGGGAGTGCATGGTTGGGATTTGATCGCGTCTTTAGCGTCGTTCCCTGGGCAGTGAGCAAGGTCGGAGGGAATCCGGTAGCAGTACGTGAATCCCAAATCTGGACGACGGGGAGTGAATTCTTGCCAGGACTTGGCAAGGAGTTCATGCCTCCATTGGATGAGGGATCGTATCTGTACATGCCGACGACGATGCCGCATGCGTCGATCGGAGAAGTTTCTCAAGTGTTACAGTTACAGAATAAAGCCCTCATGGCGATTCCGGAAGTAGAGTCCGCTGTAGGAAAACTCGGTCGTGTGGAAAGTGCCTTAGACCCGGCCCCGGTCTCCATGATCGAAACCATCATCAATTACAAGCCTGAGTATTTGACTGACAAAGATGGGCACCGCATCGATTTTGCTTTCGACGAATCTCGGAATGACTATGTTCGTGATGACAACGGTGAGCTGATTCCTGATCCCGATGGCCGACCCTATCGAGTTTGGCGCGAGCATATTAGAACACCCAATGATATCTGGCAAGAAATTGTCAAAGCTGCTGAAGTTCCTGGAACGACTTCTGCGCCGAAACTTCAACCAATTGCAGCTCGGATCGTGATGCTGCAGAGTGGGATGAGAGCGCCGATGGGAATGAAGGTGAAGGGACCGGATTTGGAAACAATCGAAAAAGTGGCCCTTGAGATGGAACGCTTTCTCAAAGAGGTCCCGAGTGTTGAGGCTTCCGCGGTGATTGCTGATCGCGTTGTCGGAAAGCCCTACATTGAAATCGAAATTGACCGTGATGCAATTGCACGATACGGAATCATGATCCGCAAAGTTCAGGATGTCATTGAAGTCGCCATTGGCGGACGCCGGATCACCACAACGGTGGAAGGTCGAGAACGATACCCCGTTCGCGTGCGCTATCAACGCGAACTACGAGACTCACCCGAGCAGTTGGGACGCATCCTCGTCGATGCACCGGATGGAACGCAGATTCCGCTTGAACAACTCGCGAAAATCAAATTCGTGCGAGGACCTCAAGTGATCAAAAGTGAAGACACATTTCTGGTTGCCTATGTGCTGTTTGATATGCGTCCTGGGAATGCAGAGGTAGATGTTGTTGAACAAGCACAGCGTTATTTAGAAGCGAAAATTGATAGCGGTGAACTCTCCTTGCCACCTGGGGTGAGTTATACGTTTTCAGGAAACTACGAAAATCAAATCCGCTCTCAAAAAACGTTGGCGATCGTCTTACCGCTGGCGCTGTTCGTGATTTTCTTAATTCTCTACTTGCAATTTAAGGATTCCCTGACAACATCGATTGTCTTTAGTGGAATTGTTGTCGCCTGGGCAGGAGGATTTATCATGATCTGGCTGTATGGTCAGACATGGTTTCTGGATTTCAGTGTCTTTGGAACCAATATGCGAACGCTGTTTCAAGTCCATCCAATCAATCTCAGTGTGGCCATTTGGGTCGGTTTTCTAGCACTCTTTGGGATTGCCAGCGATGATGGAGTGGTCATCACAACCTATCTCAATCAGAGCTTTCGCAAGAAGCAAATCGACACAATAGACCAGGCACGCGAAGCAACGATCGAGGCAGGAGTGCGCCGTGTTCGTCCCTGCTTAATGACGACAGCAACGACCATTCTGGCACTGATTCCGATCCTGACGTCGACCGGACGAGGAGCGGACATCATGATCCCGATGGCCATCCCCAGCATCGGCGGGATGACGATTGCGATCATGACAATGTTAGTAGTCCCCGTGTTGTACTGCTGGGTGAAAGAAATCAAGTTACGATTGGGGATCCGCGATACCCTCTTTGAGCAGCAATCCTAGATTGCGACTTTCGTGCTTTATAGAGCACATCCAATATTGGATTTTACGTTCTGCCGCCCTAGTGATTATCATGTGTGGTCCCTTTGGTTGACCCGAAGGTCTCGCGACCATGTCTTCCAGTTCGTGAGCGAATTCGCCCGTTCCTGATTTTTTGTCGAGCGATTCTGACACGTTGATTCAGCTTGTTCCGATTATGCCGACTGAGTCGTCGAAATAATCCGAGTAAGCGGCTCCATACTCTTATGTACAGGCATTCCTAGAACCGATGCAATCGGTAGCCTGCCGGACCGAGACAGCCGCGATGGCTGTGATCAACACCAAGGAGACACTTCCGATGCGCAAACTTTCGATCCCACTTATTTTTTGCATACCTGCTGCTTGTGGATGCGTTACGCCACCAGAACCACAGCCACGAGTTTTGTCAACGGCGTACCATATTCAACTTGCATCAACAGGATATGAGACGGGGGAATCGGTCACGCTTCCGGAAGAACCATACTTGGAGGGCTCGCACGACGTCGATTTCTTTGTCCAATTTGCTTTGGAGAGGAATCCTGAAATCTTGGCTGCACAGAATGCTGTGGCCGCTCAGGTGCAAAGAATCCCTCAAGTGACGGCCTTAGATGATCCCATGCTGACTGATACATTTCAGCCCATCGTGGATAACAGTGTTCAAACAGCTGCGGGGCGTGCCCCCAATGCTTTGGCACTGACTCAGAAATTGCCGTGGCTGGGGAAACTTCGTGTACGAGGTGAGGTAGCTGAACAGGAATCGAAGATTGCCCTGACTCGACTGGCTCAAGCAGAACTCAAAGTCATCGAAGATGTCAAGTTGAGCTACTACGATCTTGCTTATAATCAGAACGCGATCACCATTGTCGAAAGCGATAAAAACCTTCTTGAACAATTGCTACAGTTTGCAGAAGCCCGCTACCGCACGGGTGCAACCAGCCAACAAGACGTCCTTCGTGCTCAAGTGGAGTTGGAACGGTTGACCGACCGTTTAATCGAGCTGAAACGGCAACAAAGATCAGCTCAAGCAGATCTCGCCAAAGTCATTCATACGTCTCCAGAAGCGATACTCCAAACCAACACAAACATTGACGTCCCAATCGTACCCGCGCAGATCGATGCTCTTTATGAAGCGGCAGTACGTTGTCGACCAGAGTTGCAGGAAAGATTGCACGCAATCATCCGCGACGAGCGTAAGCGGGATTTGGCACACATGAATTATTATCCCGACTTCAACCTCGGGG
Organism: Thalassoglobus sp.; assembly: GCF_048270125.1. Classification (NCBI taxonomy): domain Bacteria; kingdom Pseudomonadati; phylum Planctomycetota; class Planctomycetia; order Planctomycetales; family Planctomycetaceae; genus Thalassoglobus; species Thalassoglobus sp. Next base: position 3,906 of record NZ_JBLWTN010000052.1, on the reverse strand, counting down.
TCGGCTGGCAAACCGTCACGGAACGCAATGCACTTTCGATGATTGCGACTGGAAACGACAACGTCTCCTTCATGGTCGGGGTCAGTCTGCCGATCTGGCGAGACAAGCTTGATGCAGGTGTTCGCGAAGCGGAACAGCGATCTCTGGAATCTGCCCGACGCTATGACGCCTCACGTGACGACACGCTCCGGATGATCCGCCGCTACATCGTTCAAGCTGAGGCATTGGAAGAACAAATCATTCTGTACAAAGAAAGTATTATTCCTAAATCAGAACAAGCTCTGCGTATTTCCACCGCCGACTATCGCGTCAATAAGGTTGACTTTCAACAGATTCTTGACAACTGGTCTGACTTATTGATGTTCCAATTACAAGTGGTTCGCATGGAAGCAAGTTTGAATCAAACATTGGCATCCTTGGAACGCGTGATCGGCTGCCAACTGGCGACACTTCCAGAAACAAATGTCGTCGAGCCTGCTCGACTCGACCCGATCGACTTGGACAACCTTCCTGAGATTGATTTGCCAGCGAACAACGATAATTAGAATGCTTACACCTTATTCGATATTGACGTCACCCCGATCACGAAAACTTTGTCGATGATGACTCCAATTGATAAAACTGAATCATCGATAGTCAGGTGATCACTGAGCTCATGTGAAGCTATATGTGGCCACTCCGTGTTGAGAGTAATCTGCTCTACCATTCGTCCGCGATGAACGTATTTCACCGCATCGTGGCTGCCGTTCCACTAGACAATACCCAAACACTGTCTGTGTTGACGATCGCTCTAGGAATTGTGAAATCAAATGCATTCGTTACATATTGATTTTCACATTTCGCTTCAGAACCCCGACACTTGGCGTCTCCTGACCGCTCTCCCATCTCTTTTGGGAAAAAATAAAATTCTGCGAAGATAAAGAGACGGGCGAGCATCAAAAGGGCATGCACCCCTATTTATCAAAAATCAAGGCTCATTTGTTTCTGCACGGAATCTTTGGAGCGTCCGTTGCAATCGCTGTTGCTTGTGTCGACAAGTTGGGTTTTTCATTCGCCAGTACAGATGGCTACGCGCGCTTCTTTCACACTCGGTTTGACAAAAAAATGGGTGTGCAGACGGCCGAATCCAATGAACACCTTGAAGTGGATGTCCCTGCCGAAATGCATCAAGATGCTCGCTCTTATGAAGCATCGCCGGCAGTAGAGCTTTTTCAAATCCTGGAGTCTTTCTCCATCGATTCGAGAATGACATTTATTGACATCGGCTGTGGAAAAGGGAAAGCAATGCTGATTGCTTCCTTTTTTCCATTCGGAAAGCTGGAAGGGATTGATCTTTCAAATAAATTGGTTGCGCAATGCTCTGACAACCTAAAACAATCGGATTCGCTCTCAAATGTACAAATGCCAGACTACGATGTCTTTTGCCGCAATGCAGTCGAGTACGATTTTCCTGAGACAGATCTATTGATCTACCTTTTCAACCCATTTGGGTTGACAGTGTTGCAACAAGTGCTTGAGAAGTTGCAAGCCTCTTTGGAGGACTGCCCACGAAATGCGTTGGTTGTTTATTGCAATGCTGTACATAGTACTTGCTTCGAGGAAAGCGAATCTTGGGAGCCGGTTTCTTTTAATTTTCCTCTCGGTCGATGGTGGCGATGTTTTCGAAATGTCCGGGGTGACTAGGTAGTCGATCAGACCAATAATCATTCATTTTATTGCTCTCGCATCCGTCTCGCACAAATGTTGCACGAGTCACCTGATGAAGTGTCTTCAAAATCTGCTCCTCCCAGAAGTCGTCATCAGCTTGACCTCGCCACTGGGCGAGACCAAAAATCATCAATTGAAATATCATGGACGACAATACTGCCGATTCAGTCTCTGAGTCCAGCACCTCCCCAAAAGAGGCATCGCCATCTCGGCGATGGTCCATCAGTACGCAACTTCTGCTTAGCGTGAACAGCGTGTGTGCAGTGTTATTGTTGTTGTTTGTCGCATACGATTACCAAAGAGAGACACGTCATCGTCTCAATGACAAACGGCAGGCTTTAACAGAAGAGGCGATCATTCTTCATTCGGCTGTTCGTGAAATCCAACACCACGGAGCCGATGCCATTCAAGCATTTATTGATGCCACTTGCGCCCGGATGTCTGAGTCTCTTTCTCCGGGACACCACATCATTATCAAGTTCGGTGATCAAGTCATGCAGGCGCAAGCTCACCACCGTTCCGGAAAAGATCTGCTTCAGGCTGTCGAGGCAGCTTCGATTCGGAGTCAGAATCGCGGAGACTTCAAAGACCGTGAACTCATTGTCGGAACTTCTCAATCTGGAACATTGATAGTGTATGTTTCAGAGTTCACTGATGACTTGAAAGGAGAAGTGTCGGGAGACACTTTACGTCGTTTGGGGGGCTCTGTTGCGCTCGGGTTGATTGCTGCATTCATCGTGAATGTCGTGATGTGGCGTGTCGTGGTGCACCCAATCGAACGACTCATTCGACTCGTAGAAACGATTGCCGATGGCGAATTCGGAGATCAAGTCAACGGCTTTCGAAGTCGTGAACTCAGCTATTTCTCTCGCGCGATCAATCGGATGAGTAAAACACTTGCTAGAAATGAACGGCAACGCCAATCACAACTCGAGAAAGCACGTCGTATTCAACAAAATCTATTGCCAGTGGAGCCCTCGATCCCCAATGTAAATTTTGCCGCATGCTATGAACCTGCTGAAGGAGTCGCTGGAGACTTTTATGATGTCCGCCAGCTCAAAGATGGGAGTTGGATTGTCTTCATGGCCGACGTCACTGGTCATGGAATTCCAGCGGCAATGAGTGCAAACTTATTGAAAGCACACCTTGCCGAAGGGTGCGAGCACTTCAGTGATGCCCTCGAAATCATTCATCAGATTAACGTAAGGTTTACGGAGTTAACCCTTCCAGGTGATTTCGCCACGGCGATACTTTTAAGATATCTTCCTGACCAAAGCCAGCTACAGGTTGTGAATGCAGGTCATGATGCAGCAGTCCATATGACAACCGACGCTCAGCAGCAAGCCTTCGACGCCAGCGGTCTTCTCCTTGGCGTCGACGCGAATGCGAAATGGAAATGTGCAACAACTTCCGTCTCTCCAGGAGATCGATTGCTCATGTACACCGATGGTGTCACCGAGACATTCGATGTTCAAGGAGAAATGTTTGGTCGAGCACGAGTTCTCAATCTTCTGCAGCAAACGGCGTCTCTTGCACCACAGGAATCATTGAATCAGCTTGCTGCCACTTTGGAAGCTTTCAGGAGCGGACGTCACCAACTGGATGATGTCACGGCAATACTCATCGAGTTTTGACGATCAGTCACAGTGCAAAACTGGCAGCATATCAGGGCGTAATCGCTCTGTTGTGAGCGAAAACGCACTTAGTTGCGACTGCCACCTATCAGTTTCGGAAGAGGATTACGATGAACACTCGCGTAGTTTCGCATGACGTCACAGGATGTTGAAATAACCAATGAACTCAGTTCATCTACCTGCTCTTTGGTCCGAGGTTTGCGTTGCTCTCCAGTCACGAGTCCTTCGATTCGCTTGTCTGCCTATGCGGTGCCCCGCTCAGACAATTCGGTCTCTTAATTGAAAGGTCTATGACGATGAAGATTCGAATGCTTTCGCTAGCTGCAATCATGATGACAATTGCGATGGGTGTGCAAGATGTGAACGCACAACAAAAACGATCAACTGCGGACCGCAGGCAACGCCCCGGACAAGGCTTTTGGTCAACTCAAGCCGCCGCTCGGCGTGTTGGACATGCGTTGGATTACTCGCGCGGACTTTCGAATTACGCGCAGCATGCTCAGTCCGTTCAACATGATTTTGCAAAGGTTCACGTGGAAGAGATCGGTCGCAATATTACCGTGGC
>NZ_JBLWTN010000051.1:0-12393 GCF_048270125.1 Thalassoglobus sp. | reverse complement strand
CGAAAGTGTTGTGAACAAAATCACTTACGCAAAAAACGACCGTTTCGTTTATTCTTTCTGTGAGAAATCCGGGCTAGAGCAGTTTGCTCTTGAAGAACGCATTTCTCTAGGAAAAATGCTGTTCGCCACGAAGCAGAACCTGCAAACCAATTCGAAAGATGCTCTATCGGTTGTAAGTCGCTTCCTTCCCGCGAATTGAGCGATCCACCTTGCCGTCCGCAAAAACGGTTTGCCCCATCACCCAGGTCCTCACCGGCCAACCGGTCAGCTCGACACCATTCCAGGGGCTCCACCCGGTTTTCGTAAGCTGGTCTTCGTCGCGAACCGTTTCTTTTTTGTGCAAGTCAACCAGCACAAGGTCGGCGTCGAATCCTTCTTTGATCGCACCCTTGTTGGCGATGTTCCAAACCTTGGCTGGGGCAGCAGACATCCAGGCCACGATTTGCTCGAGTGTACATTCACCACGATGGGCTGCGTCGAGCATTAATGCCAGTGAGTTTTCAATAGCTGGCAGACCTGAGGGGGCTTGGGGATACGGCTGGTCTTTTTCTTCAAGTGTATGCGGAGCATGGTCGGTCGCGATGACCTCGATGATCCCTTCTCGCAAACCTTCCCAAAGACGCTTGTTGTCTGCGGTCGTCTTGATGGAAGGATTCATCAGGACTTTCGAACCGAGGCGGTCGTAGTCATCGAGATTGAAAAGCAGGTGATGCGGACAGGCTTCTGCAGTGACCCATTCCGGACGATTTGCGAGGAAGTCGACTTCTTGAGCGGTCGAAACATGTAAGACATGAAACGGATGTTTGTGCCGTGTTGAAAGATCGACCGCCCGTTTTGTGGCGATAAGAGCTGCTTCGTGGTCCCGGATTTTTGAGTGGTCGCGGAATGTCTTTCCGCCATCGAGACGTTCTCGATTGGCCCGGACCGTTGTTTCATCCTCGCAGTGTGCACAGATGGGAAGTGTTGTCTCGCCGAAAATTTGTTCAAGGGCTTCTTGCTCGTCGACGAGCAGAGGTCCAGTACTGGAACCAATGAAAATTTTGATACCGGGTGTGCGCGTGGCCTGTTTAAGGAACTCTGTGTTCTCGCCAGTTGCACCAACATAGAAACCATAGTTGACGACAGATTTTTCTGCTGCCCGATTGAGTTTATCTGCGAGGGCTTCGGGTGTTGTTGTGGTCGGATTCGTGTTGGGCATTTCGAGGAATGTTGTCACTCCACCTTTTGCACAGGCGACGCTTCCAGTGTGAAGATCCTCTTTGTGTTCCAGGCCCGGCTCACGAAAATGGACCTGATCGTCAATGACCCCCGGCAACAAATGCAGCCCCGTCGCATCAATGACATCGTCAGCTGTGACTGATGCTGGCGGATCGATCCCGATGATTCTCTGATCTTCAATGAGAACGTTGACTCGCTCGGTTCCGGTTGGAAGAACAACATCTGCATTTCGAATCAAAGTGCGATTGGCCATGGGAAGTCAATATCGGTTTGAGAGTATTTGTGAGCAGAGGAGTGATCGTGCCCGGAGAAGTTTAGGGTGATTCCGCAGGTCAACTGACTGGTGCGGACGATTTCTGCTCGATGATGATGTCCAGTTCTTCGCGAAGACGCGGCAGAATCTCATCGTAAGGATAAGCTCCGATCGCTTCGGGACCTTTCTTCAAGTTCACATGGTTCGGACCGCACCACAAACCCAAGTCAGCGTCGTCTGTCTCTCCAGGACCATTCACACGGCAGCCCATGACAGCGATGGTGATGTCATATTCCTGAGCGTATGTCGTCATCTCTTTGACTTGTTGAGCCAGGTCAATAAAGGCTTCGTTTTCGACTCGAGAACAACTTGGGCAGCTGATGATGTTCAGCGTCTTTGTCCCGAAGTCGACAACAGTTCGCACACGTCCCGCTGCGATATCTTCGAGAATTTGACGACCAGCGTCGATCTCTTCAGGCTTTCGCGGGTTCGGCAGTGTCAGTGAGACGCGGATTGTATCGCCGATACCTTTGCTGATAAGTTGCTCAAAAGCGATTCGCGTTTTGATGATTCCATCGGGCGGCATGCCTGCTTCCGTCACTCCCAGATGCAACGGGATATCAGGACGTTGCTCGGCAAAGCGCGTGTTGACTTCGATCACTTTTTGAGGATCTGAATCCTTGAGAGAGACGCAATAGCGAGTGAAGTTGAGAGAGTCGAGAAAGTCGCAATGTGCAAACGCACTTTCGAGCATTGGAGAAATTGAATCTTCGAGATCGTATTTTTCTTTCATTGCCGGATCGACAGAACCGCAGTTCACGCCGACGCGCATGGCGCAATCGTTCTCGATGGCAACATTAGCCAGGTACTCAACCTTCTCCTGCCAGGGCTTTTCACGCTCATGGTGATACAGGTGTCCGGGGTTGTATCGCAACTTGGCGACATGCGGTGCGATGACCTCAGCGAGCCGATAGTTTTCCTGTAAATCGACGGCAAGGTTGGCTGTCACTTGCCGACTGATTTCTGCTAATGCTTCAGCATCTTTGGTGCTATCGACAGCGACCCGAACGACATCGGCTCCGGCATTGACGAGAGCGTTGATTTGCTCGATCGTTGCGTCGATGTTTTTCGTGTGTGTTGCCGTCATGCTTTGCACAGCGATCGGGTTTCCGTCGCCAATGGTGACAGTTCCGATTTTGACAGCTCGCGTTGGGTTACGCGGCAATGTTCGCTCTTCCACGTCTTTCTTCCAGTTGATTTTGGGAGGCTTCGGGATCTCGATAGGCAGGCTCGGTGGAGCACTGATCTTCTTGCTACGATTGAACCGTCATTGAACTGCTCATCATAACGGTTCCTCTGAATTCATGTAGAGAAAGACTTTTGAATTTGTGAGAGAGAAGGTGGACCAGAACACTTTCCAGGCTTGCTGTGCCCGTGCAGGTCACTTTTTTGACTTCACAGGCTGCTCGCGACGAGGCAGAAAGTAAAGACTAGCATTGGATTGAATTGAGCGTGTGCCGGGACGAGGTAATGAAAACGGCTCGCAGCTACAAGCGTGTTGGCTGCAGTGATCATTTGTGATCATTGCGCGAACTTGGACGCGCAACGAAATCGTCGCAATAGAAAACCTCCGCGGGTGCCGGCGAACGGATTTCTCCTGACCCGCAGTTTAAAGTGGGCACCGCTGGAACGGGTCCTGTGAGCCGGTTAGCTAATTTCACTAGGAAATCAACTCCCGGATTTACATTCAGCCGCTCCTGAGCAGTTCCCTGCGGATAGGAAGTCGGGTCTGGGAATACTGTTCGGTATCGAACACCGCAGAGGGGGTTAGATCGTTGATCCAACACTTCGATCCTACTCTGGAAGATGGTCGACAGCAAGCCTTGAATTCAAAGAATCTTGAAACGACTTTGCCGCACACTTTCGAGTGTGCGGCAAAGAAATTGTTGACACAGAAAACGATCTAGGATCGATCTCCCTGTGGAATATACGAGCTCAGTTTTTGGTCCGCGAACATCTCTTTGCTGGTGTTCAGTTGCGCGAGTCGCAAGCGGCCATCAATCATGGGAACGCTGACCCAGTTGTCGCCGATCAAAGGTCGGGCATATTTCACGAAGTCGTCAGTGACGTCGGTTCCGCACTCGCTGATCCACTGGCTTGGGAATTTGCGATCTTTCTCTGCCACTTCGCTGAGAGGAACTTTGTCGTAACGGACCTGATAGTTGTCCCAATCTGTTCGCAAGATTGTCGACATGTACCCATGTTCGCCAGCGCCGGCCAGTAAGGCTGCCTTCTGTCCGACATAGTAGGATTCTTCCAGGTCGACGGTTGATGCATAAACCATGTCGTTACGCTGGTGAGTTCCCGGAACGTTACAGCGGGCGGCCCCTTTGACTGCGAGTCCACGATCGTTCAAAGCGTTGGTGAGCATTTGACCGACAGTGATCTTACTGGAGGAGAACGTGGGATGTCCGAAAGAATCGCGGACAATGAACTCTTCCGGAATTTCCAGTCCGGTGATCGAGAGACCTTCGCTGACGACGACGATCGCACGTCCACGTTCTTTGAGCATCGTGTTGATGTTCTCGTGGATCTGGTCGATGGTGACTTCTTTTTCAGCGAGGTAAATCTGTAAAGGCATTTCACGTTTAGGATCAGCCAGACGTGCTGCCGCTGGGATGTACCCAATTTTGCGACCCATCGCCTGCAAGACGAGCACAGGGTCTGCCGGGCTGGAACCACGGTTTTCTTCGTTCGCCTGCTGGATGTAGTGCGCCCAGTAGCGAGCGGTTGAACCGTATCCGGGTGTGTGGTCGACGAGTTTGAATTCACTGTCACCAACATCGTTATCGATGGTTTTCGGACCACCCAGTCCACAGACATCAAGGCCACGTTCGCGAGCGAGATTCGCGACTGTGAATGCGGTGTGCATCGAATCGTTTCCACCGACGTAGCAGAAATACCCGATGTTGTGGGCTTTGAAGACTTCCATCACGCGATCAAAATCTTCGTCCTGCCCAGGTTTGAGTTTGTATCGACATGTCCCGAAAGATCCGGCAGCAGGGGTCGTTCTGAGGAGCGAAATTTCTTCCTCGCACTGCTTCGACAGATCAAGAAGTTCCTCTTTGAGAACTCCTTCGATGCCGTGCCAGCCTGCGTAGACTGTGTCAATTTCATCCATCTGCCGAGCAGTCTCGACAATTCCACGAACGGTGTTATTGATCACCGCTGAAGGGCCGCCCGACTGGGCGACGATCATATTTTTACCCATCTCGATCGCTCGTTTTAACAGTTATTGACTGATTGATGACAACAGAATTGACTCCCCAAGCATTGTAGGGATGTCTTCATTTGATCGGTTTTTGACCATCTCAACTGTCGTTGAACCACGATATTAGTGAATGAGAGATCGAATGTGAAACGCTGCGTCGGACGTATCAACAAAGAGGTGGGTGTCGACTGCGTGAGCGATGGTCAACCTGGGTAACGGCATTCGCAATTTACAACGTGAGTTGAGAAAGTGAGATTGAGAGCTCACTAAAGTATTGAAGGGCGACCTGTTTAAGGAGAGACTGCTCCGATGAAGTTGCGTCCACCAATGGCGGATGTTGCAGCTAAGCGGAGATCGTTTCCTTCCGGTTTCAGGAAATCGGGGGATTTCGGGTCTGTGGTGAGGAACTTCACATTTTCAGCGTCTGTTTTCCCGTTCTTTTTAAAGATGTTCAGCCAAGTGGAAGAGTTCTGCAAAGGACCTGTCGTCCAGTTGTTTTGGGTGGGAATTGCGGAACCGGAGAAGTCTGCGAGAGAGACGTTCTCCACGTTCGTGGCAACCTCAGACTGTTGAACATTCACAAACAGGTTTTGGACGATGGAGTTTTCGGTGGAGGCGGAATTCGGTCCCGACTCAAAATTGATGCCACGAATCACATAATGAAATGTATTGTTCGCGATCATGAATCGAGTTGTTTGATGTGCTTTTCCGGAAAAGCTGATCCCCGAATGAGTTTTGTGAAAGATTGAGAGAGCAATGTCGACTTCTGTCGTGACTCCCTGATTGTTGGTAAAGAGAATTCCCTTCGCCATCGGACCTAAAAATTCACAACCGATGACATTCACCTGGCTCATATTCATGGTTTTCGAATCAGAGAAGCGAATTCCGACGGCGTTGTCGGAACTCCCCTCGAAGCGGCAATCCTGAATTGTTAATCGTTGGCTTGAAAGCCCTCTGGCCCCGATCGATTGGATGCCAGCATCGGAGAGGTTCGTGAACGTGATATTTGAGAGGGTGGTTCCGCTCAAATATCCAGACAATTTTGCTCCCACAGGGTGGTTGGAGCAGTCGATCACCAGATTCGAAATCGTAAGGTTTTCGACAGAATTGAGGACCAGACTCGCTGCGTCACTTGCCTTGAGAACCGGAAACTCAGGTCCCTCTCCGGTAATGGCGAAAGGACTTGGGAAGCTGCCAAGTCCAGAGTTGTTGATCAAAATGGCATCGTCAAGAATGTGCCCTTTAGCAATTCTGATTTCCTGGATCGAAGTCGGTTTGTCGCGATCAATAGTCAGGTATCGAATTGCTTCGCTGACCAGATTGAAGTCCCCATTGGGGCCAACGTGGATCACGGTCCCTGTTATTTCCTTCTGAGGAGTCTTGGTCACCGTTTCGGATTTTGGTGGATTGCCTGAGAGGACCGGCGCGGCTTCTTCTGGAGAGCGGGAAAGCTGGTAGATGACTCCGATACCGGCCAGGATGGATGTGATCACTAATCCGACAAAGAGTGGGCTGACACCCATTCGCTTTCGCAATTTCTTTCGTTGAGCCTGACTACTGGAGCGATGTGCCACAATTGACGACGGGTCAGGTGCCAAGACACTTGTTGCCGAATCTGAAGGATGCGGGGAGACAGGTTTGGGCTCTTCAACGACCTTCTTTTTGGCAGACTTCGAAGTCGAGGAACTCGATTGAGATGTCGGAGTCGTGGGGGATTCAGCAGGGCCAGACTTTTGCAAATGTGTGAGGAAGTCGCTGATCGCTCCGTTGTCTTCAGAGTCTTGCTCAGGTTTTGAGGGAAGATCCTGAATCACGAACGGTGAGAATTCCGTTGTTGCTGCGGAGGCTGGTTCAGCGAGCCAGCTCTCAAGTTCCTCAGCGACTTCTCCAGCGGTTTGGATTCGCTGTTCCGGATCCTTGATCATCATTCGGTTGATCAAATCACAGAGAGGCATCGGGACATCATTTCGATACTCACTGAGTGGCGGTGCATCTTTTGTTTGATGAGCGAGCAGTCGTTGGGCGAGAGTTCCCTGATCGTAAGGAGGCTGACCAGCCAGGAGAAAATAAAATGTACAACCCAAGGCATAGATGTCGGCCCGGGTATCAACCAGATGGCTGTCTACAGCCTGTTCGGGAGCAAGGTAATCCGCAGTTCCGAGGACTTTTTCTTCATTCGCGACGGTCACGGAGAAGGCTTCCGGATCATCGTTGACCATGGCTAATCCAAGGTCCATTAGCTTGACGATGCCGTTTTCATCGACCAGGAAATTTCCCGGCTTCACATCCCGGTGAACCATTCCTGCGTCGTGTGCGTGCTGTAGTCCCAAGGCTCCTTGTCGGATGTAGTCGGCAGCTGTTCTTGGGTCGAGAGGTCCTTGCGATTTGATCAGTTCGTAGAAGTTCTGGCCTTTGACATATTCCATCACCAGGAAATGGATTTCCATTTTTCCATCGGTGACGTGATCAACATCATAGGCACGAACGATATTCGGGTGGTCGAGAGCCGCGACAGCTTGCGCTTCTCGATAGAACCGTGGAAGATAAGATGTGTCCGCAACAAGTTTATAGGGGAGGACTTTGACAGCTGTTTGCCGCTTCATCACGATGTGTTCCGCCAGATAAACGGAACTCATGCCGCCCCGACCGAGGAGACGGAGTAACTTGTACTTCCCCAGGAAAAACCCTTTGTGTTTTCCTTTGAGAAGTTTCGAAGCGTGCCATCTGGTGATCTTTCCGCTTTCCACGAGCGAATCTGCAAATGCCTCTGCAGTGACTCCAGTGGCCTGGCTTGAAAACTGGTTCCAGGTCGCATTGAGCGTCGCTTCTTCCACGAGGCCACTCTCCTTGAGAGCGGAAAGAAATTTCTCGATTGGGGCGCTCGTCAAACTCATGACGTTGACATACTGACTTCATAAGGGAGGTGGTTTCAGAGAGTCGATCAAGCTCCTCTGATGTTACAAGGATAGGATGCCATTTCGTGTTCTGTATAGTCTTCCCTCGAAAGAAGTTTGGAAAGAGAGACAGAGCGAGATCGGTCGTTGGGTTGGACTCGGCGCTTTCTCACATTTTTTTCCTGAAAACGATGAATGAGAGCGAACTTTGGGACGATTCGAGATTTGGGCATAATGCCAGTTTGGGCGTCTTTTGGACTGTCGAACAGTGTCCGAGACTGTCGGCTCATAATCAGCGATGAGATTACCCGCTTCGAAATGCCTATTTACTAAGTTTTCTCACAGGTTGATTCACTCATTTGATTCATAGAGAATCACTTGAATGAGCACAGTCTCTGGGGCTCAATGAAGGGGACGAGTTCCTTTGGGGTATGTTCACTCGAACATAACTTGAAGAATCAAACGAAAATTGAGCGGGCCACGATGACTCGAATAGTTTTGCCAGGGGCCCTAAATCTCTGTCATTACATTATTTCCGTTCATTTTTCTTTCCCATTTCACCGAAAGTGAGAAGAGACCTCTGGAAATCAGCGAACCTGCAGTCGATTATTGTCGTCCAACGATACTTGGTTCGCTACAATATGTGCACTTCTTTGACTCTCCATCGTGGAAGGTCTGAAAAGTGAACCTGTAGACATCGATTTCTGTCCTTGGGAAATCGATGATATGAGATTCCTGCCAGAAAGTTTGAGCCTCCTCATTTAAGAGTGAAGATCGAACAGAGTGTAGGGGATCGAACATCCGTGATTTTAAATTTAGAACTGAGCCTGAAGCCTGAATAAGCGTTCTCAAATATTGAGAACTGCGACTTTCTTTGATGTTTTCGGACTGGTTGTAAATTGTGGTCACAAAATGAATTTGTGTGCTCGCTGACTCGTTATGTGAATTGCGAAACGGGTCGAGTCCTTGAAACTATTAAGTCTGGATTAAGTCTGACTAAGCATTTGAGAAAAGGCAGAACAGTGTCGACCGCGACTGAATCGAAAACGGAACAAATCACCATGACCGGTGCGGATATTCTTGTCGAATCACTTATTCGCCAGGGCTCCGAGTCCGTATTCGCCTATCCCGGCGGGGCAAGTATGCCTCTCCATCAGGCGTTGCGAAAGTGCCGCGACCGCATCCGAACAATCCTTCCCCGTCACGAACAGGGTGGGGGGTTCGCTGCTCAGGGTGTTTCGCGAACGAGTGATCAAATTGGCGTTTGTATGGCAACCAGCGGACCGGGAGCGACCAATCTCGTCACCGCGCTGGCAGATGCCAAGATGGACAGCGTTCCGATGATCGCTGTCACTGGTCAGGTTTCGCAGAAAGTGATCGGGACCGATGCGTTTCAGGAGACGCCGATCGTTGAGATCGCCCGCGCGATCACGAAGCATCATTATATGATCACTGCCAGCGATCCGGATGATGAAGAATCCGTTCAGGAAGCATTGCGAAGTATCCCGCGAATTGTGAAAGAAGCATATTTTGTTGCTCGGACCGGCCGACAGGGTCCCGTTCTGATCGATTTCCCGAAGAACATTCAAATTGCGGTCGCAGAATCGGATATCGATTACGATCCACCAATGTTCTTGCCTGGATATCATCCAGAACGACGAAAAGTCGCACAGGAACAAGTGAATCAGGTGATCGCTGCGATTCGCCGATCAAAGAAGCCGATTCTTTATGTTGGTGGGGGATGTATTGCCTCTGATGCAGCAGGTGAATTGACCAAGTTCGCAAAACGCGCAAACATCCCTGTTACCATGACTTGCATGGGATTGGGAGCGTTTCCTGGAGACGATCCGCAGTCACTCCACATGCTCGGTATGCACGGAACTGTTTACTCGAACTATGCCGTTGATGAAGCGGATCTGTTGCTCGCCTTTGGGGTGCGGTTCGATGACCGTGTGACTGGCAAGCTGGACGAATTCGCGAAACACGGAAAAATTGTGCATGTGGATGTTGATCCATCTGAAATGCACAAAAATAAAGAAGCTCACATTCCCGTGATTGCTGATTTAAAAGTCTTCCTCGAAGCTCTCAATGAGTCATTCACCGATGAAGACATTCCGGAAACCGATGAATGGTGGACGCAAGTCAACGAGTGGAAAGAGAAGTTTCCACTCAAATACGCGGACGCTGGAGACTTCATTCTGCCTCAATACGCCATTGAAGAACTTTGGCGACAAACGATTGAAAAGGATCCTTACATCTGCGTCGGTGTTGGACAGCACCAGATGTTTGCCGCTCAGTTCTACAAATTCCGTAAGCCGAAACACTGGTTGTCCAGTTCAGGGCTGGGAACGATGGGTTTTGGACTGCCTGCAGCTATGGGAGTGCAAGCGGCTCACCCCGATTCACTCGTTGTCGATATCGACGGCGACGGCTCGATCCTGATGAACATTCAGGAACTGGCGACATTGCACTGTGAAAAATTGCCTGTCAAAGTCTTGCTCTTGAACAATCAGCACTTAGGGATGGTGGTTCAATGGGAAGATCGGTTCATGGATGGAAGACGAGCAAACACCTATCTGGGACCAGTTGATCATCCTGAGGCATTGGGTGAAGGAGAGGGAAGTCACTACGAAGAGACCTACCCGAACTTCGTTCAAATGGCGCAAAGCTTCGGACTGCAAGCAAAACAGGTCCGCAGCAAGAAAGAATTCCCAGCAGCCCTGAAAGAAATGCTCGAAAGCGACGGAGCGTACGTGCTCGATGTTGTCTGTCCATATCAGGAACACGTGCTGCCGATGATCCCCAGCGGCGGAACGGCTCGCGACATTATCATCGACTAAGCGTCTTCGCGTAAGTTTTTTTAAGATTGTGCTTCTGTTGCGACGGGACTCACACCCCGTCGCAACAGTTTTTTATTAACAGCTCAAATCGCAGTTCAAGTGCTTTCAGCGATGCGATTCAGAGGATGACCTCACAAAAGAAATCGGCATACTTTAAGTCCACGATAAGAATTTCTGTTGACGCCGCCGATGCCTCAGCGTAGCATCACGCGATACACAATCGAATTTTGATACAAATTCAATGATCTCTCACCGCAATCAATTCGAAAAAACAACCGCTCCACAGCACGACATTCCGTGCAGTGGCGGAAGTTTCTTTTATTCGTTTTGGTTTAGCTACCGGGGCTCCCGGGGTTGGTAGTGGAGATCGTTTAGAACGACGAAACAAATCAAGACCCTGGTCCCCATGTGGATTCAGGGTCTTTTTTTGTTTCAAGACAATTTTTGCTTTGAAGTCAGCTGAGCCGATGCTCGAAAACTGAAATTTCCAACGACACACACAACAACTTCGCTGCAAAGGCGAGACCTGGAGTAGAACAATGATCATTGTCATGAAACCCAACCCATCACCAGAAGTCGTTCAAGGGATGGTTGATCGCGTTGAAAAGATGGGGCTTAAGGCCCATGTGATTGAAGGGACCGAACGAACTGTGATTGCAGCAGTTGGAGATGACCGCAAAGGAAACAAGGCGGTTTTCGAATCTTACGATGAAGTCGAAAAAGTCATGCCTATTCTCGCGCCGTACAAAATCGCGAGTGTCGAAACCAAGCCTGAGTCAACTGTCATCAAGGTTCGGGATCTCGTCATCGGCGGGGGAACTATCGGGGTGATCGCTGGGCCGTGCTCAGTTGAAAGTGAAGAGCAAGTCATGGAGACAGCTCGGCAAGTGAAAGCAGCTGGAGCAAAAGGGCTGCGCGGAGGAGCTTTCAAACCACGGACAAGTCCTTACTCGTTCCAGGGGATGAAGGAAGAAGGGCTCAAACTTCTGGCAGCAGCCCGTGAAGAAACCGGACTCGCAATTGTCACCGAAGTCATGACGCCTCATCATGTTGAGCTTGTCGCTGCGTACACCGATGTGCTTCAGATTGGGGCGCGCAACATGCAGAACTACCACTTACTCCAGGCAGTGGGTGAAGTTCGTAAGCCGATCTTGCTCAAGCGTGGAGCCTCAGCGAGCATGGATGAGTTCCTGCTGGCTGCCGAATACATTCTTGATCAAGGCAATCAGGAAGTGGCACTTTGCGAACGAGGAATTCGAACATTCGAAACACATACAAGGTTCACGCTTCCGCTCGCTTCAGTTCCTTACTTGAAGGCTCGCACGCACTTACCGATCGTCATTGACCCCAGCCATGGAACCGGAGTGGCCTCGCTCGTCACTCCGATGTGCCGAGCCGCTGTCGCTGTCGGAGCGGATGGCTTGATCATCGAAGTCCACCCCGATCCGAAAAACGCTGCGAGCGATGGTGCTCAGTCGTTGACACCAGAAGTCTTCGCGGCCGCTATGGAGCAATGCCGCAAAGTTGCAAATGCACTCGATCTGAATATGTAGTTAAAGGAAATGTCGTAGAACGATTTCGTGTTCCGGTGTTTGCGAAAAACACTTTTCGTATGATGAATCGCAGCGTTCTGTGAGGCGGAACGCGAACTTCATTTCCGAAGATGAACTCACCCCACAGTTCCAGTGTGGGGTCTTCAAGAGAGAACCATGAAGAACATTCGATGTCTGCTCACCGAAGATGAAATTGCTGAAGCTGTCGCTCGCCTCGGGGAACAGTTGACTCAGGAGTACTCAGACAGCGAGTTGACGATTCTCGGTGTTCTGACAGGGAGTATTGTTCTAGAGCATCTTTCTTTTAGTTTTTCAGTAGATTTGAGGTGATTGGTGATTTAGTCTATTGGTTGTGTGGGGCTCG
>NZ_JBLWTN010000050.1:0-13689 GCF_048270125.1 Thalassoglobus sp. | reverse complement strand
AGTTCAGTCCCCAAGAATGTTTGAATTACATTCACTCCTGCGGCTACACTGCAAACCAAACCTGAAGATGCTCTAAAACGATTTGCGGCGAGCAAACCAGAATACCGACGCGAGTTAATGATCTTGGCCGATGAAGTCGGCTTGGGGAAGACGTACGTCGCGCTGGCTGTCGCTGTCTCTCTGTTGGATGCGATTCGTCAGGGCAAAACGCCGGACGGATTTTCTACCAAGAAACCAGTAGTGTTGGTATTAACACCATCAAATAATGCTCTCTTCAATAAATGGATGCGAGAGGCTGAAGCTTTTAAGAACGACTGTGCAATGAATCAAAATGACCTCGATTGGTTGGAGATTCGCTCGCCTGTTAAGGAATCCAGTAAGTCAGGCAATATGGTCGATTTGGCGCGCGAGGCTCGTAAGTCTACTCGTAAGAAGCCGATCCTCTTGATCGCAAAACATAGTGTGCTCGGAGCTGCTCTTCGAGATAAAGAAGAGTGGCGCAGGCGAGCGTTGGCAATCGTATTTAAAGTATTTAGTGTCCAACCGGAAGATCGGAAATGGTGGTGTCGACAAATCCTTGGAAGCGGAGCGAAGACGAAAGTTCCTGAACTGCTCGACCTACGCAAATCGAGCTTCCTGTGGGAGGACACGGATGCCATTTCCAAGAATCTCTTTCGTGCGTTTCAACGTGCCGCTAACGATGATCGCATGCACACTCAAATCGAACGACAGTTGTCTGAGTGGAATGCCGACCGCTTACAGGAATCGCTCGATGATCTCACAAGAAAGGCATTGGCAAGTGACCTTCCCTTACTCCCTTTGGTGGTCATCGACGAGTCTCACAATCTCAAAAACGAAACAGTTCAAAACCGGAAGCATCTAGAAAACCTTCTTTCAGGTCGTATCTGCCGTATGTTGGGGCTATCCGCCACGCCATTCCAGCTACGACAAGACGAGTTATTGAGCATTCTGAAGCTACGTCAGACTTTGGCTTTACCGAATGATCGGCATGAAGAGCTGGACAACTCAGTCAAAAAACTTTCCTCGGCGATGTCCAAGTCTCGTGTCTCAGGTGACGGATTTCGCCAACGCTGGCGTAAACTTCGTCTCTGCGATGAGTCTGCCATCAGGGAAAAGTGGGAATCGATCAAGCAGTGTGAGTCAGATTCCCAAGACGCTGAAGCGAACAGGGTTAATCCTGCAAGAATCGCATATGCATTAAAGGCTGCGTTAGAACTGGAAGACCTCAATCGCGATCTTCAAAGACACCTGCATCCATTCATCATTCGACACCAGCATGAACACAGTTACCGTAAACACTTTGTCGGACGTAACGCCGATGTGGGAAACAGAGATGGAGTTTTGCACTTTAACTGGGCGCCCGGAATGGAGGTTCGCGGGAAAGATGAGCTTGCTCAATATCTGATGATGCGGTCTGTCGCGTTAGCGAAAGATGAGAAAGGATTGCCAGGACTGGGAGCAGAGTTGACGGGTAGTTACCGTCATTTGGTCGAGACATCAGCAGTTTGGAGAAAACTGGCTAATGCGAAGAATCCATTGCTTCAAAAGTATCGAGTCGTTCTTAATAGCATTATTGGAAATCGCAGCGATGACTATGATCCAGATGAAGATCATAGAAAGGTCAGAGCAACGGCAAAACGCGCTTTGGAGTTTTTCAAAAAGGGACAGAAAACGCTCATTTTCTGCGTATATACTAAAACGGCAGACGCCGTTCGTGATCAGGTCGATCAGGAGATCAAAAAGTTTCTTGATGAAACACAACTCCGCGTGTTCGGGGAAGACAAGACTTTTGAGAACTTCCGCGGAAGGTTCTTTGATCGTCGCGGACCTTTATTTTCAATGATTCAAGACCATCCACTTATTGGAGATGTTGATGGTCAGCGGGGGATAAGTGAAACATTGAAGCTCAGGGCGAGTCACCTCAATAAGATTGCAGAGTTGCTAGTTGAACGGGGCGAACCCTCAACGGTAAATAAACCTGATCGACGACTTCTCCTAGCTGCCGCCGAGCATGTCGCGGTGAACGTATGGCGGGAGTCGAATGAAGGTAAAGGATGGTTGGAACAAGTACTGGGTAAATGTGAGGAACTTGGCGAGCGAATCGCCGATCCGATATGGCTGGAAGCTCGTGAACCGTTATCCCTTGGTAAAGGATCTGGTCATGAGCTGAAAACTCTGGACCCCGAAGCAGGTGACCCTTTGAACGTTGAGAATCTCGAAAGTCATGTTTCTTCGATGCCTGGAGTCGGACAAGCATCGAAGGAGCTGGAAGGTTGGGTCAATCGCCTTAAGAAAGATGCGATTGGAGAGGTCATCTATCCGTACTTTAAGACCGGTTTAATCACTCAACGTCCACGGCGGCTTCCACTTTTAGTAGAGCATCATGGACCAATGATGGCTAGCTTTAATCTTGCAACACGCGTTGTAGCAGGCCAAGTCTTTCGACGCATTCTCATGGCAAAGGAGTTTCTGCTTCGCTATCTGGCTGATGTCGAACGTGATAATACTGAACGATGGTCTGACTATTTGTCCGAAAGGTATGTAAAACCTCCTGAAGGGCATTTCGAAACATTGCAAGAACGCGTTCAAGCATATCTAGAAACCCTCGTCAGAGCCGGCAAGAATCAGGCACTGTTGTCCGGCTATCAAGCAGCCGCAACAAATCAGAACGTGGTCCAACTTGTGAAGGGAGGCATGGAACGGGATCGCTATTTCCTGGGTTTCAACACACCATATCGTCCAGAAGTGTTAGTGGCCACGTCGGTCGGTCAAGAGGGGATCGACCTGCATCGCGAATGTCGGCACGTCATTCATCACGACCTCTGTTGGAACCCTGCCACGATCGAACAACGGACCGGCCGCATCGACCGGATAGGCAGTAAGGTCGAACGTGAGCGTCTCGGTAAAAACGTCGAGAAGCAGCCTTCGCTAGAGATCGCAGTCCCGTACCTGGCAGCCACCTACGATGAAAGGATGTTCGAGGAGTTGTATCGTCGTGCGCAGTTATTCGAGGTGACGCTTGGCGGCGACATGAGAGTTGAGGGTCGCATCGAACAGGAACACGTCAAAGACGAGAAACGGAAGCGAGAGAAGGCCGGGATCGGCACGGAAGACGAGGACCTCGGCGAAGAAAGCGATGACACCGGCGCTGTCGACCTGCCGAAGGACATGGTTGAGCGGTTGCGAGTCGATTTGTCAGTTTGGAAATCAGCACCGGGATACGCTACAGATGGAAAACACTGATAAGGGACTGAAGATCACCGAGATCGCAGAGGCGCTGGGAACCAGCAAACGATCTGTACTCCGATACCTGTAGACACCGGTTAGAAAATGTAGCGCCTGCCGGGGGGATGTTTTCCGGAATGAAAGTGTAGCGCCCAGATGATCACTTGTTGTCAGGTGTTCAGCCTGTTGGTCTTTGACCAATTGTTTGACCTTCAGGCAGCGAGGGACGGGTGTTTACGAACATGCAGCGTTCATCGCCTGCCTTGAGACGCAGGACAGTGGGCGGAGATTCGCCGTCGTGTCCTGAACGGCGAGATCTGTAAGCGAGCTGCATGTCGTGAGCACGACATGCACTGGAAGACGCTGGAAAGAATCCTGACGTTCACCGAACCGCCGGGTTATCGGTTAAGCCAGCCTCGTGGTTCCAAGGTCGATCCCTTCTTACCGATCATCAAGGAGATCTTGGAGTCAGACAAGAAGGTTCATCGAAAGCAGCGGCATACAGCTCAGCGGATCTTTGAGCGACTTCGTGATGAACATGGCTACAACTGTGGCCTGACGATTGTTGCTGATGCTGTGCAGAGACTCCGACAGCAGAACAAAGAAGTGTTCCTTCCATTGTCCCATCCAGCAGGCGAAGCACAGGTCGATTTCGGTTTTGCCGATGTCCTGCTGAATGGTGAACTCACGAAGGTCGCTCTGTTCGTCATGACTCTCCCCTTGTCGGACGCCATCTGCATCCAGGGATTTCCCAGAGAGTGCACTGAATCCTTTCAGGAAGGGCACGTTCGAGCTTTTGAGTTCTTTGGTGGCGTTCCAACTCGCATCAGCTACGACAACAGTAAGGTCGCTGTCGGGAAAATTGTTGGCAACCGTGAACGCGAGGTCACCAAAGAGTTTCTCAGGCTCAAGAGCCATTATTTGTATGAAGACCACTTCTGTTTGGTGAGACGACCCAACGAGAAAGGCCACGTCGAACGTCTGTTGGACTTTGCCCGTCGTTCGTTTCTGGTGCCAATTCCACGTGTGGAGTCTTTGGAAGAGCTGAATGAAGAATTGCTGAGATGCTGCACGAAAGATCTTCGTCGCAGACTCCGGGGAAAGTCTGTTCCCAAGCAAGAGTTACTCAACGAGGAACAACAGCGATTCCTGTCCATTCCAGAAGAACAGTTTGAAGCCAAACGCTTGCAGACCGTCCATGCGAACTCATTGTCGCTGATCCGCTTTGATCGCAACAGCTATTCAGTTCCAATCTTCCAATCCTTGCAAGACACAGCGAGTGCAAGCATGCGTAGCAGATAGTCGTTGAGGTCCATCAGTCTCAATGGCGTCAGCACATGCCGTTCGACGAACCGATAGAAGCGTTTAGGGAAGGAGTCATTTGACGTTTTTCGAATCGATGTTCGGGTTCTACCTCGCGGCAGATCCTGCACACCAATCCGAAAGATGCGATAAAGCATGCTCACGGTGGGTCTGCAGTTATCTCGGTCCAGCTTTTTAGCCCCCGCTGACTAAATGGGACACTGTAAACTTATGCAAAACACAACCTGAAATCAACATAACCCGTTGGTACAAAACAATTAACGTCACACATGAAAACCTGTGGTGATCGCTAAGTCTCAGCGACTTCAAAATACAACCCTTCAATCCTCGCTGTGACAACAACTTGAATGACTCATACTTAAGCTGTTCAGCTTTCTGTCCCCTTGCGCTGTTTTCCAAAATATTCCCTCTTTCTGAACTTTTGTGGCCCCACCAAACAACGATTTACGCATTGCTTTAGAGGTCTCAACCATCTCTAGTTCGCACGGTGTTGCGTGGGGCGTTTTTTCCGTGGTGTTTCCACAGAGGACGATATCTCAATCATCGCTGCGGACATGATAGAACAAGTCCGGCTTCAGGATTTGTTCTCGTATTACTGGTTGGACCATGGACCGTTTTTCGTCTTCCGTTCTAAAGGTTGTTTTTTGTCAAAGCGAAACCACTCATGCCAGATTCAATCAATGAGAAACCGACTGAAATGATCGAGCCAACCGAGCAAAGACCTGTTGAATCGCGTCGAAGCAAGCTGAGTTGGGTCGTCAATTTCACAGTGTCCATCGCCATATTGAGTGGTTGTCTGTTTGGATACACGCTGTTGGGTGAGAGGAAACGCCCCGATCGAGCGAAGCCGGCGAAATCTTCAGTCATGGTCGTCAATACGCAATCGCTGGTTGAACACGAAGGGCCGGTGCGAATTCAATCCAACGGGGTCGTGGTTCCACTTCGTGAGATTCGACTGTCGACTGAGGTGGCTGGACGAATTATCGAACAATCGGAGCATCTTCGACCTGGAATTATGGTTGAGAAGGGCGAAGTGTTGATCCGGCTTGATCCAACCGAATACGAATTCGAAATCAGGAGGCTAGAAGCTCAAGTCGCTCAAGAAACGGCCGAAATTGCCTCGGTCGATGTGCTCATTGAAAACACAAAACAACTGCTACTACTTGCTGAGCAGCAAGTTGAGATTGTCAAAAGCGAGCAAACGCGTTTGGACTCGCTGGTCCAAAAACGGGCAGCTTCACTGTCGGATGTGGATATCCTGCAACGAGCCGAATTAACTGCGAAGTCTTCACTCGTTGAAATCGGAAATCGCGGTCGAGAATTGTTGGCCCAGAAAGAGTTAATCATTCAGAAGCAGGCGATGACAGATGTCCTCTTGGAACGTGCGAAACTTGACCTGGCTCGTTGTGTCGTAAGGTCTCCAATTCGCGGTCGCGTTGTCACTTCCTCTGTGGAGGTGGAATCTTTCGTTCCAGAGGGAACATCGTTTGTCACCATTGAAGATACCTCTGAGGTGGAAGTTCGTACAAACTTGACGGTCGATAAAATGGTATGGGTTTCGAGCAGTCTCGCCCCTCGCTCTGCGAACCAATCTGACTCAATGAGTGTGTCAGGCCGCGACGCTCACCTTCCACCAGTCCCTGCAACGATCAGCTATCAATTCGGCAACGACATTCATCGCTGGAGTGCCACTTTAATGCGAATCGACGGAGCGGGTGTCGATTTGCAGACGAGGACATACCCTTGTTTATTTCGCGTAAATACCGCAGACACTTCAGACTCGCTCGCTTCCCCTCTTCGCTTAACACGCGGGATGTTCGTCGCGGTTTCATTAGAAACGACTCCGAATCGCACACTGTATCGCGTATCAGAAACTGCGATTCGTCCGGGCAATCGTGTCTGGCTCAATGTAGATGAAAAATTACGTGTGATCCCGGTCACAATTGTGAGTCGACTGGAAGATTCAGTGGTCGTGGAATTATCACCAGGACCGAATCAACAGTTTTCATTGAACACTGCCAGTGTGATTGTTTCGCCGATTAGCGATCCTGCCGAAGGGATGCCAGTCGAAGAAGCCCCACGTCTCCCCCGCGGCAACCTTTCCAACAGCCAACAAGATTTAAGCTCTCCCGACTCGAACTCAAATGTTCAAGTGACCCTAAAGCCTCTTTCGAATTGGTGTACAGAGTCTGCCTCGTGGCGAACAGCAATTTTAATGCTGAAACGCGTTCTTCACGAGCACACGGTAGAGCGAACTGCTTTAATGGAACCTCAGACGGTGGCGCACCGAGGGGCAGGCGAATGAAGTCAATCGTCGACTGGGCTGTCAAAAACTGGCAAGCCATGAACGTGGTGATGCTCGGTGTCCTGTTGCTGGGAGCCTTTAGCCTCTCTCAATTGCGTCGCGACTTTTGGCCGGACTTCGAGCTGTACGTTTTAAACGTCTCGGTTGTTTACCCGGGAGCAAGCCCCGACGAAATCGAAAGTGGCGTTCTCGAAAAGATCGAAGAGGCAATCCGCACAGTTGATGGCATTGACGAAATGACATCGTACGCCCGAGAAGGTGTCGGCGTCGTAATGCTGGAACTTGACCCCGACGCAAAACAAGCGGACGCTCAACGTGTCTTAACTGAAGTGACCACTTTAATTGGTCAAATTCCCAGCTTTCCGGAGTTGGCAGAAAAACCAGACATCCGCTTGCAAACCAATTTCGTGACAGCGATTCGCGTCGCAGTGATGGGACCAAGAGAGCAGGACGGAGATAATTCCCCAGAGAAGAAAGCCGAATCTGCGCTGGCTCTGCGACGAGTTGCAGAGCACGTTCGCTTGGACATCCTTGCTTTACCATCGGTCTCAGTGGCAGATCTTGTCGGAACTCCCGGTTTTCAAATTGATATCGAAATCCCTGAAGAAAAATTGCGAGAATATAACTTGTCGCTGAAGAGCGTTGCCGAGATCGTTCGTGATAACAACGTTGAATTACCAGGTGGAACGCTCAGAGGTCGCTCTCAAGAAATCCTCTTACGTGGCAGCGACAAAAGCATTCTGGGCGATGGCATTGCAGAGATTCCTCTGGTCAGCGAACCGGGCGGTGTCGTTTTAACGGTTGGTGACTTGGGTTTAGTTCGCGATGAATTTTCGGTAGACGGTACGATTAATGAAGTGAATGGGCTCCCTGCGGTATTAGTATCGGTTGAGACAACGAGTGCGGACGATCTCATTCAAGTCTCCGACGACGTTCGCAAATACGTTTTGCAAGAACAGTCCAGCCTGCCCCCCGGTTACTCGATGCTCGCGATTCGAGATCGTTCGACCAGCGTGAAAAATCGGCTGAACATGCTGAGCAAGAATGCCTGGATGGGACTCGTTCTGGTCTTCATCGTCCTAGCGCTGTTCCTCGAAATGCGTTTAGCATGGTGGGTGATGCTGGGAATTCCCGTATCGCTTTTGGGAGCATGTATTTACATGTACTACGGTGGTCAAACGCTCAACATGACCTCCATGTTTGCATTCCTGATCGCGCTAGGTATTGTTGTCGATGATGCCATTGTGGTCGGTGAAAACATCTATGCGCACCGCGAGATGGGAAAAAGTTATCGGCAAGCTGCCATCGATGGAGCGACAGAAGTTATGCCGTCGATCGTTACCGCCGTATTAACAACCGTCATCGCGTTTGCTCCGATCATGTACATGGAAGGTCGTATCAAACGGCTCACTGTCGTGCTGCCGATGTGTGTCGGAGCAATGCTTTTGATCTCGATGTTTGAAAGTCTGACGATTCTGCCGTCTCACCTGTCACATCGCCGCAGTCGATTCCTGGATTCACTTTCTTACCTGTTACTTCCGCTACGTCCATTGGGATGGTTGTTAGAAAAAGCGAATGCTGGCATGACGCGGTTGCTCACCTGGGTGATCGAGGTCATCTATACTCCGGTTCTGCGAAGCTCACTTCGCCATCCCGCAATCGTGTTGTCAACACTTGCGGGTATGCTGATTCTGTCGGTCGGAATTGTTCGATCTGGCATGGTTCCATTTCTACTATTACCCAAAATTGACTTTGGCTTCATCTCCGTGCAGATCACCTATCCGGACGGGACCCCGGTGAATGTCACAGACGAAGCGACAAAGCGACTTGAAGATGCCATCTGGCGAGTCAACCAACGGTCCATCGACGAAAAGTTGACCAAAGATCCCGATGGTTTTGTTAAAGCAGTGCAGCGAACAGTCGGCTCTTCCGGAGATGAAGTAGGTGCCACGCCGACCAGTCATGTCGGTGGACTCTTTGTTCAACTCAACGATATCGGGGAACGAACAATCAACAGCGATGCCATCGTTCGTTTGTGGCGAGAAGAAGCTGGTCGCTTTCCCGGTGCGGAAGCTGTTGCCTTCGGAGCCACTCCTCGCGGCCCCGCCTCTTTACCAATTGAAATGCGTTTGATGGCGACCGGTGAAAACCTGGAACAACTGGACGAAGCAATCGATCGTTGCAAATCCAAGCTTGCCGAGTACCCGTACGTCTCGGATATTGCCACCGACACGCGAGCGGGCAAATGGGAATACCGCATTAAAGTCCGTGACGACGCCAAAGCTATGGGCGTTTCTCTGGCGGATGTTGCAGGAACAGTGCGAGCCTCGTACTACGGCGAAGAAGTGATGCGACTACAACGTGGTCGACATGAGGTCCCGCTGCGAGTTCGATATCCGCGAGAAGATCGCAACACATTGGTCAGCTTCGACGACATTCGCGTTCGTGGCGATGATCGAATCGAGCGCCCCTTGAGCGAAGTCGCTGAGGTCGATGTACAGCGTGGGTATTCTGAAATCCGCCGTGTGAACCAGATGCGAAGTATCGGTGTTGTCGCAGATGTCGATGAAACACGTGGCAATGCATTTAACGTTGTCTCGGATCTGAAAACAAACTTCGTTCCGGAGTTTGCTCAAGAGTTCCCGGGAGTGCAACTGCAGTGGGGAGGTCAACAAGAGCAAACCGACGAAACGGTCAGCAGCCTCACCGTCGGTTTTTTCTTCGTCATGGGAGCGATGTTCCTCTTGCTTACGATCCAGTTCAACTCCTGTCGACAGGCGATTTTAATTCTGTCCATCATTCCGTTTGGCTTTATCGGCGCCATCATCGGACACATAGTCATGGACATCGACCTCACGCTATTCAGTATCTTTGGAATCGTCGCGCTGGCAGGCGTCGTCGTGAACGACTCGATCGTCCTGGTCGATTTCATCAATCATCGAGTGGCAGATGGTTTAACAATCCAAGAAGCCATCATCGACGGCAGCCGTCGCCGTTTCCGAGCGGTGTTATTGACGTCAGTCACAACCGTAGTTGGCATGCTGCCAATCCTGCTTGAACGATCTAAAGAAGCCCAAATTGTCTCTCCTATGGCGACCAGCCTCACTTTTGGCCTGACATTCAGCACGCTCATCGTTCTCATCCTCGTCCCCGTGATGTATTTGATCATGGCCAAATACGCTCCACCACCCGAACAAGAATTGCCCCACTAAAGCATTTTCAATGCTTTTCGTGCCCGTGAAGTTCACTAACTTACCTTCATCGATTGGCTTCACGAGGCAGAACCCGAACACCTATTCGAAAGCTGGGACAGCGCAATTCCAATGCTTCTCGTGCTCGTGAAGTTCACTGACTTGTCCTCATAGATTGGCCCCACAAGGCACAACATCAAGACCAACATTGGTTTAAGTTTGAAGTCACCGATGGGGAAATGCCTGCCAAAGATGCATCGGGATGATTGAGGAGCTGATCATTCTTATGAAAGGATTTCTCGTTAATCGTAAAGTGTGGCACTAGCTCGATCTTCCAGCGCTCGTAATCGAGGGTCGCCTGCAGGAGCAAAACCTGTCAGCAACAGTGAAGCCTCTCGATAAAGCAGCTTCACTTCAATCAAATCAAACCAGGGGAATGGGATCGTGCCTACTGGGCCATTCACCATTTGGTCTGTCCAAACATCAATGGACTGAACTGACAGCTCAAATGCTTCATGGGCTTTTTCTGCCTGCCCGTTGCGATGATAGGACATCGCCAACACAGGATTGGCTATGCCTCTCGCTTTCCAGCCTTTGTCTTCCAAAGCTTGCTTGAGCAATTTGATGGCTGCTTCGTAGTTTCCAGCCCGATAGTTTGCCACACCTGCCACATAGGCAATTGCGCCAAGTGGATGATTTGTCCTTCGTTCAGCACCAATTCGAATTGGCCGACCGCTTAATCGATCAAATTTCCGTGGATCATGTCGATCTATCGAACTCGGAAAGCCATTCTGATCGGGGCGGAGTCGTGGTTCTTTCATTGCAACTTTCAACAACTCTTCAGTTTCGTCAACCAGAATCTGCGGATCAATGACAGGTGACTGTGCCATTACGAAACTTCGAATGGCTGCGATCGATGCGTTTTCAGAACCATGTTCTCTAAGTTGCAACATGCTCTGGCAGTATTTGCGATAACCTTCGTTGTCCTCCGTATATAGAAACAACTGAGCAATCCCCCAGTTCGCAGGATTATCTGCGGGAACACCCAGGTCCAATGCTTTTGAAAAATCATTAGCAGCCGCTTCCCACAGACCGACATCTGCCTGCAGGATCGCTCGTTCCAACCACGCATTATAATAATTCGGTTGAACCTCAATCGCTCGCGAATAGTCCTGATAGGCTGCTGACAAACGTCCCGCATCAGCATGAGCACGTCCACTCGTCACGAGGATACTGGCTTGTTTCAGTCGCTCAGAAAACTCTTCGATCTCCTGCCGTGCCACTGTCGCATCGTTTCTCGCAGTCACAGCTTTTTGAAGTGCAACCGTTGTCTCGTTGCGTGCACTCGTTGCTAACCACGCTTGCCAGATACTGACGCCAGTCCCTATCAACAGCGATGCTAGAACAAGTGACGCTGTCACGAGAACGCCTCGGTGACGCCGGGAGAACTTTCGCAGCTGATAAAAACGCGAAGGTGGTCGTGCTTCAATTGGTTCGTGGTTCACAAATCGCTGGACATCGACCGCCAGAGAGCCAGCCGATTCATAACGGCGACGACGGTCTTTCTCCATCGCTTTCATGGCGATCCAGTCCAGATCACCACGTACAAATCTAGGCAAGGCCTGTTCATGCTTGCGACGTTGTTGTTCAAGCGTTGAGTTGAGTCGACCAAGGGCAGTCAGTCGTTCGCTCGGTCGTGGAGGTTCTTCTTCACGAATGATTCGCCTGAGTTCGTCGTACGCTGCAGTGTTGAGGCGGTCACGATCGAAGGGTGTTGTGCCGGTCAATAACTCATAAAGCAGGACACCAAGTGAATAGACGTCGCTGCGTGTATCAACATCCAGACCGCTCATTTCCGCCTGTTCGGGACTCATGTAGAGTGGCGTTCCGATCATTGCCGTGAACCGGGTGTAAATCGTTTTGTCCGTCAGTTTTTGACCGATCGCTTTGGCAACTCCAAAGTCGATCACCTTCACCACCGGCGTCCCATCGTGAAGAGTCACCAAGACATTGGAAGGTTTAATATCGCGATGAATAACACCTTTCTGATGTGCGTGTTGAACCGCTTTACAGGCTGTAATGAACAGATTGAGTCGCGTCCGTATGTCCAACTTGTGCTCATCACAAAAATCGGTAATGGCGACGCCTCGAACAAGTTCCATCACGAAGAAAGGTCGTCTCGTTTCCGTGGTTCCAGCATCAAAGACCGCAGCGATATTCGGATGATCCATCATTGCTAATGCCTGTCGCTCTGCTTCAAATCGTGCGACGACTTCGCGAGAGTCCATGCCCGGTTTGAGAATCTTCAAAGCAACGCGACGTTTCACCGGGACCTGCTGCTCAGCGACGTAGACAATCCCGAAACCACCTTCCCCAATCTGCTCCATCAACCGGTATGAACCGATCACAGCCCCTTCCATTTCGGAATTCACAGGATTGACGATCAATGTTTTTCCGATCAAATCACCATCCTCAGGTCGCCACTCTGCGACAGGTGCATCAAGAAAAGCATCTGGTGTCTCGTGAGCTATCAACAATTCTTCGACTGCGACTCTTAATGAATGATTCCCTGCACAGGCCTTATTGAGATACCCGATCCTCTCTTCTTTGGATTCAATTTCGAGTGCTTGAAAGAAGATCGTTTTTTCTGACGATTCGGACATTGCATGAACTCGAACTGATGCACAGTGAACTTAGAAAGAGCGACACAATTAACAATGCGAAAACTGATCAATGACGGGGCCAAAAATATTCGCTATTCTGAAACTTCGAACCGCTTCCATTTCGACAATTCGGCAACTAGTAATGCTTCATCTGCCCTTCAGAAGTTCGAGACTGCCATCCATCAGAGGAATTACTTCTCTCCGCTCATCTCTCGTCTCAGCCACGCTCTGGCGTACGCCCAATTCCGCTTCGTAGTCCGTTCAGAAACTCCCAAAATCTTCGCTGTCTCTTCGACTGTCAGACCCGTGAAATATCGCAATTCAACCATCTGAGCCAGTTCCGGCTCTACGTTCGCCAACTTCGTCAGGGCCTCGTCCAATGCCAATAGAGACTCATAATCATCAGGGACTTGAACCGCATCTTCCTCCTGGAACTTTCGGCGTGACAGCTGACCTCCACGCTTCAAACTGTTCCGTCTGCGTGCATTGTCAATCAAGATGCGACGCATCGCCTCCGCGGCAGCTGCAAAGAAATGACCTCGGTTATCCCAACGAATATCCGCCTCATTCCCGATCAATCGTAAAAAGGCTTCGTGAACCAACGCCGTGGGCTGAATCGTTTGCCCGGCGGATTCCTGCTCCATCCGACTCGAAGCCAACTTTCGCAACTCGTCATAGACCAGAGGCAATAGTTGATTCGTCGCAAGAGGATCCCCCTCCTCAATACGATTCAAAATCTGGGTCACATCATTACGCATCAATTACCAGTCAAGCCAAAAATCAGCCAGAGAAACTCGTGCTTGCAACAATCGTTTGTAAATCACCAATTCCAGCCGGTCAATACAATATGCCCCCGAAACGAGATGACAAATCACCCTCTGCATTTTAGAGCATCTTTCTTTTAGTTTTTCAGTAGATTTGAGGTGATTGGTGATTTAGTCTATTGGTTGTGTGGGGCTCG
>NZ_JBLWTN010000049.1:0-14679 GCF_048270125.1 Thalassoglobus sp. | reverse complement strand
CATTGCACTCCCTCACAAAAACGCGGAGTTTACAATACCACCCACAATGCGCAAAAAGCGTGCCGAACAATATTGGGGCCCCCCTGCCGCGGACGATTAGAGACTTTCTGTCTTACTGAAGTAGTCCAGGCTCTTTTCGCCTGACGCCACATAAAGGTTGTCGAAAACGACTGTAACTATTGTTCAGTGACTGCATGGCAGTGCTCCCCTGCCGCGATTGAAAACTGTCCCTGCCACCCTGTCGATTTTGGTCAGATTGAAGACCACGTCGAAGAACCAGATTGAGAACATACAACTTTAAAGTGTACGCGAGCATTGCATTGCGGCAGGGGAGCCCTGCCCTACCGGTACTACAATTCGAATGGTTGACTTTGGTTCCCATTTTGGCCCTCTGAAATGTTTAAAACTGCCATAATTTACTTCTGAATTACTCTACCATACCAATGCATAATGCCTACCTCCGTTTCCAAGATTCCATTGCACAATCCAACACAAACACAAAGCCATGCTCTCCAGCACCCGATCATACTGGAGAGATGGCTATGGATGACTCTACACCGCTGACTCCCAGAGTGCCTTGATTATTGCTTTGGTCGCTGGGGTTGCGAGGCGGTAATAATGGCTAGCCCCATCTTGGTCTCGCAGCAAGTAATCCTCCACTGCATCAGCCTCAAGGGTGGAGGACATATCATCAAGTCGGGGGTGGAGCCTCGCTAGTTGGCCCGACGAGCTTTGCTGGTGCCATTGCGGCTCGATATACGAGACAGTGTCTAGTGCAATAGCGTACTCAGTCGCAAGAGCTGGGTCGGCGGAGCTCCGGAATCTCAGATAAGTCATGTGTCTCCCTTTCAGGATTCGAAGTGGTGTCTAAATGTACACCATTAGTGTAGAGAGACTTGAGAAAGTCGTCAATATATTTCCCACGAGAGGTGGCCCGACCGACTTGTTCGGTTGGGTCGCTTTAGCGACAAGATGAATTCTCCAGGTGCGTTGAATTGAAGACAAAAGTAGCGTGAGTGAATTGATCGGCTAGGGTAAAACATCTTGTGCCTTTGGCACCCAACGCCGTTAACCGTGTTTTCCGAATTGAAAGAAGTCTTGATGCGAATTGAGGTTGTGGCGATTTTTTTGTTGCGAAGCGAAAGAACACCCACTCTCAACCCGAAAGGAATGAGGCATCTCGCATCAAGGCCGGTATCCACGAGATATACAACTCAATTCTGTCGATTTGTTTAAGGTCTTGCAATGGCTGACGCGGAGGCGATTAGTCGGCGATTTTAATGCGGAGAGAAGCAACCTGGGCACTACAGTGGATGATTTGGACGGCGATCCTCTGGGTCGTCACGCTGGTGCTGTTCCTCTGCATTCGGGGACTGTCGAGTTCCTCCATTTATCAACTATTCTTCTGAAGAACTTAGTTGAAATATCGCGAGGTTACGATATGATTTGTAAAGGAGGTTTGTAGTGGCGATGAAATCAAAGAAAAAATCGAAGCCAATAGGTGATGCAGCGGCGTTCGTTGAGGCTGCAGAGTGCTTGAAAATACTTGCACATCCGGTGCGACTGAGGTTTGTGCAGTTGTTGTTAGATGGTCGCTTCACCGTGGGTGAGTTGGCTGAGGATTCCGATGTGCCAGACAACGTGGCCTCGGAGCATTTGCGACTCATGCAGCGGTGTGGTTTTTTCACAAGTGAACGTGAAGGGCGACGAGTTTATTACCAGGTCGCTGAACCACATTTAGCCAACATTATGAAATGTGTCGAAGATCGGTTTTTGAAGAGCTAGTGCGTTTTTTTGTGTGATCATGTCGCCATTGTGTGACATGTCGATATGTAGACCTTTTAAGGAGTTGGACAGATGGCAGAGAACCCCGTGATTGATGTGCAAGCACTTTTCAAGCGTGAGGAAAAGGGGGAAGTAGAAATTATCGACGTTCGCACGCCGTTGGAGTTTCGCGAAGTTCATGCAGCTAAGGCTCAGAACGTTCCTCTGGATGCTCTCGATCCGAGTTCTGTGATGAAGGGGCGAAACGTATCGGCGGACGACCCGCTTTATGTCATCTGTAAAAGCGGGGCTCGAGGTGCGAAGGCTCAGCAGAAGTTCATCGCTGCAGGTTTCACCAATGTTGTGAATGTTGAAGGAGGAACTGAGGCATGGGTGAATGCTGGTTTGCCGGTCGTTCGCGGTAAGAAGGGGATGTCGCTGGAGCGGCAAGTCAGGATCGTTGCAGGATTCCTGGTGTTAGTCGGATCTCTGCTCGGTCTCTTAGTGCATCCGTATTTCGTTGGAATATCAGCCTTCGTCGGGGCTGGGTTGATGTTCGCTGGCATCACGGATACCTGCGGAATGGGGATGATGCTTGCCAGGATGCCATGGAATCAGTGTCAAGGTCAGGACCAATCCTGTTCGACCTAGAGCAGTTTGCGTTTCTTGTGTCCTTGAAGAGAGCTTTTCGCATGATGAATCAGACATGTCCACGAGACTGTCCGCCTACATCTTTTTCAAAACGGATTTAGATCGAACGCCAGAAGCTGAAATGTAACTTGCTCAAACTCAAATGATTGTGCACCTTCAGAGAGAGGAAAAGGTTTCGGAACGGCAACAGGTTTGCTACTGCTCAACGGTTGCTTCGAGTTTCAAATTGTCGATGTCTTCGAAGACTTGATCGAGTTCCTTTTTGAACAAGTCTCCGACTAGCAAGTCCGTTATGCTTCCTCGATGCTGGGGAAATCGCCGCACGAAGTTTCCGAAGCTGAAGCCGTCGTAGTATTCACACACCAGTCGACGCATTCGGTTCATTCCCTCGACGTAACCCTCTTCCCATTTGCCGAGCTGCTTTTGAGACGTGTCCCCATTCTGTAATCCTTCAACGATGGCATCGGCGGCCAGCTCTCCTGATTTCAATGCCAACAACACCCCGGAAGAGTAGAGCGGATCGAGAAATCCGAACGCATCGCCAACTAAAACCCAGCCGTCGCCAGTTGCTCGGCTGGCTCGATAGGTGTAATCCTTTGTAGCTTTGACTGGGGCTATCTTCTTACCCATGGAAACACGTTCGATGACAGCGGGACAGTTCTCCATCTCTTCGGCGTAGGTGGTTTCATGATTTTCTCGCCCTTTGAACAGGTACTCGAAATCGGCGACGACCCCAACGCTGACGATGTTGTCTTGCATTGGGATGTACCAGAACCACCCCTGTTTATTCTGGAGACTCAAGACAATCGTCGCCCCCTCATCTTTTCCCGTATCTCGATATGCTCCCTCAAAGTAACTCCAGAGGACTCCTTTGTTTAAAACGGGGTCCGAGACTCGCAGTTTGAACTTGTTGATAAGCAGCGAGCTTTGACCGCTTGCATCCACGACGACATCCGCCCGGACTGTTCTGGTCTCTCCATTTTCGGTGACAACCTGAATTCCAACGGCTCGTTCCCCTTCAAGAATTACGTCGAGAACTCTCGCGCCTTCGTGGACTTTGACGCCCTGCGATTCTGCATTCCGCAGCATCATTGTGTCGAACTCACTGCGACGAATCTGCCACGTTTGAGAGCATTCGTGCGGCTTGTTGTCGTAAAAGTAAAATGGAGCTGACTGCTTTCCCGAAGCGTTCACAAATTGAACACTATGCTTCTTGATGAACGGGCTTCGCTTCATCTTCTCGAGCATTCCCAACCGCTTCAGTACCCAATATGTCTCAGGAATCAGAGACTCGCCGATGTGGTAGCGAGGAAATTTCTCTCGTTCAAATAATTCGACATCGTACCCCTGCTGGGCGATGAGTGTTGAGACTGTGGCACCGGCAGGACCGCCTCCGATCACGACAACATGCGGATTTTTGCCATTCGACATTTCTTGAATCCTATGGGATTTTGCAAACAAAAATTATGTGGTCAGAATTATCCATCGACAAACGAAGGGTTTTCGGCATCTTCATGTGGTCGCCTTGCCTGTCTCAGCAACTCGGCCAACTGTCGTAAAGATTTCTTGCTCATGTGGCCCAATTGAAGTGTGTGACACTCTTGGATCTTTTCATGAATTTCATCGAGCAGTTTCAAACCCTTCGAGGTAATACTGACTTCAACAACACGACGGTTTTCCGCTCGGCGATTACGAGTGAGAAGACCCTGTTTTTCCAGACGGTCCAGTAAGCGAGTCATGTCTGGAGCGCGGGAAATCAAACGGCTTCCCAGTTCGAGGGTAGGGATCGAAGCCGGGTGAGACGACTGCAACAATCGCAGAGTGTTGTACTGTTGAGCAGAGAGCCCTCCCTGTCCAAAGGCTTCTTCTTCCAGAATTTTCAACCGGTCGTAGGTTCGCCAAAGATTCAGGAAGACTTCCTGCTCCAGAGAGTCAAACTTTGGCTTCTGGACTGACGGAGGCGGTGGTGATTGAGATTGATTCATGAGCGAAAGAATATTCTTTCCGCCAATACTCGTCAAGACGACAGTTGTTGAAACACCTATTGTTTTGCGATCTTCCTGTGCGCGAAACAGGGGAGAAAATTTACAGGCACTTTGGATACAATGCCCAAGAGATTCCGCGTTTTGTTTCCGATTGACTCAATGATGATTCCAGAAACGCTGGGAGCAGGCAATGGAGTCGCAAGCTAACCAAGTGCCAGGTTGCGAATGTCGGCACGCTGACGAAATGTGTCCACGGAAGACGGCGCTATTCACCAACCAGCCTGCGGACTTTGAAGCCTTGAAGAACGCAATTGTCGTTGACGGTATCGACAGTCGCAGAACCAAACTTCCAGGAAGGCCCAGCCAAGTTGATGGATGTGGAAGAATTTCCACTACCAAACCACATTCGGTGCAAGCTGCACAACGAATCAACTCAGCGGTGCCTTAGAGCATCTTTCGAATTGGCTTGCAGGTTCTGCCTCGTGGCAAACAGCATTTTTACTTGAGAAATACGTTCTTCACGGGCACACGGTATAGCGATGGTAGAGTGAGCCGGTCTATTTTTGTGAAGCTTCAATCGCGTCATCGAGCGGTTTCAGTCCGACACGGTTATCGACTTCGTAGAATCCGGTTTGATAGTGTCGAACGGTCCCATCTGGAGAAATCACAACCCAAAGTGGCAGCGATTCGCCGACTCGGGTGGGGTTTCCGAATGAATTCAAAGCTGCTCCGCCATCAAAAGTGAGTTCGTAGCTGAGCCGCATGAATTGTTGGAGGCGATTGATGTTGCGGATGGCCTTTGCCTGAGTTTGGGGGTCGTTCAGTTCGGAGTTAATAGCTACTCCGTACACCTGGACATTTTTGCCAGCCCAGCGATTGTGAAGGAAATCGAGATAGCCAACCTGACCGTACGGTTGTTCGAGCGTCGGGTTCGCGTAGTCCCAGAAGTGGAGGACAGTTGTTTTTCCTGCAAACGAACTGGATGGGATTTCACCGGACTTCAAGTTTTTCAGTGTAAACTTCGGAATCGGTTTCCCGATCATTGCCTCAGCGAGTCCGTCAATGCGACCTTGTCGGCTCATCAGCGTGTCGAGGTTCTCGTTGACTTCCTTCGCAAATTTTTCGAGCGGTGTTCCTTTTGCGGCTGCCAGAATTTCAGCTGCTTTTGGGGCAAGCGATTTCACTTGCTCGTTCGTCAGTGGTTGAAAGCGATCGTGCTCTTGGCGTTTCACTGATGATTTGAGTTCAAGGAAGAGTTTGGAGAGAGCTGCGATGTCTGTTGTTTTGTCTTCGGACTCGATTTGGAACTGGACCTGAAATCGATCTCCCGGACCCATAAAGACTGTTTGTGTGCCAGACTGAATGAGAGGGGAATCTTTTCTGACATACAACTGATGATGCCGCGCAATTCCTGTTGTCGCCCTGACGTCCCAACAAGCATGTCCGTTGATTGTTTTCTCTCCCTTCACTTCGAATTCGCCCTGACCATCCTTCCAGCTTGCTCCTTTTTGGAGTTGGTCATGCTGTGGAAAGAAGGGGAGTGCCACCGGCAGAACATATCCACGGTCTAAATGTCGGTAGCCGAGCGCGATTCCATTCGAAGCAAGTAAATCGTCTGCTGGCGAAACTGTTCCGATTTGTTCAATCCAGGGCAAAGCTGGGCGGCTTTCTTCGACTTGATAAAAGAAAGTCTGGGAGTCTTCGCTCGTTGGAAAACAGTTCAGTTGGAATTCTTTAACCGGGACGCTCGGACTGTTGCGTTCCGTTTGTTCCAGAAGACCGCGATACTGAACCTGTGCGGATGCCACGTGGCTGAAGAAAATGTTGATCGCTAAAGCGAAGAGGAACAGGCGAGGCATGAGATGAATCCAGCTACCGGGAGGGATGTGAGTCTGTTGAGGAAACCATGAAATTTGTTGGAGAGTGAACGCTCAATCGTTGTTACAGCGAGTCCATCGATGGTGAATCACTCGGCTCGCCATGGAAGGGGCATGTCTCAATTTCATATTTATCTTACCGGTCCGATCCGCTTTACGAAATGACCTCGTGGATCACATGTCCGAAATCTTTCTCCAGCCGTTGGCGACCCGGAATGGTCAGTTCTTTAGAGTTCAACCCGAGTTGATGCAGAACCGTGGCATGTAAGTCTGTGATATAGTGACGATCTTCGACTGCGTGAAAACCAATTTCATCCGTCTTTCCATGGGCGATCCCACCTTTGATTCCTCCGCCAGCCATCCAGACAGTGAATCCATACGGATGATGGTCGCGTCCGTCAGAATGCTGCGAACCGGGTGTTCGACCGAATTCGCTTCCCCAAACGACAAGTGTTTCATCGAGGAGCCCACGTTGTTTCAGGTCTTTAAGCAACGCTCCGATCGGTTGGTCGACCTGTTTTGATAACCGGGAATGACTCGACTTGAGACTTTTGTGTGAGTCCCAGCTTCCGGCCCCTCCGTTGCTGCCATGATAGACTTGCACAAACCGGACGCCACGTTCGACAAGCCTGCGGGCTGTCAGCATTTTCTGGCCGAAATCTTTTGTCTCTTTTTGAGGCAGCCCATACAGCTTTTGCGTCTCTTCGGTTTCTTCGTCGAAGCGAACAACGTCCGGGACTGCCGTTTGCATGCGGAATGCGAGTTCGTATGACTTCATTCTCGCGCGGATCGATTCGTCGTCCGGATACTGCTCGGCGGTGATGCCGTTAAGTTTGCGAAGCAGGTCGAATTCGCCAGCCTGCTCCTCTTGGTAAACACCTTGAGGCGGTTTGGCGAAGGGGAGTGGATCGTTCGGATCAATTTTCAGTGGAACACCATCGTATTGCGGACCGAGATAGTTCGCACGATGAGCTTCCATCCCGCCGCAGCAATCTGCGATCGGTGTCCCCATCACTACAAACTGAGGTAGATTTTCATTCAGCGAGCCGAGTCCGTAGTTTGCCCACGATCCAATCGTCGGGAAGAATCCGTCGATGCGATGCCGCCCCGTATGGAACTGTAACTGGGCACCGTGATTGCTGTCTTCAGTCCACATTGATCGCACGAGGCAAAGATCATCAGCCGACTCCCCAACGTGCGGCCACCAGTCGCTGATTTCCAAACCGCTTTCGCCTCGTTTTTGAAAACCAATTTGCAGCGGATACAATTCATTGCGAATGAATCCATTGTTCGGATCAAAGGCGACGACCCGTTCGTTTTCCAAAAAGGGAGATTTCAGGACATCTTTGAATGGAGTCTCTTCGACCGTTTTTCCGGCATACTTATTCAGCATCGGTTTCGGATCGAACGATTCCATATGGCTCGTTCCGCCGATCATGAACAGCCAGATCACGCTCTTTGCTTTCGGCGCAATATGCGAAAGCTTCTCTGTCATCGCCTCTGCAGTTCGAGACTCGTTCTGAAGCATACTCGCCAATGCGATGCTTCCAAATCCCAGGCCCATCTCGGAAAGAAATGCCCGTCGTGTTGCATTCGGAAAACTCATGTGTGGTTTCAATTCAATTTCGTGACAGACTTGCAGCGATTCTTCAATCTATGATGATGCCTATTGAATTGAGAAGTCAACAGTGGCTTGGAATTCGACAGGCCAGTCATTGACCGAAATAATGATTTCCATTCCAATGCACTCTGAATCGACAGAAATCATCTTGCGTGCGGTCCATCATCGATAGTGGAGAAGAGCCCATGAAATACGGATTAAACTTGTTACTTTGGACGTCTAGCGTGGACGAATCCATTTTTCCGACTCTCGAGAACATCAAAGAGTGGGGATACGATGGTGTCGAGTTGCCGGTTTTCGAAATGGATGAAGCGGCATACAAAAAAATTGGAGCGAAACTCGACGAGTTAGAATTTGGGCGCACAGCTGTGACGGTTTGTACTCCTGAAGAGAATCCAATTTCTGAAGATGCTGCCATTCGAGAAGCTGGTGTCAATCGACTCAAAAAGGCAATCGACATGTGCGCAGCTTCGGGCTGTACACATTTGCTCGGACCGATTCACTCCGCTCTGGGGCAATTCGTTGGACGTGGTCGAACTGACGAAGAATGGAAGTGGGGGCAGGAATCGCTCGCCAAAGCTGCTGATTATGCTCAGGCGAATGATGTCACCCTGGTTGTTGAATATCTCAACCGTTTTGAGTGCTACTTCCTGAACTGTGCTGAAGATACCGCACGGTTCACTCGCGAAGTGAATCATCCGAATCTTAAGATGATGTACGACACATTCCACGCGAATATCGAAGAGAAGTCTCCGTCGGCAGCGATCAAAGCCTGTGCCGATCAGCTGGTTCATGTTCACATCTCTGAAAATGATCGATCCACTCCCGGTGAAGGAGGAGTGAACTGGGATGAAAACTGGGCGGCGTTGAAAGAGGTCAACTACGATGGCTGGCTGATGATTGAAGCCTTCGGTCTGGCGCTGCCTGAACTTGCAGCGGCCACCTGCATCTGGCGACGAATGTTCCCGACTGAAGAACACCTTGCCAAAGAAGGCTTGAAGTTTATGAAATCACGCATGGAAGGATGAGTGATCAGAAAATAGGCTGTTGAGTTTCGTTTCGCACTCGATTTCAGAAGGAGCTGGTCAAACACCTATCGCAGAGGATCGAAATCGAATGATCAATTTTCGGCTGCATGAGGTGATTCTGTATGTCCAGGACATGGGCCGACAGGTCTCCTTTTATCGTGATTTCCTGCGGCTGCCGGTTCTGTTCCCTGCCGATCTCTCCAATGTTGAAGAGCTGGATTGGGTGACGTTTGACACAGGTGCCTGCAAATTGGCTTTGCACTCAGGGGGAAAATGCGACTTCGGTTTCGATGCCCCGAAATTTGTACTTTCCGTTGATGATCTGGAAAAATGGCATTCAAGGTTATCCTCCGTGGCTGTCAACGTGGATAAAATCCGTACTCCCGCACCTGGGATTCATGTCTTCGATGCCATGGACTTTGAAGGGAATCGATTCTCTATAGAATCGGTTCAATAACATAAATTTAGAACCAGTCCGAAAACCTCTGGAATCACCGCTTTTCTCGATGCTTGAGAGCGTGATTTCAGGTTTCAGGGTCAGTTCTAAAACACTTTCGTGTTTCTCGTGATCGTGAAGAGTGCTTTTCATTCGATGAACCACTCGTTTCCACGGGACAGAACGTGAACATCAATTCAATATTGCTAGAGCAGTTTGCTCTACCGTGTGCCCGTGAAGAACGCATTTCTCCAGTAAAAATGCTGTTCGCCACGAGGCAGAACCTGCAAACCAGTTCGAAAGATGCTCTAGAGTGAAATTCAAACGTATGACACCGCTTGGTAAGGTTTATTTAGTCGGGGCGGGGCCGGGTGATCCTGGTCTGCTCACATTGAAAGGGAAACGTTGTCTCGAAGAGGCAGACCTTGTCCTTTATGATGGCCTTGTCAATCCACTCTTGCTCCGACATACAAAAGCGACAGCAGAGAGAACCAGCCGAGCAGATGCAAACGGGAAGCGGACGCTCAACCAAGCAGAGATTAACGCCCGTCTGGTTGCTGCCGGACTGGAAGGGAAGATCGTGGTTCGCCTGAAAGGGGGCGATCCTTTTATCTTCGGACGTGGTAGCGAAGAGGCCAAAGCTCTTGCCGATGCCGGTGTCCCTTTCGAAGTCATTCCCGGCATCACCGCGGCGACTGCTGCCTCGGAGTATGCAGGGATTTCACTGACTCACCGCGAGAAGGCCTCAGCTGTCGCTTTTATCACCGGGCATGAAGATCCTCAAAAACCGGAGTTGATGCTCAAATACAGTGAGCTGGCGAAGTTTCCGGGGACTCTGGTCTTCTACATGGGATTGCATCGCCTGCCTGCGATCTCCGCTTCGTTGATCGAAAATGGGATGCCAAGCGAAACTCGTGTCGCAGTGATCTCGCGAGGCAGTACACCATTGCAGAAGACGGTCACGGGGGCACTCTCGGAAATCCCCAGTCTCGTCAAAGCTGCTGAGCTACGACCGCCGTCTTTAATCATCGTTGGCGATTGTGTGACTCAGCGAGACGAGATCAACTGGTTTGAATCTCTTCCATTAGCTGGGATGACAATCGGAATTACTCGACCGGTTCACCAAGCTGAAAATGCAATTGAACTCGCGCACTTATTCGGCGCGCGTCCTATTTTGATGCCAACTATGGAGATTCGTCCGGTTGAAGATTGGACGAAGGTTGACCGAGCGATTGAGTCGATTGAAGAGTACGACTGGATCATTTTGACCAGCGTCAATGGTGTCGATGCCTTTCTCAATCGCATCTGGGAACTCGGAAAAGATAGTCGAATTCTGGCTCATGCGAAAATTGCTTGCATCGGACCTGCAACGGCGGAGAGGCTTGAATCGTATTCTCTTCGAGCGGATCTGATTCCTGAAGTCTACCGAGGTGAAGAGTTGGCTTATGCACTTCGAGAACATGTTGCAGGCAAAAAAGTGCTCTGGGCACGTGCCAATCGTGGGCGCGAAGTTCTCCCGGAAATTCTCCGTTCCGTCGGAGCTGATTTCGAGAGTCTTGTTGTGTATGAGCATCATGAAATTTCGCAACTCGACGAAGTCGCAATCCACGCATTGACCAACGGGGAAGTTGATTGGATTGCTCTGAGCAGTCCCACAATCGCACGGAGTGTTGCCGAGCAACTTGCCAAACTTGACCTCGCTAAGTCTCCCAAATTCGCTGTCATCAGCCCGGTGACTGAAGCGGCCGCAATTGAAGCTGGGCTAACGGTCTCCGCTGTGGCAAGCGTTCACACATGGGAAGGTCTCTTCGACAGTATCAAGAATTCGACTAAGGCTCTCTGCTGATTTCCCACTACGGCTCAAAACTTCGCAGCGGTGCTTCGACTCATTTCTTTTGTCGGTGAGTGTTGAATTCTCGTCTCAGGTGGTAAAATTTGATATGGCCAGGTAAAGGCCCGGACTCGCTCTCGATGACTGCAAACTGAATCGCCAGGGTTTTGAAGTCTTGCAGCGTTTTTTGAGAGCAACGAAGTCCACAACTTTGAATTCTCATTCAAGATCAATTTCACTCACTGAGGAATTTATGAAACACTTGCTATCACTCATTGCTGTTGGTGCGATCTTTGGCTCTTTGTTTGTTGGAACTCAATCTGTCTTGGCAGAGAAAGAAAAGAAAACTGTGCTTGATCAAGAAGTGAAATCACTCGAAGGAAAAAAAGTCGACCTTTCAGAGTACAAAGGGAAAGTCGTCATGGTGGTCAATGTCGCAAGCCGATGTGGCGCGACTCCGCAATACTCAGCTTTGCAAGACCTCTACGAAACTTTCAAGGATGATGGTTTAGTTGTGATTGGTTTTCCTTGCAATCAATTTGGAAAGCAGGAACCGGGGACGGCCGACGACATTCGTGAATTCTGCACAGCGAATTACGGCGTTAGTTTTCCGATGATGTCGAAGATTGATGTCAATGGTGAGAACGCATCGCCTGTTTACAAGCAATTGACAGCAGCAGAAACCAAGCCCAAGAAAGCTGGTCCCATCGGTTGGAACTTCGAGAAATTCCTCATCGGCCGTAACGGTGAAGTTGTCGCTCGCTACGCAACATCAACCCAACCCGATGAAAAAGAAGTTGTCGATGCAATTCAAGCAGAACTCAAGAAGAAATAATCTTTCATGAGTTGCGATGATTCGTGTTGCAGCACGATGAAATACGTGATTAAAAAAAGCGGAGAAGTCGACGTTCAGTCAACTTCTCCGCTTTTCATTTTTGACATGCTCGGCGATTACGAAATCGCAGCGATGTTGATGTACGCGTGGACGTGCGGAGCACCACGGAAGTGCCAGACAAAGCCAGGGGCTTCGATACGCCAAATGTCCCAGACTTTATCGGACTTGAGGTCTCCTTGTTGATAGAAGGCCATTCGCAGCTTGTCTGTGCCGCCTATGCTCTTCAGGACTTCCTGAACCTCAGCTTTATCCTCTTCTCGATAAGGGGCGAGCAGGACATCGAGGCTTTCAGTGACGAGTTTCTTCTGGTCATCGCTCATGTCGCCAACAATGAGACCTGGAAATTTGCCGTTCGCCTGTTGAATATGAACATCGGTCTCACGCGGTGCTTTGCCAATCAACGCTTTTTTACGTTGATCGGTATCGAGCGCTTCGAAGACTTTGTTGGTCTGCTTTGTTTGGTAGTGATACAGATTTTGGTCAGGATTCTCTTCGCTGTGACCATAAACAATAGGTCCACCGAAGGCGGCCTTTTCAGCACTGTTCCCGTCAGCTCGCATGGTGAGGTGACGTCCGGTCAAAGTGAACTCGAACTTCTTCTCTGATGGATCACCAAAAACTGCGACACTGTAGAAGTCGACACCGCCGTCGTCCTCATCCATTTGCTTTTGGAGACGTTCGTAGCCGTCTTGCGAAGTCATGCCTTTAATGGCGTTGTTGATCATCGCTCGTTGCTTGTCGGTGTAGAAATCGAGACCAATCGTCGGTTTCGTCACGTGCCAGTTGGCGCTGATTTTACTGCGTAACTGATGGTTATAGGGGAAGCAAATCTGTGACTTCTGTTGATCGGTCAGCGACGAATAGAATTCCTGGACAGCTGTCTCTGCTTTACTGGATCGGCTGGGAGCCGCAAAGAGGGAAGGTGCAAGAGTCGCAGAGATTGCGGTGACGCTGGCGGCTTCAAGAAACTTGCGTCGAGAAACGATCGGAGTGGGGCTTTGTGGGGTGGGATTTGGCATTGTTCAAGACTCCTGAAATGTGGGGGAACTCAGCTTTTGATCATACCATGTTCAACAGTGAGCCTGCTGGTTTGGCCCTGCAGAAATAGCAACACAAATTAAACACTGCAAATTTCAAACACCGAGTTGATGGAAAAGTTCCGACTTTAGTTCGGAGCAAGGAGGCAATGAGAATGAACACCTTCTGTCCACACTCATGTTCAGGGATTTAGTCTATCAACTTTCTTTCAAAGGTTCATCAAAGTTTGCTGATTTCTTGTTTCGCACTCCGTCACAGTCGAACACAGTCTGCGAATCCTTTCGGCGGGAGCGAATCCGCTGGGGCATCTGAGCAGGAGAAACTGACAGGTGTGCTCTATAATTTCATGTAGCGATGCATATTATTGTTCTGCCCTGATAAAGTTCATCGTTCCAATCTTTGACGCAAACTTCAGTTGAGATCGAATTCAATTCATCGGTGAGAGAATTTCATGTTAGATAAAGTCGAACGAACCGAGGCGGAGTGGCGAGAACTGCTCTCTCCCGAACAGTATTACGTCCTGCGGGGGAAGGGGACTGAGCGACCCTTTCAAAACGAATACGATGAGCTTTTTGAGCCGGGAGTTTACTACTGCGCTGCCTGTGATCTGGAACTTTTTGAATCCGAGACAAAGTTCAACTCTGGTTGTGGCTGGCCTGCTTTCTACGCGGCCAAGGCTGAAGATCGCGTCCAGTTGACAGCGGATCAATCACATGGAATGCAAAGAGTTGAAGTGACATGTGCGCGATGCGATTCCCATCTTGGCCACATCTTTAACGACGCTCCAACGACACCGACCGGTCAACGATATTGCATCAATTCTGTTTCACTTAAGTTCGTACCGAAAGAGTAATTTGCTTCCACTT
Source organism: Thalassoglobus sp. (assembly GCF_048270125.1). Lineage (NCBI taxonomy): Bacteria > Pseudomonadati > Planctomycetota > Planctomycetia > Planctomycetales > Planctomycetaceae > Thalassoglobus > Thalassoglobus sp. The sequence continues at coordinate 687 of NZ_JBLWTN010000049.1, read as the reverse complement.
GCGCGGGGCCATAATTTGTTTTGACTTTTTGTCTCGTCGTGAGCAGACTATGAAGTCCTGAAGAAGTCCTGAAAATGAATTCCAGGAGCAGGAGAAGCATTCGAAAATGCTTTACCATATCGACAAGGCCTTCATCGATTTAAGCGGAAATCATCGAATCCCGTATCATCATTCGTCGTCGCCGAACTTCTTCGAGGCGAGCGACATTGAAGAGAAAGAAATAAAACATGCCAACGTTTGAGTATCATTGTCAGAAGTGTGAGCAAGAAGTCGAAGTTTTTGTTCGTGGACAGGAGAAACCAGTTTGCCCATCTTGCCAGTCACAAGAGCTGGAGAAACTGATCAGCGCTCCTGCGGGGCGTGTCTCCGGCGGTTCGCTCCCTGTGATGGGTGGGGCCTGTCCACCCTCCGACGCTCCACCATGCAACCCACATTGCTGCCGACTTCCGTAGTCAAGAGAGACCCGTTCCGGGACTCTGATGAGCGCATGAAAAAAGGCTGAACTGTTTTGACAGTTCAGCCTTTTCGTTTTCAAGTATCGTCTTCAGTGCAAGCCGAAGGTATTCGTTCTGGGTGACGACACTCATTCGCTCGCAGGTCACAGCCTCTTAGGTCACAGCCTCTTAGGTCACAGCCTCTTAGGTCACAGCCTCTTAGGTCACAGCCTCTTAGGTCACAGCCTCTTAG
>NZ_JBLWTN010000048.1:0-17221 GCF_048270125.1 Thalassoglobus sp. | reverse complement strand
ACACTGGAAACCGGCGCAGGTATGCAGGAGAAGAAAACGTCCCGCTTCAGATGGATAGAACATTACCAATGGTGGAAAAATGAGAGTCAACACGAAATTCGCCACGCCCATCCTTACGCTCCGCTCCAGTCTGAGCGTGCCACCCGTCCCGGCAAAGTCGGTCGGGCCACCCAGCCGGGTGGTGTGATAGATGAACAGTTGTGTTGTTCACAAAAACAGAAAGTTAAAAACGCATGGGGAACTTTGGGAGTTGGGTTTTGGACCTGTATGCCTTGGAAGACGCTTAGTTCATCTAGAACGCCTTGCTTTAGCGATGGTGGCCCTGGTTGCGATGAAGAAATGAAAGATTATATTAAATCACTTGCCAGTAACGACCCAGACGAGTTTATCCCTTCTTGCAACTCTTTGTGCAGTTGTGTCTACGAATCCTTCCCCCTTGCCATCAAGATATGCATAGACGAGTTTTGCGGAAATCATTAATGTGACAATCACCATTCATATCGCCTCTGATTAGGTTTAAATTTTTAATAATATACCGCTTGCTAAATACCGCAATTGCAGAACTTGATTTAAACTAAAATGCAGGAGTAATTTATTGACCATTCTGTCCATACGTTCGACAGCCGAGAAGCAAGGTGGGAGTGATGCTTTCTTCTGGAATTCAAAACAGCGATTACTTAAGGATTTAACATTGGCAGGAGTGTCAATATCTTGGTTTTCAACTATTCTAATTGCCTTTTGGTCATATGTTGATGCTGGTTTTTTAGAACTAGTTAGTAACCTCCACATGAACTTGTTGAGGAGTGTGAGGTACTACGGAATCGGCGGGAGAAATCAAGTTGACCTCCTCCGTTTGTCCACGTTATTGTTCCTCGTTTTTCTCACCCTTACAGGGTATGCAATCTTTGGGTATGAATTATACACAAAGAAAATGACTGGAAAATCCAAAATGCTCATTGTTGCGTCTTCTTTTCTCTGCCATACTACTCTTTTCCTAATTGGAGGAGATTTTTTGCGATTTGGGATCTATTCCAGAGTTGACGAAGTTGTCCAGCAATGCATTCTAGTGTCTAATTCCATCCGTGATTCCAATGTTAGTGAAAATAAAATACACAGCAACGACCACTCTTTTACGAGAGGAAAGGATGGGTTATTTATAAACACGACGCAACATCCATACTCAAGTAAAGAGCAAATTGGCAACATGGTTTATTTTGACAGCACAACCGATAGATTTCAGTTTGACATCAAAAGTTGCCCGGTAGCTAAAGTGGAGTATTGGCCGACAGGATCTCCTCAAGTCGGCGAAAAAGATTCGATAAGCGGAACGTGGGGCATTTATTGTAAAGCATGGAAAATTCGCGATGGCTGGTATCTCGTCTTTTATGAAGCGAGGTAGCGACTGTCTTGAAGTTCAAGTGGTTTTGAGGTTTTCATTCCAGGTTTTTCCTTCTTTGATCATGGTATTGAGGATGGTCAGCAATTTTCTCATAGAGGCGATGAGTGCGACCATTTTCGGTTTCCCAGTTTCAACGAGACGTTCATAGAACGCTTTGATCTTTGGGTTGTATTGTTTCGCGACGATGGTGGGCATGTATAGGGCGTTGCGGATCACAGTTCGTCCTCCGCCGGTGGTACGTTTTCCTCTCATCGTTCCGCTGTCTCTGTTGGTGGGAGCGACGCTGACCAGTCTTGCGATCTGTTGTCGGTTGAGGTTTCCGAGTTCGGGAAGTTCTGAGATCAACACGGAAACGGTTGCTGGCCCCAGGCCGGGGACAGAGGCGATGATGCGGGCCTTGGTTTGGGCGTGCTGATCTTCTTCGATCAGCTTTTGTTGCTTCTGTTGAATTTTTTTGAGTTGTTTCTCGTAGAGCTTGATCACTTCCTGGATCATCTTTTGAATCTCTTCGTCAGGAGTGCTGGAGAGCCGGTTTTTTTCTTGGACGAGCATACTGGAGAGCTGTCGCCGTCGAGCTGTCAGGTCGCGGAGTTTTTGTTGAGGTTCTGTGAGTTTTGGAGTGATTCGTGGCTGCATTGTCTGTGCAAACTGTGCGATGACACGGGCATCAATCTGATCGGTTTTGGCGAGCTGGTTGCTGGCGCGGGCGAAGTCCCGAATTTGTCTGGGATTGACGACGGCGACCGGGTAGTGTTCTTCCTGGAGTGTTCTGACGAGTTCTCTTTCGAGTCCACCGGTCGCTTCCAGGCAGATGAGCGGTGCTTCGGAATCTTTCAAGGAGAGAAGGAATTGTTTGAGCCCTGTTTTTGTGTAGGCAAACGTTTTTCCTTTCGAGATGTGTGAACACGCGACGTCGAATTTGTCTTTGGAGACATCGATTCCGACGCAGGTTTTGAACTGTGTGTGAATGTTGTTATGTTGAGTCATGCGAAGCCCCCTCCTTGCTAATACGAGCTGGTGTTGCATCACCGCTCAGGCGACTGTACGGGTTACCGATGCAACAGTTCAGATGATTTCTGCAAAGCCAGGATTGAAAAGTCTCACTCTGGATGGCACTTCTGTGACAGATGACTGCCTTGAGGCGATTGGAAGAATTGACACACTTGAAAAGCTATCGCTGCAAGGTACACGCATTTCTGACAATGGCATTTCGCGCCTTCGTGGTTTGAAACATCTGAAAACGCTCGATCTAAGTCAAACAGCAACGAGTGACGTGGGCGTGACAGAGCTCGCACGGAGTCTACAGAATCTAGAAGTCTTAGTCGTTGGGGGGACTGATATTTCTGATGAGACGCTGGTGGCGTTGGCAACGTGTGACAGTTTGTGGCACCTGAGTCTTTACAATTGTTCGAGAATCACGGACGACGGACTAGACGAATTAGCTAAGTGTAAGCAGTTGGCTGTTCTCGACCTCCCCCACGACGCTCCATTAATTACATCAAAAGGAATTCGGTCATTGTCTCGTCAGGTCGAAGGTCTATTGATTCGATGACGCCGTTGGGTAAAGCTTGCATGGATTATTAATCTTTCACGAGAGCTGCTCGTACTTTACGAACCACAGTAAGTACGATTCGATGCGACGGATCACCACGCTTGATGTCACGGAACCCGAACAAAGGAGATTTTTTAAACCCGAAGAGTTGCGAAGTTTAGTCCGTTGAAATTGGTGACGACACCTTGGCGCGAAGCGGCGGGGTGGCCCGACCGACTTGTTCGGTTGGATTGGTGGCACGCCCAGACTGCAGCGAAGCGAAAGGATGGGCGTGGCGAGCACGAAGTAGAGACTCAATCATCGACAAGGTCTCGAATAAAGTGACGTAGGTTGGGGTGAAGCGAATGAGAGCCTGCTCTGTTTGCGAGAAACGGCTTGAATCGATTCTGGCAACTCTGTTTCAAATGGAGATTCGCGTAACCCAACACTGCTGAGCACGATGGCGGCTTACTCGAAATGTTTGAATTCGTCTTCGTACCAGACCGATTCTCGACCGAGGATAATTCGACATGAATTGAAAGGCTCTAAATGTTGGGTTCCGCGAATCCCTGCTGCGATCAACGCAACATTTCCTTTCTGCTTCAAGGTTGCATAGGATCACGTTCTATCATTCGCTTCACCCAACCTACGATTATTGTTTGGCTGTGAAGAATGCGTTTCGCGAGTCAAATCGCTGTTCGCCACAAGGTTGAATCCGAACACCAAATTCGAAAGAGGCTCTCATTCAATGCTGAACTTTGCAGTGCAGGCGTCGTCTTGTCGAGCTCGAAATTTCTTAACCGCCGCCGCTACGCCGTTGCGTAAATGACTTCTGGCTGGTGCCGGTCACTTGCGATGCTTTGGGGGCTTGCTGTTTACTATAGATGGATTTTTTAGCCGTAGACTGCTTGGAGTCGCTGTTTGTTTTTGCTTCTTCTCTGCGCTTCGCTGCAGCTTCGAGTTTCTTTTTGGCGACCCGTCGTTCGCGTTCTTTTTCCTTCTTCTGCTTTTTATTCGCCACTTCGGTAATCTCCGATTGTTGATAATGAATTGCACTGGCCTCGACCCGACAACTCATGCGAGGAAATTCCAGATGGATCGATTCTACCAGAGTGACAGTCGTCTCGATAGAATCGTGATCTCGTTGTCCAGAAATTGAACGACAAAGAAGAAAGAATGTCAAACCGAATTCAGATTGCCAAAGAGCAATTCGCAGATTTCCTTGAGCAGGCAAACCTGTCGCCGGAAGAAGTTACGGCGAAATTTCTAGTGATTCATCGTACGTTGCTTGAGCGGTCTTCAACTCTTGATTCACCGAATTTCAACGGGTTTCACTCGGACGATTTGAAGTTGTTGTTTGATGAGTACGATCGATTATTTTTCGATGGAGGGTGTCGAAAGCTCTTGGGAAACCTGAATTTGACTTTTCGAATCTCCCCCAGAATGACCCGGGCTGGCGGAAAAACGACCCAGACGATTTATCGAACTCGCCCGCATGAGCCCGATTATGAAATCGCTGTGGCTTCAACGCTAATCTTCCAGAGTTTTCAAAACTTCGACAGGCCGATCATTGTCACCGGGCTGGAATGCCATAATCGTCTTGAAGCCTTGCAGAGAATTTTCGAACACGAACTGATCCACTTGGCGGAACTGTTGACCTGGGGACGTTCGAAATGTTCGCAAAAACGATTTCAGTCGATCGCAGGACGTTTTTTTGGTCATACTGATCATCGGCATCAACTGGTGACTCCGCGTGAAGAGGCACAGAAAATTCATGGTGTCCGCACTGGCGGTCGAGTCCGATTTTCGATTGAAGGGAAAGAGTACGAAGGTGTCGTAAACCGTATCACGAAACGCGCGACGGTGCTGGTCAGAGACAGGAAAGGACAGCGATACTCTGACGGAAAAAAGTACGCGAAGTTTTACGTTCCCGTGCAATTGCTGACTCCGCTGGATTAACTCTCCCACATCGCTTCCACCAATTGCCCCTTCACTTCGCCCCCGGTGCTTCACCAAGACTCGTGTTCGCGTTCTTCACATGCACTTAGCAGAGTAATCTGTTTTAAATGTAGTATTCGATCACGTGTTCTTCTTCGACAGAGAGGCGGTAGTCTCGATCCTGATCATGGTCAGTTGAGGTGGCGATCATCATTTCAGCGACTCGCATCGCCTGACCCCGAAGTTCGGGGACGGCAATCGTTTCCCACAAGGTTCCTTTCATCAACGCTCCCATTGCGTAGAGCTTGGATGACGAGACTCCATTGGCGTCGATCACCGTAAAGTCCGGGCCGACCTGAATCCCCATGTCGAGCTCGTCGGGGATGATTAAACCTCGTTGAAGAAGGTTTTGGAACAGCTTTACTTTCGTGTGAGAAAACCCGGCGTTGGGGCCAGTACAATTGATCACAAGTCCTCCCGGGATGATTTGTTGATCACCGTCTGGAGTTTTAGTGACAACTTCGAGCGACCCTCCATTCGCCCGAATCTCTTCGAGTGAGCCACGTTGAACTTTGACGCGACCTTCGGTGATCGCTTCGGTTAATCTTTGGTGAATCGGTTGAGCAATACGATGTCGAATAACGTTCCAGCGAGCGGCGTAGTGTTTCAAGAATTGCTGCTTTTCTTCGAGACTGAATTTCTGCCAGATACGTTGAGTGAACGGTCGCAAACGGTCAACAACCAGACCGGGGTTTTCGCCCAGCCTTGTCAGTTGCTCGCAATGTGTTTTCAGTAAAGCGTACATCCCTGCGAGCCCGACCGATTCAGGATTCTCAGGCAGGAAGTCCGGGTAATCGATTCCACGAAAGTGCGATTGTGGAATCATTCCGTTCCGCGAGATCGCGATGAGTTGACCGCGCCAACCGAGCTCTTCGAGTGTCAGGAACGAGTCAACCATGCTCAAGCCGGTTCCTACGATGACGATGTTTTCACTCGAGTTGGGAATCCGTTTCCGCCAGTTTCCCCATGGATCGGGGCAGTATTGCGGGTGTTTGAACTCTTCGGTCTCCTCTCTCCCCAGTCTGGCTGGTGGCTGATTTCCTGTTGCTAATAGAATGCGGTCCGAGGCAATATTGTCTCCGTTGTTGAGCACGACGTCTGCGGACCCGTCCTTCGATGATGGAACAATATCGACTGCTTCAGCTTCGACAATCTCAATTTCAGCGGGATGATGGCTATCAATCGGAGCCAGGTAATTTTGCAGCAAGCTGCGCAGATAATCACCATAGACTCTCCGTGGGACATACATCTCCCGAAGCTGCGGTTCTGGGAGATCGCTGAAGTCTGAACGTGTGTGGAGCCAGTCGAGAAAGTGGCCGGGATGATCCGGAACAGCAGACATATTCCGGGCAGCAACGTTAAGTAAATGTTCGGAACGCGTGGTCGAATAGGCGATCCCCCGTCCCAGCGGGTGACGATCATTCACGAGCACGATTTTCAAAGCCTCATCCGACAACCTCGCCAGGTTGACGGCCGCCATCGTCCCGCTGAATCCTCCACCAATAATCGTGACCGTTTTCATGACTTTCTCAACTCTCGTTCAAGGCGACCACGATTCGATTCCTCTCATCTTGCTGAGTTATCAATTTGCGTGAAACGAGAACGAGAGTCAAGGAAGGTGAACGAATCCAAGAACCTCTGAAGGAGCAGGAAAACGACTTGGGGGTCACTCTGATCGAATCAGTTCCACGCCGCTGATGAGAGTTTTTCCGTGCGTTGCATTGAGCGTCATTGAGAACGATCCGTCGAGTTGGATGTTTTCGATTTGCTTGACGACCTCTTTCATGGAATCGCCAGCTGTCTTTCGGATGTCGAATTCGTTGAGGACCACTTGACCATTGATTTTGATCTGTTGGACTCGGTCGCCTGGGGTGAGAGTCGATCCTTCCGAGAAATAAAGACGGACGGTATAAGCCCCCGGACTGAGGTCTTCGAGTTCAAAGCGTTGCAACCCCTCGACTGACGAGGCAGCGATCCAGGGAAAGACGGAGTCCTTATTCATCCAGAGGCTGTGCCGATAGTGGAAGTCTGGGTTCTCTGGAATGGTCTTCGTACGAATTTTCGGAGATGGCCCTCCGACAGATGGATAGTCCAGCCACAAGGTCGCATCACGAGTTGTACGATCGCCCGGCGCTCCGAAGTTGATGCCGATCCGCTGGATGGAACCGGGCTCAACTGTGTCCTCACCCCACGATGCCCATTGTTCGAAAGACTCCGGCATCGCCACAAGGCTCAAAGCTGTCGGTAAAGGATAGCTACATGTGCAGCCTTCGTAAAAATAAGGAACGTTGAGTATTCCACCGGATGGGATGATGCTGTTTGTGCAACCACTGCGCGGGCCGCTGATGAAGACTGTTCCGCTCTCCAATGTTTTGTCATAGAAAGCAGGCGTGCCACTTCGCAATGTGTAAAACATTCCATAGTCCACTCCGCCATCGCAACCGTAAGTCTTCGGGAAAACTCGCAACTCGCTTTTTCCGGTCATTGGATTGACCCGCTGACCAGCGACGGGAGGCTCAGGATGTAAGGCAGTCTTCTGGTGCGGGGCGTGATAGTAACTTTGCTGCGGATTCTCTCGTCCCACGTCAGGTAAACTGGCTCGCAACTTCGACTCTTCTGAGGCGTCGAGAACGCGACCAGTGTAAATATCTGAAAGCACAGGCCCCAGCAGAGGATAGTCGACGGAATAGTCTCCTCTGACTCTCTCTTTGCTCCAGTCTTTCGGGCGAGAGATCATGACTCCACCCTTGAATTCCGGCTGCGGAGAACGTTTAAAGTGGGCCAGCGTATCATCAAACCACAACACGCCTAACGGGAACCTGACGAGGGCATCCTCAGAAAGTGCGTAGTTCCCCTGGTAATCCACACTGCCGGGTAAGGCTCCGACCCGCCGAACAACTTGTTGGCCGTTAAGCTCTCCTGATTCAAATTTTCCGAGTGTTGTCTCGTTAAGATTGTGCGTGTCAATTTTGTTATTCCCCAGAACCGCGATCCCACCGAACGGTCGCAGCGACTGCAGCAGTTCAGTTGCCATGTCTTGAGTTCGATCTGGTGATTCAGTCGTAATGAGAGTTGCCAGATACTGCGGAAGGGAGAGGTTCTTTAAGTCAGCCTGAATGACAGCGGCACGTTCGCCGGGAATGCCAGCCTGCTGCAACGCAACTCGAAGTTGTTCAACTTTCGTTGCGTTGTCATCAAACGCAATGATCTGATATCGAGAGTTCTTCAGAAGCGATTTGACAAGATTGCCATCACTCAGCCCGACGACAATGGCAACACCATCTTGATGACCAGATTCCTGAATGAGTCTGCTCGCGTATTCTTTCGTTTTCTCCGACTCCGAAAGCTCAACTCGCTTTTTGTTCCAGTGAGTTACCTTGGTGGATACTGTTCCGGCTTGTTCTCCGAAGCAGTAAATCTTTCCTGCTGCAGTCGATACAAACAATTTGTTCTCAGCGAAGATCATGGAATGAATCTTCCCGTCGACACCTTTCAGCGGATCATCAAAATTCAGGGTTCGCTTTCCGGTTTTAATTAACCGACTAATCCCTGAAACACCATGCCCCGCGTTGACTTTGTCTTCGTGAAGCTGTTGGTTGACTGCCTTATCGAATGTTAATTTTCCCCTTCGAACCGCAAGCGATGTCTCTTTATCGATGGCAGCAAACCAGCCGCCGGGAAAACGTCCGGGGGCTGGCAGCTGAAACTCAAGGAGAGTGCCGTCCGCAATGTTCAATCTTGCAGGATAGGCTGTTGAGCATGGCACGATGAGTTCATCATCATTGACAATCAAATATCCTTGCGGAGCGAGTCCGCCGATTGCCTGCGTATTGTGCGGCTGCTGACCAAAGATGTGCCCCAGTCGTTCGTTTCGCCAAATGACCTTTCCCGACGCAATGTCCATCGCATACACGAAGACTCCTTCAAAGGGCCAAACACCAGCTGCGAAATAGACGGTCCCTTCAGAAACAACAGGACCACCCCGTACAGGCCACACTGAAATCAAACGTCTGTTTCCAAGCAGACGCCGCTCACTGGGGACGGCGCGGTATTTCCATTTCAAATCACCAGTGGACAGCTCGACACAATAAAGATGTCCATCGTCAGAGCCGAAGCAGACCGACTCTTCCCAAACTGCGGGGGCAAATCGGATAGGACCATTCGTGCGGAAGACCCACAACTCGCGTCCGGTTGTCGCGTCGTAAGCCGTGACGGAATCATTTCGAGAAGATGCCAGGAGCAGTTTTCCGTCAGCCACGATCGGTTCGTACCCCGCGTCGAATTGCAGTCGTGAACTGTGAAACGCAGGCTCGATTGGCGGAAGTTCTCGCGTCCATTTCAGTTCAAGAGCTTCCGGAACAACATCCTCAGTGACACTCGTCCTGCCTGAATCGCGTCGCCACATTGGCCAGTCACTCGCATGGACATCGTTTGTCGACATGAAAGCTGCCGACATGCAGACTGTCGACAGGATAACGATGAAAGAGGATCGAGTCATCATGCTGGTCATCATTATCGCATTCTTCGAAGTGGTGTTCGGGTTCTGTCTCGTGGTGAACTGCATTTTGCTGCTGAATCACGTTCGACCGCTTTTCAGAATCAAACATGATGAACGAAGGCATTCCGTTCTTCGGCAAGACTTCATCCGGGCAGCAGAGACCATCCAGCTCAGTTTTGCGTCAACGATCCTATCCGAAAGAACCGTAAAAAGGGAATCCCGGTGGCATTGTTCAGAGGCCAGATGCACAGAATCGGGCGTCAGCGAACTTAACAAGATTCACGAGATGCAGAGCGTCGATGATTTAACGACTATAGCGTGAGAGCATTTTTAAGATACATAGCGTCCGCGAAGTTCACGTTCGTGGCTTCATAGACTGCTTTCCAGAAAGCAAGGCGTCAAGACCACCGATAGATTGATAGAGTGGACGTCGGCGCCCCAACCATCAGTGCGAGGACCAAGCTCCTTGTCGAAGAATTTCTTTGAAGTAGACCGACCAGGTTCAGCATTGGAAGACGACGTCGCAGATACTCGGGACAATGGTCCCGAGCTGCGACTTTCTGGTCAGTTCTCTTCTGCAACCGGTCTTACTGTTTTAGTAATTGAGGGACCAGCTTTTTCAGGTCATCGACCGAGGCGCTGTTAGAGACGACTTTGCCTGACTTGTCGACGAGGAACATCGTTGGGAGCGAATAGATTCCGAACTCAAGAGCGGGGCGGCTTTCGAGCCCCCCTTCTTCGTAGATGTGTGGCCAGGCGACGCGGTTGTTTTTCAGATAGCCGTCGATGTCAGCTCCGGGAGAATCGAGGTTCACACCTACGATTTCAAAACCGTCCCGTTGATAGGTTCGGTGAAGTTCCTGAATTTGTGGGAGGTCTTCTGTGCATGGCTTACACCAAGTTGCCCAGAAGATGATCGCTGTCACTTTCCCACGATAACTTGCAAGCGAGAGTGGTCGACCGCTTCCGAGTGTTGCGCCTGCCAGAGTAATCGGCTGACCCTCTAATCCTAGTCGACGTAAGGCTCCCTCTCCTCGTTTGGCAGCTTGTGAACTGGAATAGTCGGTGACAAGATTGGTGTACCACACGCGAGCTTCTTTGGCATTGCCATTCAACTCGCTGGTGATTGCCAGCTGGAGCAGGGCATCAGCTGATTCAGGAGCCTCTGGGAATTCCTTGACGAACTCTTCGAGCGATTTCAACCAGGCAGATTGGACCTCAGCGCGGTCCTCAGCTTGTGCTGTTTGCAAACTGGTGTTGTACTTGAGAACCATCTCCTGAAAGACTGCGAAAGCGATAAGATCCTTGGCGGCATCTTGGCTGCGAAGTTTTTGGATGCTCTGTTGCAAGACTTGAAGACCGTTTGGAAACGCGTCCATCTGTGTTGCGGTGGCGATCATTTCCAGACGTTGTCGCAACCAGAGTTTTTTATCCTCTGGCGAAGTTGCTTGTTCGCCAATTTTATCGAGAAGTTGAGCGCGAGCGACATTGAAACGAACCATCTCTTCACGAGTCGATTCCGCTGTAGGCGATTTGGAATCCAGTTCCTGCAGCTGGTCCAGAAGTTCTTTCATCTCAGGAGTGAGTCCTTCCGTTGAACCGGCAGGCATGCCTGCAATTGCGGGTTGCAACAAGAGACCTCCCTCAGCGACTTCGAACTGATTTCCTTCGATCGGTTTCGGAACCTGAGTCAATTTCCAGGCGTCGCCGATTTTGATCATCTCCCCGATTTGAACAAAGCCACTTTCCTCATCATTCATGACAATGGCCATCACGTTTTCATAGACGAGAAGATCATTGGAGGCTTTTCCGGCATCAGCAGGAATGAGGTTTGGCATGAGCATCGAGCTGTCGAAGCGAGCCCATTGTGTTTTTGGAGTAAGAACTTTTGTCGATCCGAGGATCTTTTGCATTTGTGCGGTGATTTCAGCACGATTGGCGAGAAAGCGATCGCCGATTTGCTGAGTGAGGCCGAGGGCTTTGACATCCGCTTCTGAAATGAAGACTGCCTGTAAGCGGTGTGGATCGCGATTCGCCATCGCCAGGATCGCTTCACGTGTTGCTTCTTCAGCTGAGATCATTTTCCAGCTATCAATTTTCCCATCTTGATCGGAGTCGATTCCCCAGCGTGTGCCCTGTGTATTCAACCATCGCGACTGATCAATTTTGTCGTCGCCGTTGGTGTCAAGATCGCGATAGACTTCCAGTCCGTACTGATAATATTTGAACTCGTCGACACGCTGATTTCCGTCGGTATCAATGAATCGGCGGAGCAACTGGCCTTGAGGACCATAGAGAGCCCAGCCCGAGCCGTTTCCATGCTGCTCGACTTTCAATTTGCACTGCTTCACTTCTTCCGGTTTTGGTGTCTCGATCACCACATCTTTTTGTGTCGGTTGGTATCCGAGCACTGTTTCCGGGAGGACTCCATCTTGAGCCAGAAGTTGTGTGGAGAAGAGCCCGAAAATAAGAGCGAGCCAAACATTATGTGAATGCAAAAACGTCTTTGCCAACATCGAATTTTCACTCCGTTGTCGATCTTATACGATCAGAAAGAAAGTCTGCCGCCCCGTCCGTATTGAGCGGCTCTAGGGACTTTATACGGAATCAGGCAATATGGAAAGAGAAGGTTGCCTGTGACACGAATCCGAAGGTCCGTTCTCGGCTTCGCTGACCTGCAAAGAATGTGGAAATTAACTCAAATAAGGGGGTGTTGGTCCGTCGAGACGCTCAATGAGTTCGGGGAGTCCAGCGACAAATTCAGCATGACTTTTCGGAGGTCCGCAGGCATCGAGGGCCTGAACCATGAAGGTGCTGTACTCTCCTGCTTTCTCGATTAACCAGTCGTATGAACGGATGCGTACATCCCAGTTCTGAGCATCTTTCATTTCTGCTTTTTCATTCTCCGAGAATTGAGAACTGCGACCGATCACGATCCGATACATGAAGACCACACCCGATGCGGGAATGAGTTCTTGAAATGGAAGCTGTCGGTCCTGAACGGTCTGCTTCCAGCTTTGAACATCCTGCAACGCAGCTATGAATTCGCTAGGCTGACTGAAGTTGACGACAATCGGCGCTCTGGGCGATGCGAGCCGAATCAACTGGATGTAGAGTTTCCCCTGCAGGTGGAAATGAATCGCAAAGTCCGCCGGCGAACCCGCCCCAACTTCAACATTGCGATAGGTTCCTTGATATCCCCGTTCTAACCAATCGAGTTGCAAATCGGGAACAAGCAGCCAGGGATGCTCAGCGAAGATTTCGCGAGCGGTTTCAAGATCGCCAGAGAAACGTTCTGCGAGATTCGCTTGTAATTGAGTCGACACGCTTTTCTCCCGGATAAGTTTTCAATTGAGGACGGGGATCTCCATCGGAGCCTGAGCCTCGCTGCTTTGAGGAGCATGGGCATGTGCCGGTTCCAGGTAACGGATTCCCCAAGCCAGGGCGAGACCGAGCAGCAAGGCGATACTCAACGGAATTCGGTGATGTGAATGAAATTCCATTTCAGGAAGCAAGTCGCTCAACGAAATGCAAATGAAGACTCCCGCTGCAAACGCCAGCATCGTGCCAACAATTACTGATTCCTGGCCTGCCAGAAGCGGAGCTCCCGAGACAAATAGAAATGCTCCGATCGGACACATCAGTGCAAATGTTCCGTTCACGAGAAATTGTGAACGTCCCGACCAGTTGGAAGCTCGCATCAGCGAGGTGATCGACAGCGCATCCAATGGTTTGTGCAGTAGGATCGCCACAAAAGTGCCGATCCCTAAAAAGAAAGCTGTACTTCCATGAAGCGAATCAGCTTGAATACTTGCCCCCAAAGCAAACCCATCAATCAGAGTATGCAAAGAAAGGCCGACAAAAACGCCCATCCAACTCATATTGTTCGCGAGCGATTGACCATGTCGGTCAGGTGCATGTTCGTGATGGTGGTCCTCATGGTCACAGACTTCGCTGCTGGGCAGTTGTTCCAGATCGTGATGATGAAAATGGAACATTCGCAAAAGGAAGAAAATGACAACAATCCCGAGCATCGTTGAAACGACAACGCGGTCGATCTGGCTTGCTCCCAATTGTGCGACCGCATGGGGAAGCATGTGAAACAGGCCAATTCCGAGCATTAGCCCCCCCACAAAGCTGATTAAAATTTGCATGCGTTTGTGATCGAGCTTCACAATATTGGGAAGCTTTCCTCCAACGAGAGAGGCCAACACAATCAGCAGGCAGTAAACAGAGAGGACAGGGAGGGTGGTCATAGAATCGGAAAACGTAGGCCAGACGGTCGTGAAACGTGAAACTGGCACAGGATGTTCGAAGCAACACGCCAGCAGATCGCCCAAACGTGAAACGGCTATTTTAGAGCAGAGCCGAAACTTCGCAATTCGCTCCCCGGTGTCCTCTGCACTTTTCTCACGAATCTTCCAGCTTGCTCCCGAAAGCTGTCACCCATGGTTTACGGAAATGGAGGTCTCAGCCACGCTCCCGATTCAACCTTCAACTGCTTTACCTAACTTTCACGACTTTGGGGGAGGAGTGACCAGAGATGGCGCAGATGCGAATCGTTTCACGTGATGAAGTTCTAGATCTGGCAGAGAAACTCGCTGAGGATTACGGCGAGTCGCTGACGTTGACCGCGTTTCGACGCGAGACGGGCTCTCTCAGCATGTGATCTTTGATCTGTTAGGCAATTGGAAGAAATTGCGAACGGAAGTTGGCCTGACTCCCGAAGCTCCTCGGGCGAAAAATAAGATTCCCATAAACAGATTCTAAAGTTGATGAAGCCACAGATCGCTGAGCATGGAGGAAATCTGACGGAGGTTCAGTTTCTAGATGCGACAGGGCTTTCAGGTCGAATGATCATGGATCGGTTCAGGAGCTGGAGTGACCACTTTCCGCTACTGGCAAGAATGTCCCGGCGATGATCGAAACATTTTTGAACCAGAGACAATTAATGCATTCAATTGAATACATTCACGAAACTCGGTGCCAAATCCAGACCACAGACTTCGTCAAATTGTTGCAGTTTTTTGAGAGATGGAGTTGGTCGATGAGTCTCTCCCTCCTAGCTCCCGGTGATCCACCGGGAGGCTAGCAAGATAGATTGTTAAAGTGCTTCCTCTCCAGTTTCTCCTGTACGGATTCGTACGACAGTTGCCACTTCAGAAACGAAGATCTTTCCATCTCCAACCTGCCCGGTTCGAGCGGCTTCAGTGATTGCTTCCAAAGCTGTCTCGCAGAGAGGGTCGGAAACGATCACTTCAAGTTTCACTTTGGGGACAAAGTCGACCGCGTACTCTGCTCCGCGATAGATTTCTTTGTGACCTTTTTGTCTTCCGAACCCCCGAACTTCAGAGACTGTCATTCCCTGAATCCCGGCGGAAACCAAGGCCTCTTTAACGTCCTCAGCTTTGAAATGTCGAACAATAGCTTCAATTTTTTTCATGGTGTCTCCTTTGATACTCGTGCTTCATTTGTCAGAAGATTGTATTTAGAAAGTTTTTTGTGCAGGGTGTTACGATCAATCCCCAATCGAAGCGCTGTTTTAGTCTGAACATGATCACACTCAGCATAAATGAGGGTGAGTAGTGTCCTCTCTACGTTTGTAATGAGCCGGTCGAACAATCCGCTGGGGTCGTCAACATTTTTTAATTCCTGTTTCACCAAGAACTCAACGATTCTCTCAGAGGGTTGAGAGGTGGCTTGAGAATTGAAGTTCATGACTGTCGCTAGAACCAATTCAGCGATTTCTTCAGGCAGAACGGTTTCTACTTTCGTAGTTGCAGTTCCCTCATTCTCGGAACACCGTTCCGTTGAACTGACCTGAATGACGACTTGTTTCATGTTTTTGCAACTTGCTAAGAAAGCTCGATTTGTGTCAGACCGAGCTTTCCAGGAACGGGATCAATAGTCTTGATGTTGCACAGCCCCGGTCGTTAAAACCTTGAGACACCTTCCTACTGAATGCCGGAATAGGCGACCATGCCATGCTCTGAGATATCCAGTCCAATGTTCTCATCTTCCTCGGAGGCTCTTAGTCCGACGGTCATCTTAATGATCGTGAAGATTGCGAAACTGACAGGGAATGCCCACAAGAATGCAGCGGCAACACCCATTGCTTGAATACCTAATTGGC
Source organism: Thalassoglobus sp. (assembly GCF_048270125.1). Taxonomy (NCBI): domain Bacteria; kingdom Pseudomonadati; phylum Planctomycetota; class Planctomycetia; order Planctomycetales; family Planctomycetaceae; genus Thalassoglobus; species Thalassoglobus sp. The sequence continues at coordinate 1,662 of NZ_JBLWTN010000048.1, read as the reverse complement.
TACCACCTGCAGCACTGGAGAAGAGTCCAATTGCCAGGGTTCCCCAAGCTCCACAAACACCGTGAACAGAGACTGCTCCGACGGGATCGTCAATCCTCAGTTTGTCGAAGAAGAGTACCGAGAAGACAACCAGGACACCGCCAATTGTTCCAGTTAAAGTCGCCATCAAGGGTGACATGATGTCGCAACCGGCTGTGATAGAAACAAGACCAGCGAGGGCTCCATTCAATGCGAAGGAAACGTCTGGCTTCTTGAATAAAATCCATGAGACAATCATCGCTGCGATAGCGCCACCGGCAGCTGCCAGGTTGGTCGTAACTGCAATGTATGCCATGCTTCCACCCAGAGAGGTTGTACTTCCCGGGTTAAAACCAAACCAACCTAACCACAGAATAAAGACACCCAGAGCTGCAAGCGGGATGTTGTGGCCTGGGATCGGTGTAACATGACCTTCTTTGTTGAACTTACCCTTACGCGGTCCAATTACAATTGCACCTGCAAGAGCAGCCCATCCACCGATTGAGTGAACGACTGTCGAGCCAGCGAAATCAAGAAAGCCCATTGACTCTAACCAACCTGCGCTGTCATCAGCACCAACCAGTCCATTCCAGCACCAGCTGCCGAAGACAGGATAAACGATGACGGTGATTGCAATGGAATATGCCAGGTAACCGATGTACTTTGTTCTCTCTGCAACCGCACCACTCACAATCGTTGCTGCAGTCGCTGCAAACACTGTTTGGAAGATCAGGAATGACCAGGCAAATCCCTCTGAAGAGAAGTAGCCAGCCTCTTTAGTCCCATCAAAGAAGAAAAAACTCGTTCCGACATATCCACTTGAAACACCGAACATCAAGCCGAAGCCGACTGCCCAGAATGCGAGTGACCCCACAGAGAAGTCCATGAGATTCTTCATGATGATGTTGCAGGCATTCTTGGATCGAGTGAATCCTGTTTCAACAAGTGTAAAACCCGCCTGCATAAAGAAAACCAGGAACGCTGCCAGGCAAGTCCAAAGAATATTTGCGTCTTCACGAAGCGCTGCCAGGGTATCGGCGACTTCCTCTTCAGCAGCTCCTTCTTCGATGACTGCTTCTGCAATCAATCCTTCATCTTCAATAACCTCTGCTTTCGTCTCGGTCTGAGCAGAGAGACTTGTCTGAAATACTGCCCCAAGCAACATTGCGACCATTAACGTTTTCAGAAAACGGAACGTGTCGTTCTCCCCTGTACGCATCTTTGCGCCGATCATCTGCGTGCCTCTTCAAAATGGCTATAAAAGTCCAGGTTAACGTGACTCTGAACAAACGAAGTGGTCTACAAACGGACCAACGATTTGCCAAAAAGCAATCGCTGCGCCAAAAATGTGATCGAGAGGCCGAAGTCTCTTGTCAATTCCACAAAAACCAGTGAATACCGTGTTCAAGATGGGGCCCGCAAATTCTGGGGAAAAGATTAATGATGCTCAAAATCAAGCAGATGTGACTAACCTGCAGGCAGTGTCTGCATGAAACATGCGCAGTCGAGTGCATGTGGCATGCTCCTCGTTTTCTGACCCCGATTTTCTGAACGTCTATCGCATCTATCGAATTGGTTTGCAGGTTCTGCCTCGTGGCGAACAGCATTTTTACTTGAGAAATGCGTTCTTCACGGGCACACGGT
>NZ_JBLWTN010000047.1:0-17637 GCF_048270125.1 Thalassoglobus sp. | reverse complement strand
AGTTCAGTCCCCAAGAATGTTTGAATTACATTCACTCCTGCGGCTACACTGCAAACCAAACCTGAAGATGCTCTAGTGACCGACTTGATGCGGCGAATCGAAGTGCCGCATCAACTCGGTTTAGTTCAAGCTTCCAGCTATCGAGGAAAAACAACCGAAGCGGGTGAGTTGCGAATCAATCTCGATTTTCTGCCAGAGATTCGAGGTCGCGACGTCTTGCTTGTTGACGACATTTTCGACACGGGGCAAACACTCAGCCGCATCTCGGAACAGCTCGAACTGTTTGAGCCGAAACGAATTCGTTCGGCGGTTCTGCTTTGGAAAAAGTCCCGTACACAAGTCGATTTGGTTCCCGACTATTACTGTTTCGACATCCCCGATGAATTCGTCGTCGGTTACGGTCTCGACTACAACGGAGAATATCGAAACCTTCCGTATATCGGAGTGATCGAAAATTAAGTGTCGTGAAAGTGAGCTTCAGGGGCACAGCATTCGTGCAGCTTTTGAAAAGTTGCTTTAGTTGTTGAGTGGTCCGTAAGTGGCAGTCATCGTCATTCCATAAGCTTCTCCGACTTTGTAGTCCGGAATGAACCATTCGAAGTCCCAAGCTGGGTTTCCTTGTCCGCCACCTGAAGGGGACTGGACCATATAGAGATTTTTGCTGTCAGGAAATGTTTGTGTGAAAGCCAGGTCATCGCGGAGTCCGTAATAACTCGCCTCGGTGTAGACAAACTTTGAGCGATTCAGCACAAGAGTGAGCGGGAAGTCCTCATTGACCTTCGGGAACCGGGTTGTTCCTTTTGCGACATGAACGGATTCCACACCATGTTGAGGCGTAACGGCTCGGATCAGTCTTGGTGATCCACCGTCGACCGGTTCGCCCTGAAAGTAGATCGCTTTGTCCTCGGGGGCATTAATGTAGCTCGCCCAGAAAAGCCCAATGTAGCCGTGCTGAAAAGTCTCCGCTCGTGGGATGCACTCGAATGTGTACTCAATTGTGCCGTCCTGCTTCAGGTGGTACCGGCCACAGCTTTCGAGTTGAAAATTCCCGGTTGCAGCCTGATAAAGTTCAACGGTCGAAGCATCAATCACTCGCAGTTCCATTGGGAATTTTCGCGGTTCGAATTTTTCGATGAGGTTCTCTTTGGTTCCGTCGTGAATATGTTCAAAGTTAAGACCGGCGTAGTTAGGGACAAACAGGTTTTCTCCATTCTTGCGATGCTTCAGCGAGGCGACCCCATTGTATCCCGCTTTGTGTCCCGGCAGTTCAGGGATGTCGACAGCTTCATTGTCGACAATGATTGCTGTGATCTCCGCCGCCTTCAACGTGACGTAATGCTCCTTGGGAACACGATATGTGACCGCCTTGTTGGTCAAGCTTGTTACGTTCTTCGCGGCTTGCGGATGCGCAGCCGAAGCGGAAATTGAAAGAGTACAGCTGGCAATAGCAAAAAACAGTTTCACAATGTTGTCTCCCGTTCGTCAGTGTTATTTTCGTTCTCCGTCACCGCTTCGATCTTCTGAGCAGCAGTGTACAGTAAGCGAATGAGGAGACTGAGCATGACGAGTACGATCGTACCGATCAAGAATGGATTGTTCAGGAGTGATCGAAAGTCGACCGGAGCAAGAGGGATCGCTGACACATCACGCTCAACCGGAGATCCGATGGAGACAGTGACTGTCGGGATGTTTTTGGAGAGGGCTGCCTGGATCGCAGCTGTGTCGAGCTTTTCCTGCTGATGAGTTTCATCTCCATACAGCAGCGAATACTTCTGATTTGCATCAGCGATGAAGACCACTTCGTCGACGTTTCCGTACGCATTAATTTTTTGGAACTCCAACGGAGGACTGTCCTGGTTCTTGATGATCAGACGCATGTGCCGATGCCGCGTTGGCTGAAATTTTAGAGAGAGTTGTTCCTCGTGGAGATGCCGAAATTCAAACCGTTTCAATGAGTGATTGGCAAGCTGCTGAAGCTCTTCGGTACCACTATTGAGGGTTTCAATTTGAAAGAGCGTTGCGCTTCGTTGAAAGTTTCGTGATGGTGTCTCGATAGAAAGTTCCGTGAGCGGTTCCCCGTTTGTGACAATGTCAATAATGCTTTCTTGAGTCTCTTTGTCCTCAGAAATTTTCGTTTCGACGAGTTGATAAGGAAGATCATCAATCACGTGATGCGTCGTTTCGGTTTCGTCTCTCCAGAGTTGAATGCCGTCGATGCGAAATGCCCGGTCCTCAATCGTCGTGCGAATTGTTCGGGAAAGTTCCTCATCGCCGCGGAGTGTTTTTGTGAGTTCAAGCAGTTGTGATTGTTGCTGGTTCGTTGGTTGATCAATTGTGACGAGAAAGCGGCGTGCTGCAGAGCGCGCAATCGGAATGCGTATGTTTCTGACATCCATGTAGCGTGAATAATCAAAGATCACCGCGTCATTCACGATGTTCGTTTCTGTTCCCGAATCATCAATCGCAAAGACTTGGACGCTCTGCTCAAAATTCTTCAATGGAGTAAGGATGGTGATTCCGTCCAGTTGTGGGTCGTCTTTGTTGAGTTCGAAACGGATTTCGAGACCAACCTCTTTGACAGGTTTGAGCGAAATGTTTTTTGCAGACCACGTTTTTGTGACCTTGTGAGAACTTTCTTTCTTTTGTTTTCGAATGAGAAACGGGACCAACTCTCCAGTTGAATCCTGGATTGCGACGTCCTCCAGGGAGTCTTGAGTCTTCTGGTAAACATCGGAGTCGAGAGGAACGGCAACCAGTTCCTCTTCTTTGAGGGAACTTGTATCGATCTCGCGAGACCACTGAAGTCTCAGCTGATGTTCATCACCAATTGCTGGAATGGCAATGAGCAGGGCGAGGAAGAGGCACGTTTTATTCATGAGTCATTTCCGTGTTCTCGTCTTCAGTGATAAAGGTCGAACGATATTTCAAGTATAGGAAGGAACCACACAGCACGAGAATTCCGAGCAGGATAAAGGCGACGATACGGTATATCTGATCGAGCGAATCGAGATCGAACAGAAACACTTTGAATGCCACGATGACGAACAGGATCAGTCCGGCGTAGCGAGAGTTGCGGCGATTCTGTTGAATCCCATGCAACAACATTGAGAGGGCAAAGACCGTCCAGAGGATCGAAATTCCACCCGCTCGCAGATCGGGAATGAAGTGATACAGGAAGGTGTTCAGTTCCAATGTGGAAAAGACAAACAGTAATCCAGTCGCGATCCAAGGTAACTGTTGAGAGAGCGAAACGTCATCACTCCTTCCGCGAAAGAGAGATCCGGCAAAGACGAGAAAGCCGATGATCACGCCAAAGTCGAGAAACCGCATCAAGCCCTCTGCGAAAATGTACTGATCTCCCCGATACAAAAAGTTGTTGTTCAAGTGCCATGAATTCAGGTCGAACAAAAAGAGCTTGAGCATTGTTCCTGCGATAAAGCAGAACAGTACTCCTTTGAGAATCGCACTCGGTTTGTTGAGAAGTTCGTACACGAGGAACAAGCACATCCCGACCCATATGACGGTGAGCATCGGCATCTTAATCAGTGGAAGAAGATCACCAAAGACGGTGTTGAATTCAAGTTGCAGGTAGAGAAACAACATTCCGATGCCGGAGAACATCGCCAGTCGCATCGCACTGTTTTCGCGGACCCAGTCGGAGATGTCATTCGCTCGATCCATAATCCGACCCTCCTCGCCGAGATCCTTATCCAAAATCCGGTGCGCCAAGCCAAGCGTAGTGATCGGAAGACCGAACTGAATGAACCGTTCGAGCATACCAAAGGCGTAGTCGTTCCAGTCGAGGGGGGAACTGGTTCGGTCGAGGTAACTGTTAGGCAAGTCGACAAATCCAACGCGGAACAGAACAATTGCATACAGGGCATATGCAGCATGACGCAGGAAGTGGCTATTCAACTTTCCAGCGATCCACAGCACGACGAGGGCTTGAAGTGACCAACTCACCGTGATCCATTCTGATGAAAGCAAGATCGGCATGGTGATCGCAACAAAGAATGCAGACAGCCCAAGAAAGCTGGTCATTAATTCACGGTCAAGAACCTTCTTGATGAGGGCGTAGTAAACGTGAGCTGCATAGAAGACTGCCAGACCCAGAGAAATGCTGGCCACCCACTCACGAGTAAAAGCACCTTCAACCAGCCAATATCCGATTGAGAAATAGAGGCCCGCGTTGGCGAACAGAACCAGGACATCGAGCAGGTTCGATTTCTGTTTCATTCGCAAATTGTAAATGAAAACCATTGTCGAGAAGGTGACAAAGTTGACCGTCAGAAACGGCATGACTTCCCAGAAATTTACCGTCTGGTAATCCTTCAACCCCATGATGAAAAGTGAGTAATGGCATGCTATTGCAAGATAACTGAGGAGCGGCCAGTCCCTCCATCGACAGACCGACAAAACACCCACTGCCAGGATCGTCATGTAACCGTATAAGCCGAGCAGGTTGACGTCGCCAGTCGAGAGAAGAATCGGTGTCCCGTAACCTCCTAACACTCCGATGATGGCGACCAGTAGAGAACGAAAACGAACTGCAACCCAACCGCTGAGCGTTGTGATGACAATCATGGCTGCGAAGGCGACTGGCATTTCCACCAGATGATAAAATCCGTGTGACGCAAATGCAGCCAGATAAAGAGCGACAATACCTGCTCCCATGAGCCCCTGACCGATGAGTCGGAACTGTCCCAGCAACAATCGCGTTCCACCAATCAAAAGACCAAGTCCAGCTACGACAGCCATTCCGACACGACCAACTGGACTGATCAAATCGTGTTCGACGGAGTACTTCAAAAAGAATCCGATACCGAAGACAAGCAGCAAGATCCCAAGACGTAACAGCCACTGGCTGGCAATTGCGAATTCTGTAGAGACCCCTTTGGGCATGTGTTCTTCACCGACAATGATCCAATTCCAGATTTTCCCCATGACCTCTTTGGCAGCGGCTTCAAACCGGCTTGGCTCACGCGGTTGTGGCTGTGGAACAGGTTTGAATGTCGCAACCTTGGGGGGAGTCTCTCTCTGTTCGGTTGGAGTTTCCTTGAGAGGTGTTTCAGCTGAAGTGGCCTCTGCTTTGGAGTGTTCGACAGGCCTGACCGGCTTGGGAGGCTCGCGATCAGGATCGGATTCACGAACTTGCGGTTGCGAGACGTGCGGGAGCTGATGTGCCGATTTTTGAGTATCTTCTTTCTTGAGAGGTGGCAAATCAGGCGGATGGGAGAGTTTCCCATCGAAATGATCTCGAAGATCATGAAGAGCTTTAGCCATTCGGCGTTCGAATGTTTCTTGATGTTCTTTGAGCGATTTGATTCGGGCCAGGATGATCAGTGGAATTACGAAGACGCCGATGAGAAGAATGAACGCCAAAAATGCTAGAAGTTCTTCCACGATTCGATTCCCCAATTGTGCCAATCTTAGCGCATCACCATACTCGACAACTCACACTTACGCTCTCAGGCGAGAAGAATCGCAACAGATCACGCGCAAATTTCGCAGTTTTCGATTGTTTTTATCAGTGAGTTTCGAGCCCAGTTTCTTGAAAAGGAGCAGGCTTTCACGTGAAAAGTACTCTTTGCTGACGAAAAAAAGCCAAAGTGATCCAAGATTCAGGGTAGTAAAAAATATTGGCGAGGCGATCTGTCGTTGAGAACGGTTATTACGACTCACCAAGCCTTCAGAATAGAGCAGTTTGCTCTACCGTGTGCCCGTGAAGAACGCATTTTCCCAGTAAAAATGCTGTTCGCCACGAGGCAGAACCTGCAAACCAATTCGAAAGATGCTGTAGACGAGTGATCGGTCTTGAGTTAGCGCAAATCCCAATCTTGATCTTTACGTACAGCCTCGTGGCGAGCAGCCAATGGAGGTCATGAAAGTGATCTTCATGGGTACGACAAGCATTGAAAATGCTCTATAGCAACTTCAATCTTGGTCTTTACGTACAGCCTCGTGGCGAGCAGCTAATGGAGTCATGAAAGTGATCTTCACGGGCACGAAAAGCATTGAAAATGCTCTAAGAGGCTCGTTCTTCAGCGGAAGGTTCTTCGCGGATGAGGCGAAATGGAGCTTGATCGCCAGCGTTTTGAGAGTCGGCTTGCAGAGGGACTTCTTCGACAGTTGGCCAGGCGACGGGGCTATAGAGTTGGATACGAATGATTTTCCGTTCCGTCGCCTCAAGGACCGTAAATTGAATTCCGTTCCAGTCGAAGCGTTCTCCTGATTTGGGGACACGTTCCAGTTCAGAAAAGACGAGTCCACCAAGAGTGTCGAAGTCTCGGTCTTCCGGAAGTTCGAGATCGAACATGTCGTTCATCTCATCGATGTGCATTCTCGCATCGATCAATAGAGTATGTGGATCGAGCCACTCGATGCGGTCGTCTTCATGTTCATCAAACTCGTCTGCAATTTCCCCCACGATCTCTTCGAGGATATCTTCAAGTGTGACGAGCCCGGTGACTCCGCCATACTCATCAAGCACGATTGCCAAGTGCAAACGCTCCTGCTTCATGCGGTTGAGCAGCGTGTCGATAGAGTTCGTTTCCGGAACGTAAAAAGCTCCACGGACAATTTCTTTTAGTGAGGCTGCATCGTTTCCGTTTCCGATATGTTCCAGCAAGTCTCGGGCATACAAGATTCCGATGATATTGTCGGCAGAGCCTTCAACAACTGGGATACGTGAGTGTCCCGCTTCGAGGAGTTGAACGCGCGCTTCTCCCAGAGAAGCTTCGGCCTGGATCGAAATAATGTCGGTCCGAGGAGTCATGACCGCGCGAACGTCTTCTTGACGCAGCTCCATAACACGGTGAATCATCTTCCCTGCGCGAGACTCGAGGATGCCTTCTCGTTCACCCTCATCAACCACGCTTTGAATTTCTTCAGTAAGGGTTTCAATGTTTTCTGGAGTGGGGTCTTGTCGGCCTGCCATGCGGTGGACGAATGTGTCGACTCTTTGGCTGACCGCCAGCAGGGGATTCGAAAGACGAATGACAACAGCGATAACGGGCCAGGTATGGAAGAGTAAATGCTCCGCGACAACTCTGGATATTGTCCAGGGGAGGACCCACAGGCAGATCCAGATTCCGAATGAAACCAGGGCCACGTCTGACCAGATCATCGAATTGGTGATGACTTCAACACCGTGATAGCGTTCAATTGAACCGAGCAGCAGGGCAATGCAAAGCGTCACAAAGCGGAGTGTTTCGGCAACTTGAACTGCGACTTCGTCGTCCCGAAGAATAATGCCGAAGCGTTCATCGTTCTTTTGAAGTCGACAAACGAATGCCAATCGCGAACGCAGAAAATTGCGCAGACTTTCACTGACAACTGAGAAAAAGATGCTCAGCAAAAAACAACTGACAATGAGAATCGGGTTAACCACGTTTTATCGATTTTTAATAGGGTTCAGAGCGTAGCGCACGATGCATACGCAACCAAGGTTCGGAAGTGATTCAATCGAGGTCGCGCAACCTCGATTGGTGCTTCTCTTTAAGTGTAGTGTGGCGTGAGGTTCCAGAATTTCAAGATCGCTTGCTCTCGTTGCCGCATGATCTCTTGTTCTGAATCAGTTTGATCGTCATATCCGCACAAGTGAAGGAGCCCATGAACGATATACAATCGTAATTCGTCGAGTGGGTCCCACTGGTACGTCGTGGATTCGCGAATTGCTGTTTCCGTACTGATGACGAGTTCTCCGTCGAGGTGTGATTCTGATCCTCTGAGTAACGGCTCAGAATCCTCGTTCGTTGCACCGCAGCTGGACTCGTAGAGGAAACTGATGACGTCCGTCGGATAGTCGTGTTGCAGGTGTTCCCGATTGACGGTGTGAATCGATTTGTCATCAACCAGAGCGACAACGATCTCTGCACTTGCGACGTTTTGTGCTGTCAACGTTTGGGAAACTGCGTCATGGATAAGAGAATCACGGACTGGCAGTAACTGTTGGTTGTTTGACAGATGGATCTCGAACATCATTCTTTTTTTTGGAATCGGGGGCATCGGGGTATTTGATTCGTCCGTGATAAATTCCGATCAGAGATTTAATCACGGAATCCTGAATCTTGCGGATGTCGGACATGTTCAGTTTGCACTCGTCGAACTGGCCATCCAGGAGGCGTCGCATGACGATCCCGTCGACGAGTGATTCGATCCGTTTTGGTGTTGGCTCGGTGAGTGTGCGGCATGCACTTTCGCAAGCATCTGCAATCATCATGACGCCGGTTTCGGGCGTTTGTGGCTTCGGACCGGGATACCGGAAGGAAGCTTCTTCAGCGTCCGTTTTGTGGTCGGGTTGTCCTTCGACTTGCTTTGTCGCTTCCCGGAAAAAATATTCAACCAGAGTCGTTCCGTGGTGTTGTTCGATAAAGTCGATCAACGGCTGAGGAAGTCCATATTGCTTGGCTAAATCAACCCCATCTTTGACATGCCCAATAATGATGAGTGTACTCATCGCCGGGTTCAGTTGATTGTGAAGGCTCTGTGAACTGTCTTGAATGTTCTCGATGAAATACTGCGGCTTCAGCATTTTGCCGATGTCATGGAAGTACGCGCCCACACGCGCGAGAAGGCCATTCGCACCGATTCGCTCGGCAGCTGTCTCGGCAATACTGGAGACAGCGATCGAGTGGTTGTAAGTACCCGGAGCGCGGCGAACGAGATCCTGTAACAGCGGATGGGATGGGTCGCTGAGTTCGAGGAGCGTCATGTCGGTGACGACACCGAATGCGTTTTCGATAAATGGCAAACTGCCAGCGACGAGATACCCCGCGACGAGACAGAGAACGGCCCCTTTAGCGTTCATCACCAGAAACTGTGTATCTTGCAGCACTTCGCTGATCGATTGATTTTCGATGATGGCAATACCACAACCCACGACAAAATAGGTGAGGGCGGAAAGCGAACTTGTTTTGATGAGTGTTGATCGCGACGAAACACGTTTCAGTGGAATGATTGCAGCGGTAACTGTCGACATTAAAACCAGGAACTGATTGAATTGCCCGGTCGTTGACATGGTGAGCAGCAGCGCCAGCGAAAACGCGGTGATGGTCGCCAGAATTTGGTTGTAAGCAACTGAAAGCAGCAAGACCGTTGTCATTAAAGGGACGATCTCGGCGCGGAGCGGATCGAACGAGACGATGCGACCGATGTAAGCTGTCGCAATAATGGCAACCCAGAACGTGATCAGGTAGCGTTCGTCATTAGCGATCCGGGGCTCATTTTTGATGATGTAAAAACCGTTGAGCAAGGTGAGCACAAGGATCATCACCAGAACGACGCCCATCCGTGTCAATCGGGCTCCGTTGCCGATTTCTTTTTCAGCTGCTTTGTACTCATCCTCGAGTAAGGCCAACCTCTTTTCATCGATCACTTCTTGAGGATTGACGAGCAGATCCCCTTTCATGTATCGCTCAAGCCGAGGGTCGACCTGATCGCGAGCGAAGGCCTTTTCAGTCGTGGTTGCAGCTTGGTCGTACCGTAATGTGGGCGAGACTCGCTCAAGAAGCCAGTTGACGATCGCTGGCCGAATTTCCGGTTTCAGGGTATGGAAGATTTCCCATGAGTAGCCCATTTGCCCCGCTTCGTTCAATTGATCCTGCAAACGAACGCGAGGAAGAAGGACAGTGCGCCCGGTTTCGAGGTCGTCATCCTCTTTGACAATCAACAGTCTTTTGTCGGGAGTGATATCACGCTTGCGGACGACTTCGGCAGAGATGATGCCAGTATCCATAATCGGCTGGATGAATTCTCCAAACTCATCGACCATCGACTCGATACGGGTCTCCGCCATTTTCATGTCTGGGCCAACAATGGCAGCCCGGAGAATCGCAAATCGTTCTTTGGGAGAACCGACATCGTACCACGCGGCGGCCTGGATGTTCTTCTCTTCGTCGGTGGCTGGATCGATCAGTCCGAAGTCACTTCGTGTTCGTAAGCTGACCTGATCGACAGATTGAACGGCAGCGAGTTCTCCCAGCGACGCTCGCAGTTCTTCCGGGAGTGATTCCAAAGCTCGCGGGTCATTTCGAAACACAAGTGGGACGGCATCTTCAGCCCGTTGCTTGGCGAGTTCGGTCCCTTCGATATCGATACGTTCAAATTCGATTTTGGCAGCGATGCCATGTTCGGCATAGTCACCCTGTCGATACGAAAACGGGGCTTTCCAGGATTGGAGCGCAACCATCAATAAGACGATCGCAACCATCGAAATCCCGAATCGAAGTTGCAAGCTTTGATTGTGGAGCAGATTCAGCAGGCGCGAACGGAGCGTTTCCGGACGGCTTAGACCGACCGATCTTGAAACGCGACGACGTTTTTGACCAAAACCAAACATGGCGATGTCCTTGTTATGATTGAATCATAACAAGTGGTTCCTTCGTTTATGATTTCGAGATTCGATTGGAATGAGATGGTTCTTCATACGCCTGTACGATTTCTCGGACCAGGCGATGCCGGACAATATCCGAACCAGAAAGTTCCACGACACCGACACCTCGAATCTGACCCAGACGACGGATTGCATCGTCAAGTCCTGACTGAACGTCCCCAGGCAGATCGGATTGTGTGGCGTCTCCTGTCACTACTATCTTTGAACCTTCTCCCATGCGGGTGAGGAACATTTTCATTTGGGTGATCGTCGTATTTTGTGCTTCATCAAGAATGATGAAAGTGTCGTTGAGGGTTCGGCCTCGCATGAATGCTAACGGAGCGATCTCGACGACATCGTTTTCCATATACAGGCGGACCTGCTCAAAGTTGAGCATGTCGTTCATGGCATCGACGAGCGGACGCAAGTACGGATTCACCTTGGCCATCATGTCTCCCGGGAGGAAGCCCAGCTTCTCCCCAGCTTCTACCGCTGGCCGTACAAGGACAATGCGGCGGACCTTTTCGGAACGTAACGCATTCAAAGCCATCGCCACTGCAAGGTAGGTTTTCCCACAACCGGCAGGGCCTTTGCAGAAAATGAGATCTTCTTTGCGAATCGTATCGACGTACTTCTTTTGTCCTTCCGACTTGGGCTGGATGCGTTTGGCTTTTTCAAACAGATCGATGGATTCGGCAGTGACAGGAACTGTCGAATTTCCCCGCTCCAGGATCCGACGAACGACGGCATCGTGAGCGATTCCATCCCGTTTGATGGTTTCCCGGAGCTGTTTGAAGGCACCGCTGGTGCTTTCAACTTGTTCATCCGTCCCCTCGAGAACAATTGTATCCCCGCGTAACACGATTGTTGCACCGAGGGATTCTCGAATTTGGCGGAGATGGCTATCGCCTGGTCCAAAAAGCAGGCGTGCTTCATCGGGATGAAGTAGTGGAATTGTCGCAGTCGCGTGGGACATTCAGTTGGCCAATAAGAATTTCACAGACAGAACAGGGCACAATGCAGCCGGTTACGAAACTTCCTGATATCAAACAGGTCTCTTTGAACTCAGGGATGTCTTGGAGCGGGTGTCATAGGATTCGGTTCACTGAAAACGACCAGGAAATGGAGCATCGAAGAAAATAGGAGCTCCTTTCGATGTGTTTTCAGTTTTGTTCCCCAGTCGCACGTATGGGGGGTCTGTGGTCTCGGGAGCCTCAACAAATTGGAGACATCAAAGTTCGACGCGACAACTGGAATTTTATCCCCTCTTCATGAGGTTGGAAAGGAGCTTTCATGGAATTTGAACAGATTGGAAACCGACTCAAGATCCACGTCTCTGGAGATTGACAGCCTCGATTCGGGTTGCTCTCAGCTTTGTGATCCATAATGCCTGATGTGAGATTTGTACTTATCGAGCATTTTCTATGCGTGACGTTCCCATAATGGAATGATACTACCATAAAAAAAGTGGCACGGTCGAAGTTCGACCGTGCCACTCAGGCTTTTAACACTCTCGTCTGTTGGGTGCAGTATTGTCAGAGTGACTCTTCTGCATTGATCGAATTGGTGTTCGCGCTCTGCTCTTGGCGAACAGCAATTTTACGGAGTGGCGATGTTTCCGTTGAAATCGCCAGCTGCGTTGGATGTGGATGTGTTTGGCGAAACGGTGCCTGTGACTGTTCCACCCGCAGTCGTATTGTAGTCAAACGCGGTGTTGTCGGTGGCGGTGTTGTTTACGAAGTCTCCGGTGAAATCGTTACCGATCTCGAAGTAGATTCCATCGTCACCATTCATGTTGGCGGTGTTGCCCAGCATCGCGTTCATCACGTCGCCCACATTTCCAGTGAAGTCGTTGTCAGCTTCGACAAAAATTCCGACCAGGTTTCCGTTGGCAATATTACCTGTGAGATTACTGTTAATGTCTAACAGGTTGTCGATGCGGACTCCGGCCAACCCGTTTCCATTTCCAGTGTTGCCGGTCACATCGCCAACGAAACTGGTGAACAGTGGCAAGCCGGTCACGCGGACACCGTTCATGTCATTATTGTTCGCACGGTTATTTGTGATGTCTCCGGTGATTGTTCCAGTGGGTGTCACAACTGTGAGACCACTTCTGTTGTGGTGGGTGTCATTGTTGTTCACGGTTGTGAAAATGTCACCGTCCGAAACGATTCGGATTCCGAAGTCCGCGTTGCCGGTTGCCATCATGCCGTCTACCCCAGCGGTGTTGCCATCGACAATGAGCGAGCTCATTGCAGTCCCGATGGAAACTCCCTCGACAACAATTCCGCTTCCGACGATCCCAGTACCGTTTCCGTTGGCGATGTTATTGAGAATCGATCCACGAATATTTTCACCACGAATCAAAATTCCATTCTCTCCATTGCCGTTGCCGGCGATGCCAGCGGTGTTGTTGGAGATGATTGAAGAGACGTCACCAGCGTTGTTGCCATCTGCATCGGCAGTGATGACGATTCCGCTCATCGCATTTCCGTTTGCAGCATTGTCATCAATCAAGCCTGAGATGTTATTCGCAGCGGTGATCACCAAACCGCTAGAGGTCGTGCTGTGTGATGAAACGTTTCCGGTGACGTCGCCCAAGATGTTTTCACCACCGATGAAGATCCCGTCGCCACCATTTCCATCTGCCATCATCATTGCATCGAAGCCGACGATGTTGTTCGAAACGATCGCGTTGAAGTCACCGACTCCGCCGCCATTAGCATCCGCCTGAAGCTTGAGGCCGCTGCCACCGTTGCCGAAGACAAGGTTATTGTCGAAGAGACCATCGATGTCGTTGTCAGCAGCAATTGAGAGACCAGCAAGGTCGTTGCCGGAGAATGTGTTGCCAGTCACCTCACCATCGAAGTCTCTGCCTGCGACGATTTCTGCACCATCTTCATCGTTGTTGACAAATGTGTTTGTCGTGAAGTCGGCAAGTACGTCGCGACCAGCATCAAGCTGGAGGCCGTCGCTGTCTGGGTCATGGTTGTCGTTGTCGAAGGAGTTCATGGTAAAGCTACCGATGAAGTCTCGACCCGCAGTGATGTCGGCACCGTCGTTGTCGTTGTTGTTAAAGCTGTTCATCGCGATCGTGGCGAAGATGTCACGGACGGCATCGAGCTCCAGACCATTGTCGCGATCCTGGTCGTCAAAGTTGTTTCCAGTGATCATCCCCATGAAATCTTGACCAGCGTTGATGTCAGCACCATCTTGCCAGTTGGAGGTCAAACTGTTGTCAATAATGTCGACGACAATGTCATTGTCAGCAGTAATGACGAGTCCAGAGTTCCCGTTGTTGTCAAAGAAGTTGTCGCGAATCTCACCTGTGACATCGCCCATCGCTCCGCCATTGGCCTGAATCAGAACGCCATCGTCGCCGTTGCCATCTGCGGTGTTGTCGGTGATCGTGACATCTGCACTAGTTCCGGCGATGATCTGAAGACCTTCTGCATCATTGTCGTTGAGCTCGTTGTCCCTGACGATGACAATCGCTTCTGCACCAGAATTGATTTCAAAGCCTTCGCTGTCATTGTTGTTAATGAGATTCCCGATTGCGGTCACGTCAGCGATGTTTCCGGCGTTGATATCCAAACCGTCCTGGTCGTTCATCATAAAGATGTTGTCGACAAACTCAGCGACGACATCGTTACCCGCGTCGATGCGCATTCCGTCATCACCGTTTAAGCTGGCGATGTTCCCTTTGATCAATCCGGTGAAGTCGTTCGCGGCATCGATCAGAATCCCTTCCTCATCGTTTCCACCGGACAGGTTGCCGATGATGTCCAGGAAGATGTTACTGGCAGCATCGTTCGACTGAATGAAGATTCCGGGGTCGTTGCCGTTAGTGGTGTTGTTGGTGATCGCTCCGAGAATGTCACCCATGCCGTTGGAAACAACAGAAATCCCATCGCCCAGGTTGGCGTCAGCCGTGTTGTCGTCAATGAACACTTCTGAATCGATGTCTCCATTAAAGATGACTGAAATGCCATCGATTCCATTGAGGTTCGTTGTGTTATCGGTGATCGTCAGGATGTTGCCCGCCAGCACATTGTCGACTTCGATAGCGAATCCATTTTCAATGTTTTCGTTGGCAGTGTTGTCGATGATGCTTCCAGAAATTGTCATGGCGTCGAGATCAAGACCGTTCTCTCCACTCTTGCTGAGCGTATTGCCCATGACGAGACCGCTGAAGTCGCCGGTTCCGTCAATGTCGATCCCGTCTCCCATGTTTCCGGTGATCTCGTTCCGTAAGAAATCGACAGCGATGTCGACTCCGTGAAGATTCACACCGTCATCAACAAACCCGGAAATCTTATTGTCGACGATTCTGCCCGACACAGCGGCGAGGCCACTCGAATCTATTTCGATACCATCTTCTGCGCCTAAAATTCCAACGATCGTGTTGCGATTAATATTGTAGGCAGTCACATCCGAGCCGAAGATCGCGGCGTTGTTGTCACCTGAAGCAACAATTGAGAAGCCAGAGACTTCGTTGTTGTCAGCCAGGGTGATGACGTCGATGCCCGGAGCACCGGAGATCATCGCAGGCATTCCACCAAGGTCAGTTTCAGGAAGTTGGATCAGGCCAAATTCGGTTGTGTCGACATCGTGAAAGATGTGAGCGGAAAGTAAGCGTTGCCCATCATTCAGTGCAATGGTTGTCATC
Source organism: Thalassoglobus sp. (assembly GCF_048270125.1). NCBI lineage: Bacteria > Pseudomonadati > Planctomycetota > Planctomycetia > Planctomycetales > Planctomycetaceae > Thalassoglobus > Thalassoglobus sp. Next base: position 2,596 of record NZ_JBLWTN010000047.1, on the reverse strand, counting down.
GGGGCAAACGTTGCATCAGGGTCGGCCAGAATGATATCGACGAAATCGCCATCAGCTTCCATGAGTCCAGGAGCGGCGACGATGTCATCCATGTCGGCAAGTTGAACCACAGAAATTAAATCACCTGTATCGGGATTCGATGCAAGCAGGTCAGGAGCAGCGTTTGTGTAATTGAGGACCGGGGCGACCTGACGACGTTGGACACGTGACCACAATCGTGACTCGACAGTGTGGCTGCGAGAATCGACATCGATGTTTCGTCCACCAAAATACATGGAGACGCCACCGAAGACCGTAGTGTCGAAGAGATTATCGCTGGAAACATTGATGTTTCCGGAGATGTTCGAGGTGATCCACGTTTCGACAGTTCCGCTGACTCCCCAAGTGCTGGGACCGCCACCAGCAGACAAGTAATAAGCTCCAGCACCGACTTCTGTGCGAGCTTGGTAGAACTTACGGGCGATGGAGAGATCGAATCCATCGAGTGCTTCGTCGAAATTTTCCGTTTGCGTCGCCAGTCGAATGTTTTGCACTCCCATCGAAGCACCGGCTTCCGGAACATAGTCCGGCCCGCCCGGGATCGCGAACGCAGTCCGTCCATTCGATTCGCGGCCATCCACGCTGAAGAAGGCGTTTGATCGGACAGCCCAGTCGTACATCAGTGCTTCCGCACCAAAGCCGAGCGTTGAGAAGTTGTGATCGACGAATCCGTTACTGTACTCTCGATAGTTGTAGTAGGCGTTTCCACCAAGGACCGCAGCGCCGACATCCTGACGATAGCCAAGGCCGACATTTCCACTCCAGTTTCCAGAGTCGTAGTTGACGTTTCCGCCAGCATCGATGAACAGAAGACTTGAGCTGTCCTCAAAGACGGAAATAAACGCCCCCGTCCGTTGATAGCCTCGCCTCACGCCCGGTTGGTTGCCGACAGAGCTATGAGTTTCAAATCTGACTGGAGATTCCTGCAGGAAATTCCAGTCAATATGTTCTGCCTGTACAGATGATCCAAACATTGCAGCGGATGCAAAAGCTGCAGCGGCAAATGCTTTCAGTGACTTCATACTTGGACGAAACGTCATGTTTCTTTCCCTTGGGAGTCTCGAATCTCTGGCTCAACAGCTTAAGCCCTTTAGTCCTTTGGTTTCGGACGGAGAGAGATTTGAGTTCAAGTGAAAGAACGCCGGTATGATTGTTTCAAGCGGAATTTACGCTACTTCCGGAAAAGTCGCCGCAGCTTAACATTCGATCCAGCAAATTGTGCCAGTTGATTAGAGCAGTTTGCTCTACCGTGTGCCCGTGAAGAACGCGTTTCGTCAATAGAATCGCTGTTCGCCACGAGGCAAAACCTGCAAACCAATTCGAAAGATGCTCTAGAAGAATCTGACCAGCGATTCGGCATGATTCGAAAAACGACTCAAGATTGCGAGATGAGTTCAAGAAACACTCGCTTTGCCGGACACTTCATGCGTCAGGTGAACGTGTCCGATAAAAAGGTGGTTTTCAAACTTCACAACTTTCTTTATTGCAACGGCCCGTGAATCGTAATCTGTTTCGAGCAAAGACGCGGTATCCGAAATTCAGCAGGTGCGAAATTCCGGGAATTCTGCTGAGACCGACAAGCCATGAGAAGCCGACTGCGGAGTAGAGTTGGCGAAAGACTTCGACACCTTTGACGGTCGACCCATCGGGTAAACGTCCGTAAATTTCAGCCATGAGATCTTCAAAGGGAATGCCGATTTCTTCAGCCGAGAAGTCCTCGGCAGCAATGTTTGTGAACTGGATACGCTGCTGCTTGTCCCAGCGTTTCAGGAGATTGATCTCCCGTTTACAGAGTGGGCAATCTCCGTCGTAGAAAACTTCGAATTCGGTGGAGTTGGACATGGTGTTTCCTCCGGAGAACTTCAACCTTTCTAGAGCATCTCTCGAATTAATTTGCAGGTTCTGCCTCGTGAAGATGTGCGAGTTTCTGAATAAATGCTCTCTCCACGAGCACAAGAAGCACGAAACTACTCTGATTTTCTGAAGTGTCCGGCTAAATCTGAAACGCTTGCATTGATGGACTATGAAAGCGTTCCGGTGAAAGCTTCCTCGTTGAAGCCGACGAATAACGTTTTTCCTTTGCGTATGACAGGTGACCGCAAATTCCCGGTCGGGCCAACAAGATGTTTTTTCAAAAGTTCCTGATCAGCCTCTTTTGTTTTGAATTCAACAACCGATTTTCCGCGGGCGGCAATGATTTTGCTCACTTCTTTGGCAAGGTCCATCGCTGCATCGGGGCCAAGTCTTTCTTTGTTTGCACTGACAGTTTCTTTGGCTTCAATGGAGTTCGCTTCGAGGAAAGCATCCATCTTTTTGCAAGTGTTGCAGCCAGATCTGCGGTAGTACCAGTCAACTTTTTTCGTTGCCATTTCTCGTTCTTTCTGATTCTGCAGTATGTTTTAATGAGATAGCCCCCGGTCAATGGCGACCGGGGGCTAGAGCAGTTTGCTCTACCGTGTGTCCGTGAAGAACGCATTTCTCTAGAACCGGTCCTAAAACGCCTTGAGGATAGTGAACATGCAGCCGAGTTGCCAGAACGCTTGGTGCAAGTGTGAGT
>NZ_JBLWTN010000046.1:0-20104 GCF_048270125.1 Thalassoglobus sp. | reverse complement strand
CTTAACGCAAAACGTTAAATCACAAAACGTTCACCAACCATATTGCCAAAGATCGTTCACCCACTGCTTGGTGGGTGTTTAACGAAACACACTCTTCGTGGAAGAATGTTTCCCTCGTGTTGTCACGAGTACTCTCAGTTACGTCGTTTGAGAGTTGTCACTCACAGCTTTCTCAATGAATAAGAACTTGAGAGCTTTGTGAGATAGAAAATCGCCAACTCAAGAAACACATGAACTGGCGACATGGGACTATCTTAGCCGCAGAGCCGCGTCGGTCAAGGAGCTTCGTCCAAAAAAAATCAGAACTCAGTATTTGTTTTCCAAATCGGTCAAAATCGCCTTTTGGGTTCCTCTGATATTGGACGGTTTCGATCCGTTCCCTGGTTTCTGCTTTTTTTGGCCCTCCTCTGTGTCATCGCTTATGGGATGTGCTTTTTGGCCCGCCGTTTTCCATCTGCCTGTGCCTCTTCCCATAAGGTGCTGTTCTCTCCGATATGGGCTGACAGGCTGGGCACGGGGTACAGGATCTTCCTCTCTGTTCTTTGCAGCCACTTTCCAATGGTGACATCGATATTGCGAGTTCCATTGAAGCGACCTGTTTTTCGGTGCTCAATGACTGTTTTGTCGGTAATGAAATCCCACGCGCTGGCGTTTGAGAATATCATCGCGACTGCACCCCAGACCCACTGTTCACGTAATTCGTGCCAACCCTCTTCTTCCCGATCGTACGCGGACGAACAGAATAGTGAGACGACTCCGATGTCCTCGTGCGGCCATAAGACCTGTTCCAGGTATTTCTTTAAATTTTCTGAGTGTGTGAGTTGTGCATCGTCCTGAACGATCATGTATGCATCAGCATCAGGATTCCGCATGACGAGTTCACTCAGTGATAGGAAGTAATTCGGCCATGCTCCCGTTTGAGCTTCTCGGTAAGTGACCGGAAGGTGAGCGTGCCGTTCAGCAATTTGGACAGCAGAATCGAGAAAGAGCCACGGCGACGACCAGCCCGCCCGTCGCAGGCTGTCAAGAGTCCGGTTTACAGTCGGGGTGCGACGTGGAGATGTTGTCACTCCGACCATCCAGGATTTTACCGGATTCCCTTTTCGATCGAGTGGCAGGCGATTCAAGAGGGATTTTGAATCATCGAAATCTTGGCTTCGATGTTCCGGGCAGAGCAGGCATAGCGAAACCGAGGCATCGGTATGCAACGGATGGAGGCAATTGAACCTCACCTCTGAATTTGTAGAATCTCGCTTTTCGCCAAGGTGGACGCAGTCTCCAAAATGTCGCGTCTCCACTTGCTTGGGAGAAGGTTCGCGGATCACCAGACGGAGTCCTTTTTCCGCCTGCCTCAGGATTGATTTGAGTTCCTTAGGTAACTCTTCGGGGGGGGCGAGTTCGAGGGTCTGCGAGAAAATCAAAGATGAGACCACGGAGTTCCAGCAATCTGGGGAGGGTTCCCGCTCCTGTATGCATGCCTCGCACGCTTTCTCCGAGACAGAGGTCGTCACTGTGTTGTTGTTACTCGAAAAAACATCCTCCACAAACTGGCAGCGAGCGAATTCCTGTCCATCTTTCGTATGAACATTCGTCCGGAAACGGCATTCCGCAGGTTCTCTTCTTAGTGTTTGGATCGACTCTTCGCAAAACTGTTTTCGCGTTTGTTCCTTGTTAAGAATCGCATTCCGGAGTTTGTTAGTCTTGGTGAAGTCGAAGCGGTAGATGATTCGCTGATGGTTGTTTGTTGATGGAATCACGATGACTTCTTCGGGGATTTGGCCCTCCGTCCAGCTTGCAATCGTCTCTTCGGTAATTGCGTGGTGAGATGGATTCTTTGGGCAGTCCCAGCGATAAGGGAAACTGAGGATGGCTTCGCGTGCGATTCTTTTGACTTCCTGAAACGCTGCGACCTGTCGCCCTGTGAGATGTTCCCAAACCTGCAGGGCCACAAACATGTCGTAGTGACCGTCAGGGATTTCCCAAGGTGTCTCCCCGGCATCCTGAATGTAGGTGGGGTAGAATTTGTCATTCCGGTCCATTGTGTCACTCCCCTTGACGAGAGGAAGTCGATAAGCACCAAGTTCGAGGACGGAAGTGGCGCCCGATGCGGCGAGCAGTTCCTGAACTTTTGAATAGAGATCCCAACGTGATTGGTGGTAATATTTGTCAGTCGACGCGAGTTTCTGAAATTCCTCGTAGCTCACAAACTCCATTGATGTCACCCCAGTGGTTGAGTCAGATGTTGGTAGCGCCCCAAGGCTCCGAAGTCGCTCGGTTGAAACTCAGTCTTCAGGAAGATCTGCTGACGCCGAAAAATTTCTTCTCGGTTCTTGTTCCGTAATGAACTTCCGAAACCAGTGACACGACTTTGAGTCGCTGAGGCTTCGTGCCGTCGATATTTTCCAGCGAGATGCTTTGAAACGAAGAATCGCACTCGTCGCGAATGCAGAGCTCTGAGATAAAACTCCGTGTCGAGTCCGCCACGATTCCGTGCGGGCGAGCCAAAATCGGCGAAGCCACCGAGTTCCCGGACAGTCGCCAATTTCATCACGGCAGCCCCGTTGATAATAAAGTGCGTGGCTGAGTTGCTCGGAAGTTTTGCGGTGCGGAGTGATCCGGGCTGAACAGGTTGATATCTGTTTTTGTTGTGGCGTGTGCTGGATCTTCGCTCAAAGTTGTCGCCAAACATTTCAATCGAAGCAGAGAAAATATCTGCTCCTGCAAGAAGCAGGCTGTTGACTGCTGTTGCAATTCGGTCTGGGTTGCTGATGTCGTCTCCATCCTGAATGGCAACGAAATCTGTCTCACAGTATTTCAGGGCATTGTTGAATGACGTGTACTGTCCCAGGTTTTCTCTGTTTCTGTACAGGCGGATATTCGAATATTGGCTCCAGCGTTCAAAGAACTCTTCTGTCGATTGTCTTGAGGCATCATCAATCAGGTGAAGTGTGATCTCGCAATTTTCTTGCTGGAGGACAGATTCGATTGCCTGGTCGACAAATTCAAGTTGATCGCGAAACGGGAGTACGACATCGCAGGAGGCTGCCTCTTGTTGCGGGAACCCGACAGCGTGATGGTTCAGCCGGTTCTCGACGAGTTTGTACCTTGGCGCTTGTCTGGTGGGGGATGTTTGAAATTGAGAGTCGCACTCGACTGTGATTTTTTCAGACAGTACAACCGTACGTTGTTCGTAAACGAAGCGGGTCATCAGGTCGAGATCATGATCTGTTTCAAGTTGCCCGACTCCTCCGCAATCGATTAATGATGGGCGACGAAAGACCAGCGTCTCGACCGGGATTGTTCGGCAAAAATCGATTGTTGGTGTTTCGGCTGGAATTTCCCCCTGTCGAGTCAGCATCGCAGAACCAAATACTTCCCCCCGATGCTGCACCAGTGCTTGAACTGCACTCTGCAGTCGGTCCGGACGGGCAATCGCGTTCGGTGAATGGATTGCAATGAATTCGGAGCAGCACTTGGGGGTGACCAGGTGAACAGCTTCGATTTCAGAGAGGGGAGTCTTCGAGAAATGAAGCGAAGTCTTCAAGTCGCCTGCGAACTCTTCAGCAGCCTGACCGCTTGTTCTTGAGTTACAGACAATGTGAAGGGTTGGAGTGCAGCCTCGCTGTTGGCAAAGACTTTCAAGTGAGTCGGAAGCGAAAGGCTCGTTCCGTGTTAGATTTACGACGACATCACACTCGACGTCCGGAGCGTTCTCTGGGGGTGTCGAAGAGACTCTCGTAACTTGTGCTTTGAGGGGGATGAGAGAACGGAGCCCCGCTTCTGCGTATTGTTTTAACGACTTGGCACGAGCGAGGTCGCAAGCGGGGATTCCTCCCAGTTGTTCGATGTTCCTCGTAACTTCGTACAGCAGGGAAGCCAGAACGCTGTTGAAAAACTGCGGTGAAGCTGCAGTTTCGCCACCACATGCGAGGCACGCGTCCGGCTTCACTTGTCCCCAGTGAGGTTCCTGGAGGCCAGCTATGTCGAGTACGCGTTGGCAAATCGCAGGTGAATTCGGTGAGTGCTCATCATCTTGAGCACGTCGATGACAACAATTCACGAGGCCCGTGTTGCTCATTATTTGCTGGTCGGAGACTTCGAGCAGCCGACTTTGTAGTACTCGCCTTCGAATCGAACTTTGACGCCCTTTGGCGGTCCTCCACCGCAATTATAACCATCTTTGCAGTGGGAACTGATGAGGACCGTCCCTTTCCAGATGCAGTACCCATTTTGAAAAACTCCACCACTGCTGTCGTAAGAGTTAATGGAAAGACTCGTTTCACAATCATCCTGCATTGCTGTGCCCTTTTTTAAGTGTTGTTGCATCGAGTGAGTTTGATGTGAATTATGCTTTGTTCAACCGAGTTCGAAAAGTCTCAGGCTGAAAAGTTGCAGAGATCTCCGATAAGAATTGAGTGAGAAAGCGAGCCCTGTGTTCGCCCGCTTCGATGTATGTTCAATGTTTTTCGTGCCCCTGAAGTTCGCATTCATGCCTTCATAGGCTGCTCGACCGTGTGCTCGTGAAGAACGCGTTTCATCATTAAAGTTGCTGTTCGCTGCGAGGCAGAACCTGTGCGCTAAGTCGAAAGATATTCTAGACTTCGGTTGTCCCAGATAACCAGAGGATCAGTTGTTCCATTTGCATCTGTAGGGGAAGTTGGCTTCTTCCTTTAAGGTCTGAGTCTGCCCGGGCCAGGCGGTTGAGGATACGTTCTGCACGGGGCCTGCGAATGCGACGGAGGTACTTCTCGACGTCGTCAATCTCTTTGTAGAAGACTCCGGCTTCTTTGAGTGCTGCGGGGAGTGTTTTTCCTTGTCGAGACAGCTCTGTCGCGAGTGCGATTTTCTTGAAGACGTAGTTCATCCCCCCGAGAATTTTCTGAGGGGCTTCGCCTGCATGCATCAGTTTTTGCAAACAATTGAGGGCCAAATCTGTCTGACCATCGCGGACAGCGTTGATCATGGTCCAGGTTGTTTCTGCCTTCCACCCTCCGACCAGCGTGCGGACATCTTCCGCTCCAATTTTCTCACGGTCGCCGACGTAAGAAGTGAGCTTCTGAAGCTCCTGGTCCAGCAATCCCATACCTGTTCCGGCAAGTTCCGTCATTAACTGTGCAGCGTCGCGCGTTAAATGCTTTTCGTATTCTTCTTTCGCCTGCATGACGAGCCAGGACGAAAGCTTGCCGCCAGTTAATTCAGAACATTCGATAGCAAGTCCGGTCTTCGCAATCTTCTTGGCGAGCTTTGTGTTACCCGGCCACTTCTTGACCTCGATGACAAGCTTCGATTTTCCGACCGGATTCTCGGCAAAGGCTTCCAGTTGCGGGCGATTTGCGGAGACGAAATCATCAGCATTCTCAACCACCACTAATTTCGAAGGGGTGAACATGGAGACCGTTTGTACTTCATCGCGAACGGCTCTGAAGTCGGTCTCTTTTCCACTGAATCGGGTGAGGCCGATTGATTCTTCAATGGGTGAGCCGAGAAATGTCTGGCAAAGTCCGTCCAGAGTGGACGTTTTTAAGTGTGATTCGTTTCCATAGAGAACGATCATCGACGCGGTTTTCGCATCGTCTTTCTGCTTTATAAAGTCCGTTGCGTGCATGATCGGGTCGGAAATGAATGTTTTTGTTGCATCACCTGAAATGCGTTTTGCTGAACTGGCCCGTAAAGAGCAGTCTGTGAAGTCAAGAAAGTAAGCTTCACGGGCACGATCGGCAATGAAAAATCTCTGGCGTTTGAGTCTTCAATTGGCTCGTGCGTCAGCTTGGCTGTTAGAGCCGTTTGCTCTACCGTTTGCCCGTGAAGAAGGCATTTCTTTAGAACCAGTCCGAAAACCTCTGGAGCAGTCGCTTTCTTCAACGTTTGAGAAAGCAATTTCAAGTTTCAGGATCAGTTCTAGTAAAATGCTGTTCGCCACGAGGCAGAATCTGCAAACCAATTCGAAAGATGCTCTAGTGATCGTGATCATCCGAAAAAATTTGCTTCAGCAGCCGAGAATTACAGACCAACATGCACGTGGTGTACGGGCATGTTGGTTTGTAAGACTCTTGTCTGGTTACTCAACAACAGTGGCTTGTTTGATGTAATCGAGTTCAGGGAAATCGGCTTTGAGGTACTCGTTCCCTTTGCTTTGGACTTGTCCCTGACCGGGGCCACGACCTTGCGGGGCGCCTTCGCCGTATCCGGCGTAAAGAGCATCGACGACTTCCATGCCTTCAGTCACTTTCCCGAACGGGGCAAAGCCCTGATTGTCGAGGAAGCTGTTGTCACCGAAGTTGATGAAGACTTGCGAAGTACGTGTGTTTGGTCCGGCAGTTGCGAAAGTGATCATACCACGAGTGTTGGACTGCGTGGTCGGGTCATCTTTGATCTGTTTATTACGCCATTTCGCTGAGACCGCAGGGTCGCCAGCGATTCCGAACTGCACCATAAATCCTTCGATGACACGGAAAAAGCGAGCTTCGTTGAAAACGCCATCTTCAACAATTTCTTTGAATTGAGCCGCTCCGAGCGGAGCCCATTCCGGGTGGACTTCAACTGTGAAATCCCCTTTGGATGTCTCAAATTTAACTTGATACACGTTGCTTTTCTCCGTTGTCGTCTTGAGTTGATTCGTGTTTTGTTGGCGTCTGCGAGAGTTCGTCAATCAGACTGAAGCAAATTCAATGTTGTCTGATTGTTTTTACGTCCAGTCTTGTGTCGAACAGCATTTCGGAAATGCTATCGCGTCGAAAAGTCTAGAGCAGTTTGCTCTACCGTTTGCCCGTGAAGAACGCAGTTCTCCAGTAAAAATGCTGTTCGCCACGAGGCAGAACCTGCAAACCAATTCGAAAGATGCTCTAGCGAGCATTCGGGGTGAAAAATCACCTTTACTCACTTTTCTCTTCAGGTGACTCAGCCGTTTCGACCTCTTCAGGGAGTATCGTCGCTTTCTTGATGAAGTCGAGCTTAGGGAATTTCTCGTTCAGGTAAGTATTTCCCTGCTGTTGGATCTGTCCCTGATCAGGAGTTTCACCGTATTCAGCATTAATGGAATCAACGATATCCATTCCCTCGATCACTTTACCGAAGGGGGAAAAGCCTTGAGAATCCAGTTGAGCCCCTTCCTTACCGTGGTTGCCGTAGGTGATAAAGACTTGAGAGGTTCGTGAATTCGGGCCGGATGTCGCAAATGAGACCATGCCTCGAGTGTTGGATTCGATCACCGGGTCATCCGGGATCGTATTGTTTCTCCACTTTGCTGAAACTTTGGGATCTCCAGGGATTCCAAACTGGACCATGAATCCAGGGACCACTCTGAAGAATCTTGCTTCATTAAACACACCTTCTTCGATCAGTTTTCTGAACTGAGCCGCACCGCGAGGAGCCCATTCTGGATGGACTTCAATTACGAAATCTCCTCGAGATGTTTCAAATTTGGCTCTGTAAACATCTGCAGCCGGGACAGGATCGTCCGCTGGAGCTGATGAGAGATTCTCCGGCGGGACTGTCTCGAAGGCGCTATTGTCGAAATCTTTCTCTGCGACACAGGAGACGAGAAGGAACGCAAAGGCTGGAATCGCCAGAAATCGGGAAAGGAGCTTCTTGTTCATTATTCACTATTATCGAAAGGAGAAACAGACAGGACCGTGAGTGGAATCGTGATCAACCGAGTCGTTCTTAGAATATTCCGAGCTGATCACGAGCATCCTCAGTCATCCGTTCCGGTGTCCACGGGGGGGACATGACCAGTCGGATTTCGGCTTTCTTGACATCATCAAGCTGCTCAAGTGCCATTTTAGATTGTTGGACAATTTGAGGGCCAGCTGGACAGGCCGGGCTGGTGAGCGTCATATCGACTTTAACTGTTCCCTCATCCTCGGAACCTTCTTCAGCTTGTTCAACTTCGTAAATGAGACCCAAATCAACAATATTGATCATCAATTCAGGGTCAATGACTTGCTTCAGGGCTTCAATCAACTCGGCATCGTCTGCCATTTCGGTATCCTCAGTTCGGACTGTTTTGAGAAGAACCCTATTGTAGATGCCCACACATTGAGAAGAAAGGACCAACACTCCACTTCAAGTGTGCAGCTGAAAAACGGAGAATGGTCGATTCAAATTCGTGAATCAATCTTCACGGTCCGGCCTTCACGAGACGATTGCAAGCTTTTTAGCATGATTTCCGTGACATGACGGGCAAAATTCGCGTTGCTGATGTCTGGCTGCTTCCCTTTTCGGGCACAAGTGACCCATTCCTGATGCGAATTGAGGTCGGGATACCCTCCGGTCTCGACAGATTCCTCGATCAGCGGAGCGTCCTCGTCGACGAGCGAACTGGGCCGCGAAAGGATTAAATCGCTGGTTAAGCTGGGGTTGGTCACTTTGGCGTCGGTTCCGTGGATCGAAAATCCGTACGTTCTTGCTCCATCGCACCAGCCGGTCTCCGCTGTCCCGAGTACACCACTTTCAAATTCCAGGATGATCGTCGCTGTATCTTCGAGTTCTGTCGGCTTGGCAAGAGTCGCCACGCGACAGGTAACCGCTTTCACAGACCCCAGAATCGCAACAAGGTGGGCAATCGAATAGACACCCATATCAAACAACGCCCCGACGTCCGCCTTCTGGGCATCAAAAAACCAGAGGTCGTCATCGGGGTCTTCTTGGAGGATTTCCTGAATTGTCGCGTAGTAAACTTCGGGGCCACCGTGGCTGAACCGTGCAGTTGCGGAAGAGACTGTTCCCAACGTTCCCGACTGCACAGCTTCACGAGCTGCGAGAACGTGAGGTTTAGAGACATACGGCAAAGCAAGAACCGTTCGGTCGCTGGCATTGACCGCTTCGACAAATTGCTCCGATTCGATCAGGGAGGTGCTGAGTGGTTTTTGGATATGAACATGCTTGCCAGCTTTCAGGGCCATGAGTCCATACTTCACATGCAGCGGATGCGGAACTGCAATGATGACTCCATCGATCTCGGGATCAGCGATGATCTCTTCGTACGAATGTGTCCAGCGCGGGACGTTGAACTTGTTGCAGAGGGTTTCCAGCCGGCTTTGTTTTCGTCCCGCCAGAACAACGACTTCTGCGTTTTCAACCTCCTGCATTTCCGGCAGGTGAAGCTTCGACGCAATTCCACCAGTTCCAATGACTCCAACCCGAAATGTTGACATCAATTTCCCTCTCTGCTGTATCAGCCTTGCGAAATCGTCATGAGCGACGACTTTGCGCGAACGGCGATCGTTTCTTAGACCTGAATCGAGACGTCCTTTGAAGAGGCCATGAATTATCGCCGATTGACTCTCGTTGGTTTCACTCTGCTTTTGAGACCGTCAACTTAGAAATGGCCTCAGAAGAGAGTGGAGCATGGTAAATTCGCAAGTCGCTCATTCGACCGCGAAAGTAATCACGAGTTCCAAAGCCGATTCTAACTGGAGCCTTGTTTGCGATGTTCAGATCGGATGCGAATGAGGTCGATGTGGAACTCAATTGACCATCGACATACAAATTCAGTTTGCCTTGATCCCGAACTGCTGCGATATGGTGCCAACCGGGAGAGAGAGTTCGATCATGGGTTGCGACATGGCCAATTGAAATAGAGTGAACACGACCTGCGGGAAGTGTTCCCGCAAACAATTTTCCTTGAAACACAGCCATCGACCAGACTCGGCGATACTTCACGTCCGGCGTCATATCCAGGCGAGCAATTTTCTTCCAGTCCTGTCCGCCATCGAATCGATAGACTTCTCCTGTTGGAAGTGACCCGGCGTACATCTGTCCGTTGTAAACCAGCAGTGGCATGCTTTCTCGCTCATCTCCAAGATGTCCCGCGAGGTTCCATTCAGGCTGTCCGTTTTTTATACCTCCGAAGCGGTAGACGCGGGCATTAGGCCACTCGCTGACATAAAGTTCCCCTTGAAAAACTGCAAATCCGTAGGTTTGAGTCGCATCTGGCAGAGTTCCAAGACTCTCCCACGCTTTCCCATCGTATCTGTAGATCGCTCCTTCATCGTACCCCGTCGCATAAATGTGCCCGTTGTAAACACCCAGGGCCTCGACGCGTTTGCCATTCGGTGTTCCACAATCTGTCCACTTCTTTCCGCCCTCGTAGCGATAGAATCCAGCCGGTTTGTACATCGACGAAGCGTACAGCTTTCCGTTGAAGACGGTCATCCCGTTGATCGCTTCCGTGTTGGGAAGCTGACCGCAGTCAATCCATTCATTGGGGGCTTTCCAGCGGTAAACTCGCCCACCCAGATTCGGATTGTCCGACTCAGCCAATGAAGACCCAGCCAATCGATAACGGCTGACAGCTGCGTAAAGTTCACCATCATGCACTGCGAGTGATGAAACAGAGTTACAGCGATCAGGTGCGCCGAGATCGTGCCATTTTTTTCCGTCAAATCGAAAGACTCGCCCCGATTCTTCAACGCCTGCTTCACACGTTCCTGCAAAGAGATTTCCGTCATGCACTGCCATGGAGAAAATCAGAACTGCATTTCCCAGGCGACCATGATCCGTCCACTCTCCGGGCGCGCTTCCGTTGTCGAGACCAAACTCCACTGTCCGCAATTGTGATTGACTGGAAGTGACACCATGTGCACTATGGATTCCTAGTTGGACTCCCCGGCGAGACTGTGCGTCGTAATGGTTGAAGATGTCTCCCGGGACATCACTCGTTGGGGATTCAATGAAAACTCGGGCTGCAACTGTGAAGTCTCCAGCCTCAGGGATGACTTCATTTGGAAGGTCGATCGACGATGATGTTCCATTGAACTCTGCGCTCCGGACCCCATTTGGTGCAGTTCCAAATTTGACCCCTTGATTCATTCCGTGATGACCGTTCCCGGAATGGTCGAGCGTATCTTGAGTCAACGGATAGTGAGCAACCACTTCAGGCTCATCTGCAATCACTTGAGCCGGAAAGAATAGTACTGCGAGAGAAAGAAGAAGGTGAGAAGAGCGCACAGGTATCGAGGTCATCAGCGAAGCCTTTCCGAAACTGTTTGAGGGTTCGTCAGAACGCGAAGCAGACAGCAAAGTGAAATCTGATCCTAGCGGCTTCTGGTGATCCCGTCAAAAAGGAGAGGAGATTGGAATTGAATACGGTGACTCAGGCTCAGGGTCTTACCCATCCGAGAGGAGTAGTGGCACGCTCAGACTGGAGTGCAGCGTAAGGATGGGCGTGGCGGATTCAGCGTTGACTTCCATTTTTCCATGATGAGAGCATGTTCACAGTTGGTCTGCAGTGAAGTCTCTGCATCTTTGGCAGCTATTCACGACCGGTGACTAAATGGGTTACTGAAGATCTGGGTGGAAGTCACTCGAAGTGGTTTTCAGGAAGCCGTACAATGCTTGCTGGTATTTGAAACATTCTGAACACTACGTATTCCGAACACTGCCAAAGAACAGGACCATGACTCGATATTTACTCTTAGCGGCTCTCATACTTCAGGTTGGAGTTTTTTCAAAAAGCGTCACAGCTGAGGATGCTTCGAAAAGCTTCAAGCTCGAATCGATTGAACTGGGGACAATCAAAAATCTTCATTCATTCGGAGCGACACTGCTTTGTGGACAACCTTCCGCGAGTGATCTGGCGAAAGCCAAGGAACGCGGGATTAAACATGTCATTTCACTTCGCGAACTGGACGAAATCGATTGGAATCAGGCGGAAGCAGTCGAGGCGATTGGGCTGCAGTATTATCACTTTGGTTTTCGATCTCCTGAATCTTTGACAGATGAAATCTTCGAAAGCTCTTTGAAGTTGCTGGCAAATTCTCAAACGTCGCCGGTCATGCTTCATTGTGCTTCGGCCAATCGAGTTGGGGCAATTTGGTTGGCACATCGTGTTCTGAATGATGGCCTTGAACTGGCAGAGGCTCGTGACGAGGCGAAAAAAGTCGGCTTGAAGACGCCAGCTTTTGAGGAAAAGGCACTGGCCTTTATCGAAAATCAGAAAGCCAGGAAAACAGACGTTCCAGAGGGGATCAATGATCGGTTTCTCGACGCAAATCTCGACGTGAGCGAATGGCTCGGACGCTTCGAAATCGAAAGCCGCGAAGTTTACTTTGCTCGCGAGAAAGTGCTCGATGCATGTGCCATTAAACCGGGGGACACGGTTGCCGATATTGGAGCCGGGACCGGATTTTATAGCCGGCTCTTTGCATCGGCTGTTGGTGAAACCGGTTGGGTCTACGCGGTTGATATCTCTCCTCGATTCCTTGAGCACATCAATCGAAAATCACAGGAAGACAAGGTTACGAACATCACAAGCGTCCTCTGTACTGATCAGTCAGTCAGGCTCCCGCCGAACTCCATTGATTTTGCTTTTATTTGTGACACTTATCACCACTTTGAATCTCCGCAAGCAACAATGGCGTCGATACACCGAGCCCTGAAGCCAGGCGGAACACTCGTCGTGATTGACTTCGAACGCATCCCCGGGAAATCACGGGAGTTCATTCTCGGGCATGTCCGAGCCGGGAAAGAGGTCTTTCAGGCAGAGATCGTCGAATCCGGTTTTCAGCTCATCGAGGAACTGACAATTCCGACATTTAAAGAAAACTACCTGCTCCGGTTTCAGAAAAAATAGAAGCAGTCTGGAAGTTTTCGAGATGGTCGCTTTTCTCAGCTTTTGAAAGAGCGAATTCAGGTCTCAGCACCAGTTTAGCACCTCCAGCGAGTGCCTCAATTGCCCTCCTCGTAAGTCTCTACAAACTCTGCAAAAAACGAAGCAGGGCTTTGAGGTGCTGATCGCTGAGAGAGTCGTCGAGTTGATGACCGTAGTGTGTGAAAACTTCTGGGAGCGATTTCGCTCGGGAGTCATGAAAGAAGCTGCGTCGATAACCGACTGCGTTGAGTGATGGTGGGTTGAATTTCTTCAGCCCATGTTCATCTTCCAAGCCGACATCGTAAGTCGAATCAGACGTGTATGTAAGCGGAGGAACGTGACACTCCGCGCAGCCCTGTGAGGTGAAAACTTCGAGACCTTGTGCGATAAGCCGCTTATCCTGCTCATCTTGAGCTGGACGAAAGGGGGGAGGGTGTTCGAGTGTGTGCAGGAAAGCGACGAGATCATTGGCCTGACGCGCACTGAGACCGCCGCCGCGCATGGTGGAATCTCCAGACAGGAGCACTTGATCATGCAAGCTCCTCATCGTTCCGTTCCAAGCCCATGGGTTGTCGTCTCGGCCACCGAGTAAAGATGGGACGCGTTTTGGTGCGCCAGAGTTTCCATCGCCGAAGGTGTCAGCGAGTTGAGTATTTGTGTGTCCGTCGATATGGCAACTTTGACAGCTATACCACCCGAACCGGGAAACGTTCCCATCGAAGAAGAGTTCCTCGCCCCGATCACGTGACGTCGCCTGTGGTTGTGGCCCCAATGGGATGGTCTTGGTCACGAGTTGCCGATTGATATCGATTACTGAAACCGAATCGCTGAGATTATTGAGGCAATAAATCTGCTTTTGATCCGGTGAGATCACCAGGTCAACAGGACGCTTGCCGACTTGAATGCGGTTGCGAACCACTCCGTAAGAATTCATAGCTGCCACCTCGGCAACACCTGCGAGTGCGACAAATCGGTCGGAAGACTTAGCGATATGAATCGCTCCCGGGTCGGCCGCTCCGTCGGAGGGGACGCCGATTTCCTGAATCCCTAAAGATTGAATATCGACTCTGGATTCCGACGTTCTTATGAATTGAAGCTCCTGAACGACATTCTCAAGGACTCGACCCGAAGCAATGTTGTCCGGCGTTGTCGGGACATCAGGAAACAGGATTTGGTGAGTCAACAGGCAGCGGTCAGCTGAAAGAAAGGCAATCCCTCGAATTTGGTGAGCATGGAGTTTTGTCTGTCCGACGACTTTCTCTAATTTCGTGTCAATGACAACGAGCTCTCCTCCGTACGCATCCGCCACAATCAGCAATTTTTTATCGGGTGAGAAGCAAACCTCACTCGGTTCAAACTTCAGAGGAATAGTAGACTGAACTTTGGGAATTGATTCGACCGCAATCAATGAAACGCGACGATCCCACACTGAGCTGACTGCAAGTAATGATTCATCAGGAGAGAGGCACGCGTCTTGAGCACCTCGTCCGATTTCAAGAGCCTGTTGGACCACCAGTTCACCAGGGTGAAGAGATGCGAATAAAACTCGCCCGGTCTTTGCATCGACGATCGCCAGCTGGTGAAGTTGATCGATCCACGTCAGATTGACTGGGCTTCCATCGATTTCAGCTTCCTGCAACTCTCCGGTTGTCGGGTTGAGCAGTGAGATCGTCGAGGCACGCTCATTGGCGATTGCTAAGACTTCCGCCTCAGGGATCCAGCACATTGATACCGGACGTCGGCGAAGCGGTTGCTGAGGTTCTCGGAAAGTGTGCCGAGATACAGGTTCAGTGGCGAGAAGCAGGGTCGAACTGCACAGGGCAGAGAAAAGCAGGAACTGAAATAGTCGAGATGTAGGCATCGCTCAGCGACTTTCACATCAATATCACCATGACGCGCCAGCACCTTTCACGAAGTGATGGATGCTTCTTTTAGCTGAGATCTTTGAATGCGTCCCAACTCAGATATCCAGTAATCGCCGCACAGATGATAAAGAGAATGTCCATTAAGAATGTATGTTCAGACCCGGAGAATGGAACTCCCAGGACAAGATCGGCAATCGCTGCCAAGGCAACTAATACTGAAACGACCATCGAAGCAATCACTGCTTGTTTGGGAAGGTCTTTCATGTTCAATCTCTGCTCTACGGCGTAAAAATCTGAAGTAGGGAAGGCATCGACGAAACATCACCGCAAGTGCCATGTCTCAGTGTAGTCTCTCTCAGTATAGTCTCGCACGCCTATCAAGGAACAGTTCAGTAGAAATTTCTTCTGAACCAAAACGAACGAAAGTTTTCAGGAAAAAACCTTGCAAATCGTACCGGGCTCGTGAATGGCATCATCGGGAATAGCTGTACAATTCCACCAGGTTGCGGTCGGGATCAAAGATGTAGAGCTGAGTCGGTCCATCGGGCCTCTGTTTTGGACCTGCAACAATCTCGATTTCGAGCTCTTCCAGTTTTTGGGCCGCTTGCATTGCATCGTCGACTTCGAACGCAAAATGACGTGTGCGGCTGATCAAGCATTCTTCGGGAACAAAGCTGTGTGCCGGCCCAGAGTCATCATGCTCGAGGATTAAATGGATCTGAGTTGTTCCTGCCTGGAACCAAAGCCCGGCAAATCGAAATCCCGGGCGATCGACTTCCTGCATCCCGAGAAGGTCTGCGTAAAATTTCCGCGAAACGTCAAGGTCTTTCACGACCAAGGTGACGTGGTCAATTCGTTTGACTTGGATGTTGGGAAGAGGCATGGGGTTGGCGACTTTGGCAATAAAAACGGGTCTGCTATTCGATATTCTGGATCATCTCGCGCATCTTCTCGATCGCAGCTTTCATGTCCACAACGCGATGTGCGATTTCGATATGATTTGCTTTCGAGCCGATAGTGTTGACCTCCCGGAACATCTCCTGGCCGAGGAATTCCAGTTTTCGACCCGCCGCTTCGTTGCCATCCAGCAATGTGCGGTATTGCTGCAAGTGAGACCGCAAACGGGTCACTTCTTCAGTAATATCGCAGCGGTCAGCGAACAGGCTTGTTTCCCGAAGCAGGTCGTTATCGTCAACTTTGACGCTCGTTGATTGCAGCAACTCGTTGACACGGTTCTTCAGCCGGTCTCGGTAATCGACGATCACTTGCGGAGCAATTTTTTCAATCTCGTCCAGATTTTCTTCGATCTTACTCGAGAGCGAGTTGAGCTCGTCCCCCATGGACTCGCCTTCTTGAATGCGGAAGTCCTGAAATCGCTTCAGAGCTGCGAGAATGACTTCTTCAAAGAGCGGCCAGTCACCCTCGTCGACCGATTTGTCGTAATTGTCTTTGAGAATTCCGGGGAGTGAAAGCAGGGGGGACAGATCCTTGGGCGGATCGGTATTAAGTTCCGCAGCGATATCTTTGAGTTGCGTCCAGTACTGCTGCACTGCGAGTTGATCGATCGTCGCAGCTCGCTGGTCTGCCAACTGCCGAACTCGCAACGAAACGGTTAAAGTTCCTCGTGCAACATTTTTTCGAATCAGGCGTTCGATGTTTGATTCGAGTGCCAGGAAAGCATCCTGGCAACGAACTGAAACTTTCAGATGTCGATTGTTGACGCTGCGAATTTCAGCGGTGACAGAGACACGTTCATTTTGACCACTGGCATCACCGTGGCCTGTCATACTTAACAACACGGGAGTCCCTGCTGGTTTGCGGCGTGGCCATCAAGCCGGCCAGTTGATGTTAATTTTCAGGAGCAGGTGGAGTTGTACCATCCGCTTCTGGAGTTGTCGTGCTGCTGGCCTCTGCATCGGTGTCAGCGGGAGGAGCGACGGCGTCTTCTTCGGGGGTTGCGTTGTCCTGAGCGTTGGCATCATCACCAGCATCATCGCTGGTTGCGTCGCCGGGTGTCGCGCCAGCACTCATTTCTCCGGCAGGTGCCAGGCTTCGTTCGAGGCTGGTCGCTGCACTTCGCATTGCACATCCCCCGATTCCTGCCAGTAAAACCCAGATCGTTGCAGTGACCACGGTAATCCAGGTGAAGACATCACCCGCTTTGGTTCCGAATGCACTCTGCCCGCCTGCACCACCAAACGCCCCAGCAAGGCCGCCTCCGCGCCCCCGTTGAAGCAGGATAATGATCATCAACAGAAAGCCGGAAAGTAGCAACAAAATTTGAAGAATAAACGCCAGCGTACCCACGATGTGGTCCTTTCACAAATTCTGAAACGATCCCTGTTTCGGAGTCGATCGTGTCAGCGATCTTTTCAGTCTGTGTCTAAGTTTGGTGGTTTCAGTGGAAGATGAATATCGATTTCTGAGAAATGCTGCAATGGGACTCTGGGTGGGAACCTCTCACGAGTGCTCAAATTGAGCTCTAAACGTCATGCGGTTTTGAGGAGTCTGAGGCACACTCGCTGGCGTGCGTCGGACTCGAATCCGTGACATTTTGTGAGAGGCGGACCACTTAATTACTCTTAATTGAGTGACCCATTGTTCGCTGTTCTCAGTTTCATCTTCGTTTGGCGAGAGCAAGTTGCTCTCTCGTTGCCCGTGGAAAACGGGTTTCGTCAGTGATATTACATCTCTCCACGAGGCATCTCGTGAATGCGATTTCAAAAATACTTTAGGAAGAAACCTTAACGCCTGCCTCGATGATTGGCAAAAAGTTCTCTGGTATGAGGCTTGCTCCTCCAACCAACGCTCCATCAACATTGGGCTGAGAGAGCAGGTCTTCGGCATTATTTGGTTTCACACTTCCTCCATAGAGGATGCGTGTTGCGTTCGCAACGTCTGCACTATAACGGCTTTCCAACCATTTGCGAAGATGATCATGGGCAGATTCCGCTTGCTCTGGGGTTGCGGTTTTTCCGGTTCCAATTGCCCAGACAGGTTCGTAAGCGATGACGACATTCGCCATAGCTTCGGCGGAGACATCTTTGAGCCCACCGTCCATTTGTCGATCAAGAACGGATTTGGTCAATCCGCTCTCTTCTTCTTCCAGAAGTTCGCCAACACACAAAACAGCCTGAAGCCCTTTCTCGAGTGTTTTCAGTACCTTACGGTTAATGTCTGCGTCCGTTTCACCAAAGACGTGGCGTCGTTCGCTATGTCCCAGAATGACTGACGAAGCTCCCACGTCGGTCAGCATTTCGAGGGAAGTTTCCCCGGTGAATGCCCCTGATGCTTCGAAATGACAGTTCTGAGCACCGACTTGAACTTGCGTACCGGCCACTGCTTCAGTGATTGGAATGAGGTAAGGAAACGGAGGGCAAATTAAAACATCAACGGTCGCAGTTGCGTTTGAGCTTCCAGCTGCAATAGCTTTGGCGAGTTCCGTTCCTTCTTCTCGCGTGGTATTCATTTTCCAGTTACCAGCGATGAGATACCGACGCATTGATCAATTCCTTAATGTTTTAGAAGTTCCAACAGTAATGTGGGAATCGTGTCTATTGGGATCGTTTGATTCACTCATTCTTCTCAATACCCATTTCTGAGCAATCTGAGAATTGAGAGATGATATTTAAGTTTTTGGATGAGTTCTTAGAGTTGCAAATTTCGAGAGATGCGACCGATACCTATGAACTCAAAACGGAGACCATTCACAGAGTGAATTGATGCTCCATCCCCTTAAGGCGGGTACGAGTTTCTTCTGTTTTGGGCGGAAGATCTTAGCTCTTCCAGTTGAAAAGGCGAGAATCTTAGCAAAACACCCCATATGCAGCGATTCGAACAGCCCCGGATTCTCTGATTTCTCTGAATCGAAACAAACATTCTTACTGATTCTGAGCAGAAAATGATGCCCTTTAACGTTTGTTTTTCCTAAAGAGGTGCGGGAAACGGGACGAGTGCAGCGGTCAGCCGTTCATCGGACTGCTAAACTTTGAAGCGTTCGGCAATTTGGCTCAGGGAGAAAGTAACGTGGCTCAAAGGGTTCGAAAAGGTCTCGCGACTTGGCTCACGGGCAGCTCCTCGCCGATTTTCGTTCTCGATCATCGTAGAGTTGTCCTGGTTTTCAACCGTGGGTGCGAGTTGCAAACCGGCTGGTCTGCGGGAGATGTGATTGGAAAAACATGCCAACTGATCAGCCGTGGGAATCCGGAATTGATCGAAACTTTGACAGGGACTTTGTGTCCTCCAGAGTCTGTCCTTCAAGGTGAATCCGTCGTTGTGCCTTCTGTGTTGCACCGAAAAAGCGGTGAGTCGCAGCATGTGAACATCCATTTTTTTCCTCTCGTGAAAGAAGACTCCCCTACGCCATCGCAAATTTTGGGGCTGATTCAGCACCGAGACTACGACGGAATTGAGCTGGTCCCACCGAGTTTGCTGCAGCGATTTGAATTGGAGGAGCACCTTTCCGAATTACATCGAAAGTATTCCTCGCACTCTTTAATCGCGGTTTCGGCCGAAATGCGCAGAGTTGCGGCACAGGCTCAGGTTGCCAGAAATTGCTCACTCGCAGTTCATCTCGTTGGAGAAAAAGGAGTCGGCAAGGAACATGTAGCCCGCATGATTCATTACGATTCCCCGCTGGGCGAACAGCGTTTTCTTCCAGTTGAGTGTGGAACCTTGTCTCATTTTGAGCTCTCGCGATTCCTGCGCCGACTGTTTGAGCAGAGTGAGACGGAGTTCGAAGGGTGTACCGTTTACCTGAAGAATGTTGAGCTTCTTGCCGGAGATCTACAGGTCGAGTTGCTGGATCACATGAAGAGCAGAGACTCCATCCGCTGGATTTCCTCCTCTGAAAAAGCGATCGAGAATTTCGATTCCGAACACTTTCAAAGGGAACTCATTTGCGAGTTGACCCCTCTGACTCTGGCCATCCCGCCGTTACGTGATCGGCAAGCGGACCTGCCTCTTCTGGCCACGCATCTTCTTCAGGATGCAAATCGTCAACGCGAGATCCAAATCGAAGATGTTTCGGAGGAGGTGTTACAGGAGTTTGAATGCTATCAATGGCCGGGGAATGTTGAAGAGCTTTCAAGAGTTCTCTTCCAGGCTCAGCAAGCTTGTTCCGGGGCGATCATTGAGGTTGAACATCTGCCGGTCTTTTTTCAAGCCGGACGCGACGCACAAAGCGTACGCCCACGACAGATTACGCAAAGTCTGGAGGAAATTCTGGAAGCGACCGAGAGGGAAATTATCACTCAGGTTCTCGATTCGGTCCAAGGCAATAAAAGCATGGCTGCCGAAAGACTCCAGGTTCCAAGAGCAAAACTTTATCGCCGCCTTGCAGCACTCGGAATCGAGTCACCAGGCGAATCGTGATTCGCTTCAAGTTTTGCGATCAGGCTGAGAGGAGATTCTTGAACGTAATCAATGGCAGAGCATGCATATAAGAAATTTTAGAGACGGTCTGGTGCTCTAGAGCATCTTTCGAATTGGTTTGCAGGTTCTGCCTCGTGGCGAACAGCATTTTTACTGGAGAAATACTTCTTCACGGGCACACGGTAGAGCAAACTGCTCTAGAACCGGTCCTGAAACTTTGCTTTTAGTGTACAAGTTGGTTTGGGATTTGCATGTGTTTCTTCTCAGAAAGGAG
>NZ_JBLWTN010000045.1:0-22090 GCF_048270125.1 Thalassoglobus sp. | reverse complement strand
TCGGGGTGGTGAAAAATTACAGTTCCACAATACCCGATTGACGGAGACTTCCTACATAGTTTCAAACTGCTCTAATCTCGCGATCTTTCTCACAAGAAGGCTGATGATTTGCCAATCCATTTAACGACCCTCAATCGACGGCGATTCCTTCAAGCGGCTGGAGCGAGTATTCTGCTGTATGGAAGCCAAGTCCCGGCTTCAGAGGCGGACGCTGTCGAGACCGACCTGGTTTATCTGCTGAACGATACTCACATTGGTGAAAAGCATCCGGGAAATTCAGCGGTCCCAACTCATTTGCGACAGGTTGTTACCGAACTGGTGAATCGACCGATGAAGCCAGCATGTGTCGTTATCAATGGTGACCTTGCTCTGAAAGATGGTCAGCCGGGGGACTATCGGCATTTTGGAAAGCTGATTGCTCCACTTCAGAAAGCTGGCGTCGAGACTCATCTCACTCTCGGCAACCACGATCACCGCGATGTGTTTTATGAGATACTCAAAGAGCAGCGACCGGAAAAGCCCCCTGTCAAGTCGCGACATATCGCCGTTGTTGAAACGCAGCATGCCAACTTCTTTTTGCTTGACTCATTGCAAAAAACGATGGTGACTCAGGGGACAATCGGGACTCAGCAATTGGAATGGCTCGCATCGGCACTCGACCAGATGCAAGCGAAGCCAGCGATTATCGTGGCTCATCATAATCCACGTCTGGGTGGTGATCCGTTGCACTTTCCAGGCGGACTAATTGACTCGCAGGAACTGTGGAATGTCATTGGGCAGCGAAAATGGGTCAAGGCCTACATCCACGGACACATCCATGATCGCACCTATGCCGAACATCAAGGCATCCACATTCTGAATACTCCGGCCACGTCGTATGTCGCCGATCCGAAGAAATCGACAACTGGCTGGACAACCGCGAAGCTGACTCCCAACGGGGGCACACTGACCACATACACCACCGATGTCCAGCATCCATGGAATGGTGAAACGAAAACGCTGACTTGGCGGTCGGCGTAAGAAGGAATCATGAAAACATGAAACAGTTATTGAAGTCCGTATTGTTGGCAGCAGTAGCGATTTTGACCGTCTCAGAAAGTTACTCAGCAGAACCAACTCAGCTGCGAGTTCTCAGCTACAATATCCACCATGCTGAAGGCGTCGATCGTAAGCTGGATGTCGAGCGTATCGCGCGTATTATCCTCTCCGTCAAGCCGGACGTGGTGGCGTTGCAGGAGGTCGATCGAAAAGTGAAGCGAACTGGAAGTGTTGATCAGCCTGCTGAACTGGCTCGGTTGACGGAAATGAATATTGTGTTCGGCGCCAATATCGAACTGCAAGGGGGCCATTACGGCAACGCCGTCCTTTCGCGGTTTCCAATCACTCGACACAAAAATCATCTCCTGCCCAATATCGACGGTAGCGAGCAACGCGGAGTTATCGAAGCCGAAATGAGACTGCCGAATTCCGATCAGACGCTGCTGCTACTCGCCACACATCTGGACTTTCGGCCCGATCAACGCGAACGCCTCGCCTCAGCGAAATTCATCAATGAACTGATTGCAGACCATCCGCAACATCCGGCATTGTTGGCGGGTGATCTGAACGCTACGCCCGACAGCGAAACGCTTCAGCTGCTCGGGACGAAATGGATTCGAACGAATGAAGTGCCTATGGCCACTGTGCCAGTCGATCAGCCGAGGAGGCAAATCGACTTCATTCTGCACCGTCCCGCAAATCGCTGGAAAGTTGTTGAAGTCAAAGTGCTGGATGAGGCCATCGCCTCAGACCATCGTGCGATCTTCGCCGTTTTGGAACTTCAGTCAGGCGGTCAATAAGCTTCACAGAATGCCAGGCAGCCTCCATCTGATTCTTTTCTACGCTTTGCCGGGCCATGCTTCCCACCAGTTCAAAAAGAGTCTGTACTGGACTTCTGCATACTTTTTCTGGCTGGCGGAGAGAGCATCTGTTTCGTTGAAGTGCTGCTCGTATTCAGGCTCTCCATTTAATACGAGAAGATACTTGTAGTACAGCACCAGGTCCGGGCCTTCATCGAATGTTGAGAGGACTCGAAGTGCCTCTTCCAGTTCTTGTGCATAAATCCGAGCCAGTGCATCGCCGGCGGCGGCTTGCTCGCAGAGCTGAACATACCGAAGAACTTCGCGGGGAAGACAGTTTCCGATC
Organism: Thalassoglobus sp.; assembly: GCF_048270125.1. Lineage (NCBI taxonomy): Bacteria > Pseudomonadati > Planctomycetota > Planctomycetia > Planctomycetales > Planctomycetaceae > Thalassoglobus > Thalassoglobus sp. The sequence continues at coordinate 19,906 of NZ_JBLWTN010000045.1, read as the reverse complement.
CCGGTGATTGCTCCCACGGCTCCGCAGCGAACGAATCCATGAAAAACTTGCGTGTCCACACCGGCCATCAATAGGACATTCTCATCCTGGTGCGTGATGTGCTCCGCTGCGTAGCTGAGCGAGGCTTCGCCGCCAAATTCCTTGAATCCGACCAGATTCGGAAATTCCGAACGCAAATCGAAAAACAGGTCAGCTTTGGTTTCGTATCCATAATACGGACTGTTGTAGATCACGGCTGGCAAATCAGGAGCAGCACTCAGGACTCGGGCGAAGTGGTGTCGCTGGGCAATTTGTGATGTCCCACGCGAAAGCACTCGCGGAATGACCATCAGGCCGTGAGCCCCAACTTTTTGAGCATGTGCTGCGTGGGCAGCTGCGAGTGCCGGATTCTGTGCCCCGGTTCCCACGATCACAGGAACTCCCGCTTCAACTAATTGCTGCACTCCTTGCTGCCGTTGCTCATCTGTCAGCTGCGGCCAGTCTCCCATTGATCCGCAATAGACGACCGCATTCATTCCGAGGTCAATCAGTTCTTTTCCCTTTGTGACGAGGGCTGCGAAGTTCGGGGTCCGGTCTGAATTACAGGGAGTCATCAAAGCGGGAATACAGCCGCGAAAAATGCTTGAGTCCATGAGTGGATGGCTTTCGGGTTATTCGAAGAGAAAACAAGTTTCCAAACGTTACTGCGACGTCCATACCGGATCGCCGAGAACATCGAGCTTCGGTTGAATGCCAAGCCCCGGTTCTAATGAAGCGGACATGCGCCCGTCGACTCGCTGTGGAGCTCCATCGGCAATTGAAGTCGTGACGTAGCTATTGAAATCGGTTGACGTGAACTGAAACTCAGGCGGAGTCCCTTGAGCCAGGTGAGCGATTGCCGCGGTGACGATATCACCACCCCAGCTGTCCTCCAGAGTCATCGCAATTCCGAGCGAAACACACAAATCGCGTGCCTGCTTTGCTCGTGTCAGTCCGCCAAACTTGCTGATTTTAATGTTCACCACATCCATCGCTAAGTCGTTCGCGCCTTGAATGATGGCATCGATGGAGTCGATCACTTCATCGAGAATGAATGGCAGTGTCGTGTTGCGTCGGATGCTCAAACAGTCTTTGTAACTCGCGCAAGGTTGTTCGATGTAAACGTCGACATCTTTGACCGCGTTCACGACTCGCATCGCTTCATGCTTCAGCCAACCGGTATTGGCATCGGCAATCAACTTGTCTCCCGGTTCCAGAATGTCGCGAACTGCTCGAATTCGTTCGATGTCGTCGTTGGGATTTCCACCGACTTTGAGTTGGAAACGTCGATATCCTTCGCTGCGATAGCTCGCAACATTTTGAGCCATCTCTTCAGCTGGTCTCTGTGAGATTGCTCGATACAAAGTGACGTCTTCGGCGAAGCGACCACCAAGCAACTCGCACACCGGCATTCCCGCAGACTGCCCGAGAATGTCCCAGCAGGCGATATCGATTGCCGATTTCACATACGGATGCCCTTTAAGGAGCCGATCCATTTTGTTGTTCAAAACGAGCAACTGCCGCGGATCATCACCAATGAGCGCCGGTGCTAACTCGCTGATTCCGGTCCGCGCACCACGTGCATAGGCTGGGAGATAGACAGGCCCCAGCGGGCAAACTTCGCCGAATCCGGTGATACCGGCGTCGGTTTCGATTCGAACGACTGTCGAATCGAAAACATCGACGCTTTTTCCCTCGGACCAGCTGTAGTTTCCTTCGTGCAGTGGTAGGTCAACCTGGTAAGTACTGATCCTTGTGATCTTCACAATCGCCCCTTTATCTCACCAGAATGTTCTCAGAGAACGGTCACATCAATAATCTTGAACAACCACAGCAGAGCTGTCAGCTTAGAGACCGTAAACGGCTCCAAATTTTCCGCGAAGGTGTTTCAAGAGCGGTTCCGCAGTGAGTGGTTTGCCGGTCACGACTTCGACAAGTTGTGGAGCATCGTAACGTCGACCATGAATGTGGATGTTTTTGTTCAACCATTCTTTGAGCGGCATGAATTCCCCTTTTGCGAACATGGCGTTCAAGTCGCCCAGGTCGTCTTGAGCTTTTTCGAAGAATTGAGAGGCATACATGTTCCCCAGCGAATAGGTTGGGAAGTAACCGATCAAACCGGCACTCCAGTGGACATCCTGCAGACAGCCAATGGAATCATCTGAAGGTGTCATCCCAAAGAATTCGGTGAAGGTTTCATTCCAGACAGTCGGAACATCAGCTGCGTTGAGGTCACCACAAAGTAGTGCCTGTTCGAGTTGGAAACGCAACATGATATGCAGGTTGTAAGTCACTTCGTCTGCTTCAACGCGAATCCAGCTGGGACGAACATCGTTGACCGCAGAGTAGAAATCGTCGATGTGAACATCTCCGATCGCATCAGGAAATGCCTGCTGAGCTTTGCTATAGAAGTGGTCCCAGAACGCTCGGCTGCGACCAACGAGATTTTCCCACATTCTTGACTGAGATTCATGGATTCCCAGCGAGCAGGCTTCTCCTGTTGCCAACCCGAAATCGTCATCGTTCAAACCTTGCTCATAGATTCCGTGACCTGCTTCGTGCAATGTTCCGAAGAAAGCGCCGGGGAAATGATGCTCATCATAACGCGTCGTCAGTCGGCAATCTCCGGGGCCGAATCCTGAACAGAATGGGTGTGCAGCGACATCGAGGCGACCTGCTTGAAAGTCAAACCCGATAGCGGTAGCGGCTTCAATCGAAAACGCTTTTTGTGTCTCTACAGGATACTTGCGTTCCAGAATCGAAATGTCTGGTTTCTTGTCCGATTCTTTGATGGCAGAGACAAGTTCCACAAGAGCTTCGCGAAGTGGAGCAAACACCGACTGAATTTGTGCTGCGGTTGCGCCCGGTTCGTAATCTTCGATCAAAGCGTCGTACTTGACACCGGTTTCGCTACCAAGTGCGTCGGCTTCTTCACGCTTTAGTGTGATGATCTTCTCAAGCCAGGGTTGAAAAAGAGTGAAATCTTTTTTCTGACGAGATTCGACCCAGGCGTGCTGAGAAAGTGTTGTGGTCCGAGAGAGTTCTTCAACCAGTTTCTTCGGGAGTTTGACTGACCGATCATACGCGCGTTTTGCATTGCGAACATTCGCGTAGGCAACGGACTGTTCACCGCCGACACTGTTTGGATCTGCGAGTTGTTCAAGAAGCTCGCCGATCACAGGATCGGTCGCACGGTCATGAGACAAACCAGCCAAGAGCGCCAGCTGATTCGCTCGATGTTCAGCTCCTTTGGGGGGAAGATTTGTTTGTTCATCCCATCCGAGGACACTCGCACATGAGCGAAGAAGCCCGAGGCCCTTTAAGTGTTCGACAAGTTTTGTGTACGCTTTGGCTTGATCGCTCATCCCTGACAACTCCTGGGGTCGACTGGTCTAGATGCTCAAACAAAACTTGAAGACGTGGTCGTCATCTTAATGAACGACTGCGGATTCAGGAGTTTTGTTGACGGTTATAGGACTCATCCAGAAACTTCAAATCGGCCTCTCAACTGCTGAGACCACCGACTCAGGCTTTCATTTCCGGACAGGTTACGAAAATAGTGGGTAGTTTAGGGGACTCAAGAAAAACTTGCGACCAGTAAAAGGTTGTTGAATTTGCGAAAATTTCTGTTGATTCTGTGGGCGTCACCGACTTCAGTCGTTGCCCTGTTAATTGGGCTGATCGGACTCCCTTTTGGAACACATGTTCACCGGAAAGATGGGACGTTGGAATTCCACGGGGGGCTCGTGGAGTGGCTGCTCTCTCGTACACCGGTCGATGCCGCAGCCATGACTCTGGGACACGTCATCTGGGGTCGATCTCAGGCAACACTCGATTTTTGTCGTGAACATGAGCTTGTTCATGTGCGTCAGTATGAACGGTGGGGACCTTTGTTTTTGCCAATGTATTTAATTTTTTCGGTGACAATGTGGTTCCGGGGCAAACATCCCTATTATGACAACCCGTTCGAGCGAGAGGCGTTCGGAGAGAATAATCCGCACGATCACGCGTCTCAGAAAGAACCTTGAGAACGTCCTGCAAGTTGATGGTCAGCGAAGAAAATTCCCTGAAATTCACGACAGCTGTCGACTGGTTGAGATCCGCGGAACGAATCGTGGTCTTCACCGGAGCCGGAATTAGTACGGCCAGCGGGATTGCGACATTTCGTGATGATGGAGGATTCTGGACCCGCTTTCCTCCTGAAGACTTCGCGAATTGGAAAGGCTTGCTGCAAACTGCAATCCTCCAACCTAAAAGAATGGCTGAGTTTCTGGTCGCTGTTCTGGAACCGATCGCAACTGCGAGTCCAAACGACGCACACCGGGCGATCGCAAAGCTGGAACGCTTCAAGCCGGTAGATGTCATCACACAAAACATCGATCGACTGCATCAAGATGCCGGAAGCCGAAAGGTTTCCGAAATTCACGGGAACCTCTTCGAGGTCGTGTCGTATCCTCGGCAAGAGGAATGTCGCGAGTTGACAAAAATGGACCTGCTTGAACTTGTCCGGAACATCAAAGCTACGCAATCCGAAATATGGGCTGGGCCGAAGTTGCTAAAAGCGATCTCACCGTTAATGGGCGCTTCACTTCAGGGGACTCACCGGCCGAATCTGGTCCTCTTTGGCGATCAACTTGCTGAGCCGGATTGGGGCAACGCTCAAGATTCGGTGCAGCGTTGCGATCTGTTCATTTCAGTGGGAACTTCTCAATCCGGCTACCCGGCTGCGGAATTGCCAGTTCGAGCCAAAGAAGCAGGTTCCAGGTGCATCGTAATCGATCCCGAAGTCGGCGGTGTTGGCGATCTCTGGTTTGCGGCTCCTGCAGAGCAAGTGCTTCCGCAGCTAGTTTCGTCTGCTTTTCCAGAGCTTACAGAAGAGCAGGGTGATCATGAGTGAGACTCACAATTATCTGGCGATTCACCCCGGACATACGCGCGTGAAGCTCGGTCTGTTTGAACTTGGTACAGACGATCCATTTCCTCGTTGTGTGAGTTCGCTATTTGTCGAGAATAACGAAAATCTCCCTTGGAGTGAGCTCGACAATCAGGTTCCAGCCCCTCCGGCATGTCGATCAATTTTGACAGGATCGAATCAATTCCTGGCGACTCAGATCCTCAACAACTGGCAATCAAGTTTTCCGGCTCCGCTCACATTGTCTGAAAACTCCGCAATTCCAATTCGTTCACTGGTGGATGTTCCAGAGAAAGTAGGGGCTGACCGATTATTGAATGCCGTTGCAGTGAACGGTTTACGAAAACCTGGTCATGCTGCGGTGATCGTCGATTCTGGAACCGCGATCACTGTCGACGTTGTGAATCCAGCCGGAGAATTTTTGGGAGGCGCGATATTGCCCGGCGTTCTCATGGGAGCCCGCGCGATGAGCGAATTCACGACGACACTTCCTTTGATCGACGGGAAAGAGTTTCTGGAGCATGTCCCAGACGCGCTCGGACGGAATACCGAAGCTGCGATGGCAAGTGGGCTCTATTGGGGGCATTTAGGGGCAGTCAAAGAATTGGTGGCACGAATTTCGGAGCAGTTTGAGGTCCCCTCTCAGCTTTACATCACTGGTGGAGCTCTTCCGATTCTTGAACCGTATTTCCCCAACGCGATTTGTGAGAAGAACTTGTCGTTGATTGGGAGCGTCCTGACTGCCAGATCAATTCTGGATGGCGAATGAACATTACATTAAAACGAACAACTGTTGAACTTTTAACCCCTCGTGGACGCGGAGCGGTCGCGTCGATTCGAGTCTGTGGAGATGTTGGAAGAATTGACAAGTTTTTCTCCGCAGCCAATCGAAAATCGATGCAACAACAACCGATCGATGCCATCCGATACGGTCTTTGGGGCGACACCAACTGCGAGGATCTTGTTTGTGTGAGAACGGACGATTCGACTGTTGAAATTCATTGCCACGGTGGGGCGGCAGCGATCGAGCGAATCATGAAGGATTTAATCTCGTCGGGGGTCGAGCAGAAACTACGTGAGCGAACAGGTGAGGAAAACTCGGCAGGCCGACTTGAGTCGGGCGAGATTACCTTTGCCGAAGAGTTCCAGCTTTGCTTACAACAGGTAACAACTCTGAAAGCAGCCCATGAGATTTTGCGGCAATCGAGCCTCTTTCCCAACTCATTTGAAGAGATCCAGGCAACAGATGATCCGCAGCTTCGCCGGACTTCCGTTGAAGCGATGCTGCGTTGGGCAGAATTTGGGCAACATTTAATTCAGCCATGGAAAGTCGTCCTGTGTGGCCCACCGAATGTCGGAAAGTCGAGCTTGATAAACTCGCTGGTCGGTTTTTCCCGCTCCGTGGTCTTTGATCAACCGGGAACGACACGAGACGTGGTAACGGTTCAAACAGCTCTGAAAGGCTGGCCGATCGAATTTTCTGACACTGCCGGGCTTCGCCAAACCGATGAAGAGATCGAATCTGCCGGAATCGCGAAGGCGAGAGCGACAATCGATGCTGCTGACTTGCTGCTGATCATTGTCGATGCTCAAAGTGGTGTTCTAGATTTCGAAAAAGAATTGGCCGCCAAAAATCAGAGGTCACTGATCGCCTTCAACAAGATCGACCTGGTGAATGACGACTTCTCCAGAGCTGGGAACATTTGTGTTTCTGCAACAACTGAGCAGGGAATCGAGGAGCTGGCAATGAAAATCGTTTCGCTGCTCATCCCAGCCTCACCACCTAAAACTCAAGCTTACCCCGTGACACCACGGCAAGTCTCAATGCTGCAGAACATGTTGAAGGAAGAGACTCAGTAGCAGCCCAAGAAATCAGCAAGCCGGTAATCGCGTTTGACTATTGAACCATTCTGCACGCGGACCAGAAGCGTTGCGGAATCCATCACCCATGTCTGTGTCTGGAGTTTGCGTCCCGTGTATGTGGTGATTTCGCGACATGAGACGTTCTTCTTTTGCATCATTCAGAGTCAAGGTTGCGTCTCTCACTTCGTTGAGGGCGGCAGGCTGAATGAGCCATAACATCCAGAAGCCTGTCGTAAGTGCTTTCTGGTAGATTGCTTACAGCATTCGCCTCAAAACGTATGGATGTCGCCCTCCATGTTTTTCAAATCAATCGACTTGTTGGAATTACAGTTGCTTTTCTTAGCTAAGAGGTCAACGAGTGCTCACATTGGGGCACAAGCAGAAAAAACAAATCTCAGAAAGATTAGTTATGACGACTTTGTGTAGAGCTTCAGGGAGGAATAACTCATGCATTTAAGAAGTGTTGCCGAGGCTGCTGCTGTTATGACCTGGTCCGCATCGATTCAAGCCGATGAATTGAGTCGCGAACAATCTCTGGCGGCAGTTGAATACTGGAAAGAGACGAGCTTTCTTTTTCAACGCTGGAGCCGTGCACTTCGCGAGAACCACATCGGCGCGGGCTCTCCGGAACAATTGACGATCCTCCTCGAAGAAATTCTCACCTCTGAACTTCTGACACGTTCGACGGCTGCCAGAATTTTTTCGTTTAAACGGCAAAGGCAGATTGAAGACTTCTGTCAAGTGGCTGAGAAGTCCATTGAGGAGCATGTGAAGCTTCGAAACCGTGCATTTGATCTTCATCAAAGTGTCTCGGTAGAGACTTCGAAACTTTTGAAGTGCGAACGACTCTTCCGCAAAGTTCAACGTTGGTCGGACTTTCTGGTAAGTTATCATCTCGTCGCATCAGAGATGCCACTTAAGGCAGCATTCGACAGTGATCTCTGCCTGGAGTTCTGTGATGATCGGTCAAACCGGGAATGTTCAGAGAGTGCGATGGTCGCTCGTCAGCTGGAGTTGGTCGCACTGGTTCGATCATTTCCGAACCGGGAAATCGCTCACCATGTCGATGCAGAAGCTCACCGATCTCGGTGCGATCGAGCGATCTTCTTGAGCGGTAAACCCTCTGCGCACAATTCAGGCTTGCTATTCTCGCGAACAAGGCGAAGAATACTTTCTGGCGAAGGATTCTTGTTGAATGCTCCGCTTGGAATTAAGACAGACTAGCAACTCAAAACTGCCGCTTGAGAAAGTTTTTTGAAGCTTTCTTTGAAAGAGGCTGGCAGCGGTCTAGACGTCCTTCAAATCGACCGATAAAAAAGACCTAGAGTCTTGCATCTGTCTTTGGCGTCATTGATGACGGGATTCAATGTCGTGTTCACTCTTTTTTGGGAGTTGGGGCACCTGTGTCCGAGCAACCTGAAGTTCTTGTTCTTGGCGGAGATGATTCATCTTCCACTTTCGTTCTCGACGAATTGAAAGAACGATGCCGTCTCGTTGAGGCCTCCTCACTTGCTGACTTCATCGAGAGAATCAACAGCGAACAGCCTCCAGACTACTGCCTGCTGAAGTCTCCTGTGGAAGGTTTAATGCAAATCAATGATTCGCTGAGTCTGCTTTCTCAAATCCCAGATGCGATTCTGCAAATTGATCAGAACGAACGCGTCCTGTGGGCGAACCGGTCAGCCGAGAAGCTTCTGAATTTGAAGCTCGACGGTGAAATGCCGAAGCTGTTCGATCTTTGGGAAGGGGCACAAATCGTCGGGCCGGATTTCTCTCCCGTGAATTCGGTTCTGTCAAATGGCAAACAGGCTAAGACAACTGTCAAAATCGATGACAAGACGTACTTCGAGTTTCTCGTGAGTCCGTTACCCGGTAGCTCTCCGGATGGCTCTAAACTCCTCTTGGCGATTCTCCGAGACACCTCCGATGAAGTCCTTCAGCAGCAGAAACTGGACGCCGTTCACAAAGCCGGGACTGACCTGGGTGATCTGGAGCGTGAAGAACTTCTCGAACTGACGGAATACGAACGAATTGAGCTGCTCAAATCGAAGCTCATTCACTACACGCAGGAACTGTTAGAGTTCGATACGGTCGAAGTTCGTGTCATCGATCAAAATACACAAGAGTTGACTCCACTGATCAACTTTGGAATGGACCCTACCGCTGCTGCTCGCGAACTCAGGGCACAGCCGCACGGAAACGGAGTCACCGGTTTTGTTGCAGCCACGGGAAGAAGCTATCTTTGCGAGGACACCAGTAACGATCCGCTTTATATCGAGGGAGTCGTTGGAGCGAAAAGTTCTCTCACTGTCCCACTCGTCAGGCGTGATCTTGTGTTGGGGACATTTAATGTCGAAAGTCCAAATGTCGGTGCCTTCTCTGCAAACGACCTGAAATTCGTTGAGTTGTTTTGCCGCGAGGTGGCGACCGCATTGAATTACCTCGACCTGTTGTCCGTCGAACAGATGCATTCCGTAGAGAAAAACACTCAGAAAGTGCTCTGTGAAGTCGCTGCACCCGTTGACGACATTCTGAACGACACATCCTGGATCTACGAACGCTTCCGTGGTGAGGACTCAGAACTCTGTCACCGAATTAAGCATATTCTAAAACGCACTCAAGACATTCGAGACCTGATTCGGCAAACAGGCAAGCCAACCGGCCCCAATTTCGCAGGAGCGTTCTTGAAGTCGCGGAGCCATCCGTTACTCGCTGACAAACGAGTATTGGTCGTTGATACTGATCCCGAAATTCGTAAGAGTGCCCATGTCATCCTTGAGCAGAATGATATGACTGTCGATGCAGTCCGGTCTGCGGATGAAGCACTCCGCATGGTCCGTACTTTCACATATCATGCCGTCATCGCTGACAAAAGACCGCCAGACATGAAAGGTTCGGACCTGTTCCGATCCATTCGGGAAATCCACGAGCATCTCCCGATCATGCTGATGACCGGATTCGACTACGACGGCGAACACACGCTCATTAAGTGCCGCGAAATGGGTATGAAAGAAACGATCTACAAGCCTTTTATCATCGACAAATTCCTCAAAGCGATTGAGAATGCTGTCACAACTCATCTCCCAGAACGTGTATGACCTCTGACATTTCTGATCATCGCCAGCGATACTGCTGAGATCAACTCGAGTGCCTGCTCTATACGGTGTGCTTGTTGCCGTTGACTGAAATGGCGATGATTCAGCAGGACTGTGATAGCCTTTTCGAATGGGTGTTGGGATCGGACTCGTGTCGAACAGACTATGTAGTCATGTGTGAAGTCATGAATGTGACATTCACGAGCACAACAAGCATTGAAAATGATTTACAACTGAACATTTGATTCTCGTATCTGATTTGATTATGCACTTTCTCGCTTGCGACGTTGCGTCCCGAAATCTCGAACTTCCGGCATCTCAGTCCGGTTCGGCTGACCTTGTTCTTGGAAAGCCTCAGGCTCAAGAATTTTTTGACGCAAACAGTTCCCGCATCAAAAAAGATTTTGTTTCGTCGAACAAACAGTTGACTTTGTTCCCGCTCGGGGACTGGGGAAATACGATCTGGAGCAATTTCCCTTCGCAACTGGCAATGCTGGTCGACAATCCACTTGAGAGTTCTCTAATTGCTGCACCTGCGAACAGGTTCCAAAATGAAGCAGGTCCGAATCTCTGGCAATGGATGGTTGAACACTCGGACGAATTCAGAGTAGCAGCGAACGAGATCAAGTCTTCATCAATCAAAGACCAGTTTCCGGATCTCGTGCCAGCAGATTCATCGATGCCGGGTTGGCTGCGATCTGCTTGTGAGAACTTGAATCTTAAGGGGGCAAATTCCGGCCCGGACTCGATTGCCATCAAGGCAGGCCTGTTTCAGATTCATGGGGACTTGGAAACAAGTCACGAGTACGCCCAGGACTGCCAGGGAAAAGGTCGATACGCTGCGGGGGATTACTGGCATGGGATCATGCACCGACGTGAACCGGACTACGGCAACTCCAAGTATTGGTTCCGACGTGTTGGCGAGCACCCCATATTCGATGACCTTTCAACTCAGGCATCCACAATCCTGAAGGCTTGTGCTTCGCCCCTCGCTCACCAGTGGTCCGACCGACTCACAACAAATGGGACAGGCCATAGCTGGGACCCGATGGCGTTTGTCGATCTCTGTGAAACATGTTCAACCACGCAAGACAGACAACTCATCGAAGCGGTCAGGCAAATCCAGTGGGCTGAGATGATGTTGCTTCTCGTCCAAACATACCGCGACGCTCAGTAACAGGCATTTACATCAACCATTCCACTGAATTGCGAAAGTGGCTTCTCAATTTTTGGGCAGCTTGCAGCTAGAGCAGTTTGCTCTACCGTTTGCTCGTGAAGAGCGCATTTCTCCAGTAAAAATGCTGTTCACCACGAGGCAGAACCTGCAAACCAATTCGAAAGATGCTCTATTGCCTATTACAGAACTTTCTCTCAAGCATCTTCACGATTGACCAGCAGTAATATCGCCACATCATTGGCAGTCATTGAATTCCCGGTGACTCACCGGGAGCTAAACTGAAGACTGAAGATTTCAATGAAAGATGCGATAGGAAGACGTCTCTTGCCAAAGCCAGTTTCCAGCGGTGATTGATCAAAGGCGAATTGGCGAGTCACCAGATGAGCGACGGCACCGCGACTGCTCTGTTCACGCTGAGTTGCTACAAATCTTGGATTCTCTGTACTAAGATGTGATTTCTCTCAAAGATTGACTGGAACCACTCTTTAACGGAACGGTTTGCTGTGAAGAATTGTTTTCTGCTTCTCGCCGCTTTTGTTTCTTTCCATGCCCACTCAATGATGGCGATGGCTGCCAATCAGCCAAACATCGTCTTTATCTTCACTGACGATCATGCTCCGCATGCGATTGGGGCATATGAAGGCTGGTTGAAGGAGATCAATCCGACTCCGAACATCGACAAACTTGCCTCGCAAGGAATGTTGTTTCAGAACAGCTTCTGCACCAATTCCATTTGTGGACCAAGCCGAGCGGTGATTCAAACGGGCAAGCACAGCCACATCAATGGGTTCATGACGAACAAAGACAAGTTTGACGGCGATCAGCAAACGTTTCCAAAGATTTTGCAGAAGGCAAATTATCAGACAGCCATGATCGGAAAATGGCACTTGGGAACTGATCCGCAAGGCTTTGACTTCTGGAAAGTTTTGCCGGGACAGGGAGCCTACTACAACCCAGTTTTTAAATCGGCCCAGGGACGAGAGGTCATCGAAGGATACTGCACGGATCTCGTCACTGACATGGCATTGGAGTGGCTGAAGAAAGGACGTGATCAAAGCAAACCATTCATGCTGATGTGTCAGCATAAGGCTCCTCACAGAACGTGGATGCCGCCGATACGATACCTGACGCTGTACGATGATGTCGAGATCCCTGAACCGGCGACACTCTTCGACAACTGGGAAGATAATGCGAGCCCAGCCCGATATCAGGAAATGGAAATCGATGGGCATTTGAATCTCGTCTTCGATTGTTTCGGGCCGCCACTCCATGGTTGGGATCCGGAGAGTGGAAAATCAGTTGACCGTTCGGGGGCGCGGAATTTGGAGAAGTTTACTCCCGATCAATTGAAAGCCTGGAATGCTGCCTTCGAGCCGAAAAACAATGAACTCAAGAAGCTGAATCTCAAGGGCAAAGATCTCGTGAGATGGAAATATCACCGCTACATCCGAAACTACCTGCGTTGTGTTCGCGGCGTCGACGACAGTGTTGGCCAACTGATGGCATATCTCGACGAAGCAGGATTGGCGGACAATACGATTGTCATCTACTCATCTGATCAGGGGTTCTATCTTGGAGACCATGGTTGGTACGACAAACGCTGGATGTACGAAGAGTCAATGAAAATGCCATTTATCTGCAAATGGCCCGGAGTCACTCAGCCTGGAAGTATCAATAAAGACTTAATCCAGAATATTGACTACGCAGAAACATTTCTCGAAATCGCTGGCGCTGAAATACCGGATGATATGCAAGGCCGTTCAATCGTTCCTTTACTCAAAGGGGAAACCCTCAAGGACTGGCGAAAGTCGATTTACTATCACTACTACGAATACCCCAGTGTTCACATGGTCGCCAAACACAATGGAGTGCGAACCGATCGATACAAATTGATTCACTTTTATCAGTTTGGAGAGTGGGAGTTTTATGACCTCGAAAAAGACCCGGACGAGCTTCAAAACGAGTACAGCAACCCTCAATACGCCAAAGAAATCGCTCAGCTAAAAGAAGAACTCGCAAGGCTGGAAAAACAAACCAACGACCAGACCGACCGAAGCGAGATGCCTGACGACTGGAAACAGAAGTTTCGCCCAGCTTCTAACCGGTAGAGCAGGTTGCTCTACCGTTTGCCCGTGAAGAACGCAATTCTCGAGAACCGGTCCGGAAACTTGTGGAATGCACACTCTCCTTAGGGTTTGAGAGTGCCAACTCAGGTTTCAGGATCAGTTTTAGTAAAAATGCTATTCGCCACGAGCCTGATCCTGCAAACCACTTCGAAAGATGCTCTAAACCGACTTCCAACCGGTCCCCAGTTATTACACTTACTTTAAGACTGGAGTTGGATTGGGTGGCGAAGGCAAACTGCGCAAAGAGTGGGGCAGGGTCTCTGCACTACGATTCAATGTCAGTTCGCCGGGCACTTTCATCTTCCGACGCAGTAATACGTGCGTGAGTAATACGTGCGTGAATGTTCGCAAGTCCCTGCTGCTACGAATATTATCGATCAGTTTGGGGATCAGTTTGGGGAAATGGTCTCCGCGATGGATCTCGCGGAGAGACGCTCTCTCATTGACGAAGTCCGTTCCTCACGGGCATCGCTCGTCAAGAAAAACTCGAGTGAGTCAGATGAGCTTGTGATCTCAAATGCGCACTTCCTGCCGATGCACTTCTCGCAAAGTGGCAGCTTTCGTCTTTTCAGGGCTGAAACTTCAAATCAATCTGCCCAAAATCAAAAACATTTTCTACTTTCGAGGTCCCTCCTGAACAAGGACGGTCTGATGGCAGTCTGCAATCAGATCGAAGTTCAACACATTCGTACGGATTCATTTGAATCAATATGAGACACATCGAAGCTCATTTCAGAGTTCACGATGCACCGAAGGGAATGACCCATGAATACCGGAACCCTGACCACGATGGATTCCTCCTCCGCTCTCGAAAATCGAACCCGTCCCCAATCACAACGGGTCTGGATCACTTATCGATTTAGCTTGATCATTTGCGGTTTGCTCTGGTTGTTCCTTTCGTCGACCCTTTGCGGTTGCGGATCGATGAACGGTTACGTGATGAACCGTTCCGGTCGCAAGTATTACGACAAAGGCAACTACGAATACGCTCGGTATGAATTTGAGCGTGCCTTAATGGATGACCCACACAATGCGAACTACGCCTTCAATGTTGCACGGACTATGGAACATGAAGGTGAATACGAAAATGCTGAGTTGATGTATCAACACGCATTGACTCTCGACCCCGATCACCTCCCTTCCTATCACGCACTCGCTTCGATGTTACGTGAGCAGGGACGGACCGCTGAATCGAGAGAGTTGCTGACTGCCTGGGCGGAGACACAACCGTACAGTGCAGGAGCACAAATGGCTGCGGGCGACATGTATCGTCAAGAAGGAAACATGTCTGCCGCCCAAAATTACTATCAGCAGGCCTCTAGAAATGTTCCGCAAGGACGTTCAAGACTACAAGGCCAGATGATATCGCAACGACATTACGGCCCATCTGGTCCACAATATGCAACTGGTCAGGGATATCCACGAATGGCATCGCCACGGTATCCGTACCATACGCCACCTTCGCTGCAAATGGCGGAGACAATGCCGATGAACGATTTCACGATGATGGGTGGTCCGGTCGTCTCGAACCAATCGATGACGTCAACTCCGGTACATTTTCAGTCACCGATGATGCACGAACAACCGATGATGGAACAGCAGATCATCAACCCGCCCACGCAATCTCCAGGTCTGCTGGTACCAACTCCACAACAGTATAATCCGACACCGATGTTGAACTCAGGCGAACCACAACTGTTACCAGAAACCCCAGGTTCAAACGGTCCGCAGGCGTATTACCCTCAGCAAGTTGTCTCACAGCATTCTCATCAATACCCGGAAATGACCGGTGAATACCCCGTCCAGTCAATGCCTGCCACGGGGCAGTTCACTCATCAAGTGATGATGCCAACTCAAGCGGCACCGACAAACACCGCTCAGCAACCTCCGATCTTCCAGGCTCCTCAAAACATGTCGGCTGCTCCATTTCAGAATATCTCGACGCAAACCTCAAGTAACGTGATGCCTGCCGTTCAGGCCTTTTGATTCACACAATGAGTACATCCTTGTCACGCTGTCAGTGAATTTTTCTCTGGCAGCGTTTTTTCGTTTTCAGAGTGGTTCGTTCATCTTCATCGAAGTCTGTCGGTCCATTGAAGTTGAAAATGAAGAACTTGAAGATTTGGCCTTCACTCTCATCTCTGAGCCATCTCTGGACCCGCACCGCCTGTATGCTAACCTAAGGCTTCCATATTTCTCAGATTCAACGGAAGTCATCATGCAACGTCGAGATTTTCTGGCTGCCACAGGTGCAGCATCAACCGCTTTTGCCTTTGGAACTGCAGCAAGCTCAGCTCAGGAGAGCCAAAAGTCGAAACCGTTTCAGCTGAAATACGCACCACACGTCAACACATTCAAGCAGTCAGCGGGCAACGACATCGTTGACCAGATAAAATTTGCAGCCGATCAAGGATTCACTGCCTGGGAAGACAATGGAATGCTGAAGCGGCCTGTCGAAGAGCAAAACCGCATTGCGAAAACCATGTCGCAACTGAACATGCAGATGGGCGTCTTCGTCGCTTATGCCAGCTTTGATGAACCGGTTTTCGCAGTCAAGAATGAAGACAAATGGAGCGAAGTGCTCGAAGCGATCAAAGTCTCAGTCGAAGTTGCTAAGCGGACCAATGTCAAATGGATGACAGTTGTGCCGGGATCGGTCGATCAACAAGGAAACTCTGAAAACTGGAACCGCTACGGCGGTCCTCGACTCGCTGAAGGTTACCAGACAGCAAACGTCATCGAACTTCTGAAACGCTGTTCAGCGATCCTCGAACCTCACGATCTTGTCATGGTTCTGGAACCGTTGAACTGGTACGCGAATCATGGAGGAACATTCCTGAGTCGTTCTGATCAGGCATATGCACTGTGCAAAGCGGTCGACAGTCCTTCCTGCAAAATTCTGTTTGATATCTATCACCAACAGATCACGGAAGGGAATTTGATCCCAAATATTGATGCCTGCTGGGACGAAATCGCCTACTTCCAATCAGGCGATAACCCCGGCCGCAAAGAACCAGGCACCGGAGAAATCAACTACCGAAACGTCTTCAAACATATTCACTCGAAAGGTTTCGAAGGCATCATCGGCATGGAACACGGAAATTCCATCAAAGGCAAAGAAGGCGAACAAGCAGTCATCCAAGCCTACCGGGACGCCGACGCCTTCTAAAACACTTCGTGTTAATGTGTCCGTGAAGAACGATCTTCGCTCGATGAAACGTCTCTTCCCACGAGACTGAACGCATCCGTTTTCAAACTGGTTTGGGAACACTTCGTGTTTTTGTGTCCGTGAAGAACGATATTCGCTCGATGAAGCGTCTCTTCCCACGAGACTGAACGCGTACATTTTAAACTGGATTGGGAACACTTCGTGTTATTGCGTCCGTGAAGAACGATCTTCGCTCGATGAAACGTCTCTTCCCACGAGACTGAACGCATACATTTTCAAACTGGTTTGGGAACACTTCGTGTTATTGTGTCCGTGAAGAACGATCTTCGCTCGACGAAGCGTCTCTTCCCACGAGACTGGACGCATCCGTTTCAAGAACGGCTGGAGAACACTTCGTGTTATTGTGTCCGTGAAGAACGATCTTCGCTCGATGAAGCGCCTCTTCCCACGAGACTGAACGCATCCGTTTTCAAATGTGCACATCGTTTTCGAAACAGTTGTGCAATCAACGTTCCACCTTCCAGCTGTCGGGCCTTTAAGCCCGACAGCTCCGGATGGAAAAGGGGCAAGCTCAGAGCCCCTTAAGTGGTCAGCTTATTTGGATTGCAGAGTGCTTTGCTCCCGGGCCGTATAGAAAATTTAGACGGGCGTGACGGTTTTTATTTTGTGAGATGCTCTTCAAACCAGGCAACCATTGCCTTTGTGGACTGAGTCAGATCGTCTCCACGAAAGCCATGCCCCGCGTTTCCGAATTCGATGAGCTTGTTGGTCACGCCAGCTCTCCCAAAAGCAGCTTGGATGTTGCGGCTGTGAAATATTGGAACAAGTTCATCTTTTACACCGGCAAGAAGCAATGTTGGGGAGTCATCAGAGGAGACGTGTAGTAATGGTGAGTTCTCTGCAGCCACTTTCTGGTCAATCTCAAGTGCTGGGAATTGAGCGTAGACAGGTAAGCGATCGGGAGCATCTTCAGCCATGACTTGCAGATCTGTTGGTGCAACGTATGCAACCACTGCTTGAACACGGTCGCTGACCTTCAGTACAGGGTCTTTCGCATTTGGATCACCTTCATCTGAAGCGGTGCCGAGCATGAGCGACAAATGACCACCGGCACTCATTCCGAAGACGCCGATGCGATCGGGGTCGATCTGGAATTTCTCTGCATTTAGACGAATAAAACGTACACTTCGCCGAACATCAGCGACAGCCTCAGCGATCGAAAACTTGGGGCTGCTCCCGTGACGGACAGCAAAGACGGTGAACCCTTTGTCCGTCAAGTCACGAAACCTCACCTGTAGACTTTCAGGTGGCGACCATTTCGAATACCACCCGCCGCTGACCATAAACAATACAGCTGCGCCGTTGGCTTCTTTTTCAGGTGTGAAGACATCGAAGGTCATCGCCAGCCCGAATTTGTGACCATACACCACATCGGGAGTAATTTTGACCTCTTCCGCGTCTGCTTCGAAGGCGGGAAGACACGACAAACTGCAGATAAGCATCATCATGAAATATCGCATAGATTTTTTCGCTTCAGATTGTGTGAGTTTTTTTGATTGGGATTCTCAGAAGGATTCTTGTTAATGCAGGTGAGTGCTATTCAGTCTTGGCGGCTTTCATTGCAGATTGATAATAGACTTTCGCTTGATCGTAGGCTTCTCTGGCTGCTTTTCGTTCGGATTCACGAATCTGTCCTTTCTTCGAATTCCAACAGACTTCGACTGCATTCGCGCACCACTGAGCACTCTTCCT
The DNA here is from genome assembly GCF_048270125.1 of Thalassoglobus sp. Lineage (NCBI taxonomy): Bacteria > Pseudomonadati > Planctomycetota > Planctomycetia > Planctomycetales > Planctomycetaceae > Thalassoglobus > Thalassoglobus sp. Next base: position 1,794 of record NZ_JBLWTN010000045.1, on the reverse strand, counting down.
GCTGGCGCGGATCGGTTGGTTCTCAACTTCGACGAAGACTGGATTTGTGTGGCACGATGGTAAAATTCGCAGAGCGACCCAACTGGACTGTTCGATCTTGGTCTTGAATTTGAGTGACTCGATATGCCCGTCAGCTTCGAGCATCACCTTCTCGACTGGATGCCCGTTGACGATCAATTCGACAGGAACCTTACGCGTCTCGCCCTCGCGGCAACGTTCGATGTGCCAGTACGGTTTTTGGTCGAGCCGACTATTGCGGATGGTTCGAGTGGTTTCGTTTTGCTCTGCCTCAAGCATGGCTGCCGCGTTGCAGGTCACGGTCACTTCGCCCGGATTTTCCAGATTCAGCTGGCTGATTTTCCCATTACTACCCGGTTCGCCCAGCGCGACATTGTTGACTTTCATGTCCATCAAATGACTGAGCCCGTCTCCGCAGTAGCTGCGACCATCTTTGACTCCAGCAATCCACGAATCGAAGGTGAGTGGTTCACCCTTGGGGAGACTGACGTATACACGCCCCAGTCCGACACGATCCCCATAGATGCATGGGAAATCGGTTTCACCACTGATGCGACTGCGGAGCCCACAATTGAGAGTGTGGTACCAGATATTGAGTTCCCATATTGCAGGAGTATCAACAGCTGAAATAAAGTGGCATACATCGTGAACGGAGGTCACGATGAACTCATTGGCACCAATTCCATCAAACGGCGGCATCGCATAATCAGGAAGCGTATCAGCTGCGCGTCCCTGTTGCCCACCGTTCCGGTTGCGGTAGTTCATGGTCGCAAGTCTTTGACCGTTACCGCCGTAGTCAGGAAGTCCAAGCCCCCATCCTGAGTGACTGTAACCCACCACTCCGCCCTGTTCTTTGCCCCATTTCAAAACCGGGAGTGTCCAACTGGGCCAGTCTTCAATCACTTTCGATCCAGGATAGTCATCTTCTGTGAGCCGCAATAAGCATAAGTGTCCCGCATGCGACGATGGAAACCCACTGACTTCCACGTCATATCTCATCAGATAATCTTTCGTGGAAAGCTCTGATGTTTCGCCTTTGAAGAACTCTTTCTGTGTGTACCAGCACGGCCCCCAACTGAGTACACAGCCGACGTTTAAATCTTCGCCAAGAATGTGACGCATCATATCCTCTGGGCCGACACCTTCGGTTGGAGAATCGTAGTGTGCACAACCAGCTGCATGAATATGATGGTCACCGGAATACCAGCCCAGAGTTGCCGGGTGAATCCAGCGAGTCAGTTGGAGTGGGACACGTTGTTGTTCTGCCTCTTCGACTTCGAATGTTGTTCTCTCGACTTCATATTCGGGGCCACGTGAAAGGGAAACGGTGTATTTCCCTGGTGGAAGATCAACTGATTCACCATCTTTGCGGTAGACCTGCTCGTGGAAGAAGAAGTCCGGCGCCAGGCGTTTCGCTGGATTCGGATAGATTCGTCCCTGTTCATCTCGAATGACTAAGGCCGCCGTCGTTGGCGAGCCGTCATGGTCTTTAATACCCAGAATCACCTTAGTTGCGGGAAGGCAGTTGAACAAAACTGGCACGGAGTTTCGGAACCCGAGATCTTGCGTCCCCTGACCGACATTGAAACCGATTTGTGCTTCTCGCTTTCCCGCGTCACGCGAGTAAAGTTGAACGATCCGGTACTCCAGTTTTAGTCCGGAGAGTCTTGGGGTGAGGGGCTGCTTTCCATACATCGTTGCATCCATGAGGAAGTTTCTGTCAAGTCGGGAGTGAGACGATTGCGGGATTTTCCAGGCATCCATCCGGCATCACTC
>NZ_JBLWTN010000044.1:0-23528 GCF_048270125.1 Thalassoglobus sp. | reverse complement strand
ACTCGAATATGGCCCAGGAAAAAGACCGAGACACCTCCCAAACCACCTAAAATCCGCGCCCCCAAAAAGAACGAAGTCCAAAGAGCCAAACAACTTGGATTCAAACAACTCACCATTTAATGAACGGCGTTGGGTGGCACGCTCAGACTGGAGCGGAGCGTAAGGATGGGCGTGGCGAATTTCGTGTTGACTCTCATTCTTCCACCATTGGTAATGTTCTATCCATTTGAAGCGGGACGTTTTTTTCTCCTGCGTACCAGCGAGCGCTGGGAGCCCGCGTCTGCTTCGGCGGGATGGCCCGACCGACTTGTTCGGCTGGGTCGCTTTAGCGACAAGATGGAATCATCATGAGCTTTTTTTTGAAGTCGGTTTTCAACCAAAACGAAGGCTCGCTGAAATGGTCAAGCGAAGAGTTTATGATAACGAAAAACATATTCACTTTGTCACTTTTTCGTGTTTCAAACGACGACAGCATTTGCAACACGATCAAGCCAAAAGAATTGTGATCGGTGGCTTGGGAAGCTGTTTGGCAAAACACCAAGGACTCTGTCTGGGGTTTGTGATCATGGCTGACCATGTCCATGCACTCATCTGGTTTCCTGATATTCAACAGCTCAGTAAGTTCATGAACAAGTGGAAGGAAACAACCTCAAAAACTCTGAAGAAAGTTTTGCCTGAACGTTTTCCAAACTATTGGTCAAATTTCAAAGAAGCTGATTCGGTATGGCAGCCACGGTATTACGGATTCAACATTTGGTCACGTTCCAAGGTTGAGGAAAAACTGGAATACATGCACATGAATCCGGTGAAAGCTGGCTTGGTGGAACGAGTGACTGATTGGCAATGGAGTTCAGCACGATGGTATGTTGAAAACCGTACGGTTGGTCTGCTGATTCGTTGGCCTCCAGGTTTGGAAGCTGACGATGACTTTGCCGTCAATTGAATATCGAAAGCGAACGGTAGAGCATCCTGTGCCTACGGCCCCCAACCGTCCCGGTCGGGCCACCCAGCGTTCTATTGTCCCGGCTAACAGGTATTCGACCGCCGAAGTTCGGTGGAGTTTTCCATACTTCGGCAGGGTAGTATGGATTCGTGAACTTTGATTTGTCAAACTGCGAAACTAGTTGCGACGGAGCGCTTGAGCTCGCCACGCCCATCCTTCCGCTTCGCTACACTCTGGGTCGTGCCACCCGCCAAGACCACGCTGCCTGCTATCATTGAGATGACTACAGATCAGTGATTTGTCTCTCTGCCCTGCCCAACCGATACTTCAGCCCATAGAGCATATACACATCCGGGGAAGCGTCTCATTATGAACCGTAAATATGACCAGGATGAACGGATCGCGAACATGACGTTTGCTTTCGTGTACCCACACCTCCTGGCAAAGGTTGAAAAAAAGGGCCGGACCAAACAAGAATTGCATCAGGTGATTGATTGGTTAACGGGTTTCGACGAAAAGAAGCTGCAGAAATTCATCAAGGACAACGTGACTTTTGAACAGTTCTTTTCCCAAGCGAAATTGAACCCCAATTCTCACCTGATTACGGGTGTCATCTGCGGCCACCGGGTAGAAGAGATCGAGAATCCACTGACCCAAAAAGTCAGATATCTCGACAAGCTAGTGGACGAATTAGCCAAAGGGCGGAAGATGGAAAAAATCCTGCGTTCCGAATGAACTTGCGTGGAAGCCCTGCTCTCCAAGGGGCAATGCTCACGTGAGAGACCAGAGCGGTCGATATCGTCGATGTAAAATGGTAACGGTGGGACGATTCTCCATTTGCTGTTTCGGAAAAAGACGTATAATTTTGAGAGGTGACGGTTTTCTTTCCATGCCTTTCATGATCCGTTGCTTTTGAAACGGAAGCTGGCTCTCCAGAACCCGAATGGGACTGAAATCAGGCCATTTCGGTCCAAATCGTGAACTATTGTCTCCTTTTTTCCCAATTCTGGCCGCTTTCGCGTAAATTCCCCTAGTCAGTCAGTCGATCAAAGAATATGTTCTATTATCAATCTTAATTGATGTTTGCTGGGCTGAGTTTGGCAAGCGTAGCTGTTGATCGGTTTTTGTGCTTTTAAAACCATCACAATCTTTGAAATCTCCTTCCGCCAGCCAGGGAAGGTCCAGTTCAAAGCTTTGTCAACTCTTACCGTATCGCAAGTTCAGTCGATCCATGGCCTTCAAATCGCCTTGAATTTGTATCTGTTTCGTGAAAGTGCAGCGTTGCACTTCAAATTCTTTTCCTGTTGCACTGACAAATTCAGCGACCCAGGAAATTAATCAGCTGTCTTAGCTGAGGTCGGATTTCTTTTCGCCGGCCAATCTCCTCGTGAGACATATTTTTTATTGGAGTAATGAAATGACGAGTATTTTCGTTGGAAACTTATCATACGAAGCAACTGATTCTGATCTTCGATCAGCTTTTGAAAATTATGGGTATGTTTCCGCAGTACAGATGATGACTGACCGTACAACAGGTAAATCGCGTGGATTTGCATTTGTCCGGATGCCGAACATGGAAGATGCCGAAGAGGCGATTGCCCGAATGAATGGGGCTTCACTTTGTGGACGAGCCATCAGTGTGAATGAAGCAAACGAGCGTGAAAACCGCCGTGAGCCAGGAATGAGCCTCCCCAAAGCCCCGAACATCTTTGATTTACTAGAGGCAGATGCTGCCGTGTGACGTACCAAACAACCCGGATGTATTGACTATTTGCGCCAAAAAAGTCACATTCGTCGGTAGAGACGACGAAATAGTTTCAGTGAGACGAACTGTCGCGAAACCTCTTCGGTGTTTCTCGATAGATATCCCGATTGAATTGAGACCCAAATTTGTCGTAATTTTCGAATTCATTCGAATTTTTCCTGTGTTTATGCGTATTGCCAGTAGACGATACGATTTGCATTTTCAGTGACAGAAATTAGTCACGCTTAGTTTTCACTTGTTTCAGAAGGAGACATCCAATCAGACGACCTCAATCCATCTCGAAGCCACAAAACACTGGCCCGAGAATGAACGAAGACATCCGGGTTCCAAATGTCCGGGTAGTCGATTCCGAAGGAGAAATGCTAGGAGAAATGGAAACTGCCAAAGCTCTTGAATTGGCAGAAGAAGGGGGCATGGACCTCGTGATGGTTGGTGACAATGCCGACCCACCTGTTTGTCGGATCATGGACTACAGTAAAGTCCGATACGAGAAAAAGAAGAAATCAGCTGGCCCCAAACAACACCGAACACAGCTCAAACAAATTCGTTTAAGAGCCAAAATCGGTGAGCACGACGTGAAAGTCAAAGTTGACTCAGCACGCAAATTTCTGGAACGACGTGACAAAGTCAAAATCAATGTCATGTTCCGCGGTCGTGAAAATGCTCACCACGATCTCGGTCGGGAACTCCTGAACAACGTGATCGAAATGCTCTCTGACGTTTCTACCGTCGAGCAGTTCCCACGCATGGAAAGCGGTCGAATGATGTCCGCCACGCTCACACCGTTGGCGAAATAACTTCGAAACAAAAAACCCCCGGTAAGAATTATGCTTCTTACCGGGGGATTTTTTATGCGTTGATCTTAAAGTCAATCAAATTCTGGTCTTCACGGACACACGGTAGAACAGGCTGTTCTAAACGTCGAGGTCTTTCACATCCAGGGCGTGCTTCTCGATGAACTCACGGCGAGGCTCGACGTGGTCTCCCATGAGAACGCGAAAAATCTCTTCAGCGGCTGCGGCATCATCGAGTGTGACCTGCATCAGAATACGGGTCTCCGGATCCATAGCTGTCTCAAAGAGTTCATCCGGGTTCATTTCGCCCAGACCTTTGAAGCGAGTCCGCTGCATTCCGCGTCCGCCGATGTCCCGCAATGTCGGGATGACCGCTCGCAGATTCTGAAGTGGTTTTTGAATGTCCTTATTGATGATTTCATAAGGGAAGACTTTCTCGACATTTCGCGGAGGTGGGTCAAGGAAGTCATTCAGAGAGATTTCGTACTCTTCTTTCAGAGTTTGCAGGACGGAATTGATTGTGCGAACTTCGAAGAGATCAAGAACGTTCAGCGTTAATGATTCATCTTCTGGTGCTGGCTCCCCTTCGACATTGTCGCCAACTTCCAACTCTTGATCTGCGACTTTCATCGCCCGACCTTGAGCTTCCTCCTGATCCTGGAGGTACGCTTCCATCTCAGTCTTGGTGAAGAACCAGTGATCTTCCGCGTTGAGCGTCACGCGGTATCTCGGCAACAAACCTTCTTCTGTTGCATAATTCATCGCCAGTCGTCGCAGCGAGACTCCGCGTCGCTCTAAAGCTTCGAGAGCCTCTTCAATTTTACTGAGTGGTCCAGCGAGTTGAGTCAGTTGCTCTGTTGAGAACTCGCGTGGTTCACCAGTCGGTTCCGGGTAATTGCCACCCTCCAGTTGATTGGGAGTTTTAAGAAGATTCCTTCTCGGATTGAGTATCAGCTTGGAGTCTTCCAATCCAATGTCCAACAACTCCGTCATCATCTCTTCGTGTGTTTGCACGTAGCGAGGTTTCTGGTTCCGTTTGCCTTTCTGGATGACTCGATACAGCGGCGGCTGAGCAACGTAAACGCAGCCTTGCTTCACAAGTTCCCGCATGTGTCGGAATATGAATGTCAGCAGCAGCGTGCGAATGTGTGAACCGTCGACGTCGGCATCCGTCATGAGAATGATTTTACCGTAGCGACGTTTGGCAATGTCCTGCTCTTCAGCGAGTGGAGTGATTCCAATCGCTTTGAAGATGGCTGTCACCTCAGTGTTTGCCAAAACCTTGAGAAGTTGTGCCTTTTCGACATTCAGAATTTTTCCTCGCAACGGCAGAATCGCCTGATACTCGGAGTCTCGTCCCGTATCAGCAGACCCACCGGCCGAGTCTCCTTCCACCAGGTACAATTCAGATAAATTCAGGTCATGCTTTCGGCAATCTCGCAGTTTCTCCGGGAGTCCGCCCGAGCCGGTTTTCGTTTGGCTGCGGGCCATATCACGAGCTTTTTTCGCAGCTTCTCGAGCCTCTGCAGCACGCAGTGATTTCTGACAAATCAACTTGGCGATTGCTGGGTTCTCTTCCAGGTATTTATTGAGCACATCTCCCACGACCGAGTTGACAGCTCCCTCGACTTCTGGATTTGTGAGCTTAATTTTCGTTTGAGCTTCAAACTGCGGATTCGGAATTCGAACGGTGATGACGCCGGCCAAGCCTTCTCGGAAATCGTCTCCAGCGGGAGTCATATCCTTGAAGAGGTTATTCTTTTTCCCGTAGTTGTTCAGCGTCCGCGTCAGTGCCGTTTTGAATCCGGAGAAATGTGTTCCTCCTTCAGAGTTGGAGATTCCGTTTGCAAAGCAGCGAATACTTTCGGAATAGCCATCGTTCCATTGCAATGCGATATCGACCACGACGGCGTCGACTTGTCCGACGACTCGAATCACATCATTGTGAATCACGGTTTCTGTACGATTGATCCACTTCACAAACTCAGCAAGTCCATCCTCGTAATGAAAGGTGTCTGACTGACCGGTTCTTTTATCTGAGATAAAGATGCGGACCCCAGCATTCAGGAAGGCGCAGTCCTGCAACCGTTTGTGAATCACATCGTAGCTGAACGTTGTGTTGGGAAAGATCCCTGCATCTGGCTTGAAGGTCACCTTTGTTCCGGTTTGATCGGTCGCTCCCCCTTTGACCAGTCCGGAGGTCACTCGACCTTTGCCGAATTCCATCCGATAGACAAATCCATCTCGACTGACTTCGACTTCCAGCCATTCTGAGCAGGCATTGACTGCAGTGATTCCGACACCGTGAAGCCCACCAGTCCCGACCGCATAAGCTTTCCGATCGAATTTTCCTCCGGAATGGATCTCCGTGAAAACAACTTCGAGAGCGGTTTTTCCGGTGTCCTTCATCATATCGATTGGAATTCCACGTCCATCGTCGGCAACGGTGATCGATCCATCTCCATTGATCGTCACACTCGCGGTTGTGGCATATCCGTTCGAGTATTCGTCGAGAACATTGTCGGTCACTTCATAGACGAGGTGATGCAATCCGGAGAGATCGGTTCCTCCAATATACATCGCAGGCCGGTGGCGAATCCCTTCGATCCCTTCCAGGTGTTGAATGGAATCTGAGTTGTAATCTTGTGGCTTCTTTTCGTTCTCTGCACTCATTCGTAACATCCCAGTTATCAATGCCAATTCATGGCATCTACTTATTCAGATTCCCTTTTAGACGAAACTTGATCTCACGTACTTTGAGATGCTTATATTCCGTCTGAATTGTGTGGAGAAATTCACTCTTATAAAAACTATCCAATTGATAGAGGAGAGCTGAATTACTCAGGGTAATTTCAAGAACACCATTTTTGATTCCCTTCACCTTCATAGCTGCATGAGAAAACTCTTCAGCGACCTGGTCCCACATCTCCTGCAATTGTTCATTTGCCTTGAAACGGTTGTAACCCCGCAAATGAAAAAGTTCGGAGAGGATGTTATCGAGATTTTCAGGATCCTTAGCACCGTAAGGACTTCCGCGATACTTCGGAGGTCGGCTCATGTTTCGACTCCGCAAATGAGCTCTTCGGCATCAATCTAATCATCCCGTGACAACGGCATGACGACGTAAGTGTAGTTTTCATCCGCTTTGAAAACCGCGGCACTATTGCCATCGACCAGGTTGAGAGAGACTGGTCCAGCTGAATCGAGGACACGCAGGAATTCCTGAACATACTTCGGATCAAAGGTCACAATGACAGCTTCGCCATCGTAGCTGATTGGTAGCGCAATTTTTGATGATCCGACATCCTGACCAACACTTGTCAAAGTCAGCGTTCCGTCATCAAACCCGAAATCGACACCGCGACTTTCTTCGTTTGTAACGATCATGGCCTGACGTACAGCTGAGAGGAACGGGCCCACGACGAGATCAATTTTTGAAGTGTATTCACCCGGAATCACATCCTGGTATCGTGGGAAGCGGCCTTCGACCAGACGAGCGTAGATCGTCGATTGTCCACTCTGTACGAGGATCTCATTTTGATGGATTGCAATTTTGACGTCCTCGTCATCGTTGTCGATAGACCGTTCGATGAGCGACATCGCCTTAGCAGGAATCACCGGTTGGCCAATCTCTTCGGAGACATTCCCGTGCGCCTTGCAGGTTGTGTGGCACACAGCCAGCCTACGGCTGTCTGTCGCGGCCAGCGTGAGCTTCTCGGCATCAACTTCCATCAAGACTCCACCTAAGGCGTAGCGGGTACTCTCGACGTCTGTCGCAAAGATGGTTCGTTGAATGGCCTGCTTCAAAGACTTCCCACCGATGAGGTAGTAATCCTCATCTTCAAAGCTCGCCACACTGGGGAACTCGGCAGCATCTTCGACGCTCAAACGGAATTCACTTTGGCTGCTGCGAATCCAGAGTGCGTCTTCGTTCACTTCGAGACTAATCTGGTCATCCTGAACTTCTCGCAGAATCGCATTCACACGTTGCGTTGGAAGCAGGACTTCACCGACGGAGTCTGTCTCGACGTCTGGAATTTCATAGCGGATCCCGACTTCCTGATCAGTTCCGAGGAGCGTCGCTCGGCCCTCTGTCAAAGTCAGTTTGACATTGCGAAGGATTTCCTTCGGAGTTCGCGTTGGTACAACACTCCCGACAATCTGGAAAGCAGAGGAGAGTACGTTTCGAGAGCAGGTCAGCTTCATTGTCTTGATTCAGTTTCTAACAAGTGGCTTCGAAAATGACTCTTAGAAAAGAATCATATTTAAAGATTATCAGCAGTATTATCAAAGAGAAGATTGAGCAGTTGATAACTTCATTTCGTAGAACGCAAGTCTATGAAAAATAGGCGTTTAATTCAATTCGGACACAAGAAAAAAGCGTCGAAAACCGGTTCACATCCTGTCTGAACCCTGTGACTGAAGTGTCGACATAGCAGGTGGTTATGAACAGGGCCAAATCGGACCTGTGAAACCAACAGAGTTGTCCCGTCGTTTTCCAGCAGTTATCACCAACTTATCGACGCGAGGACCCTTGAAGAACGATTCCGATATGAATCGAGCAACCCGGTTGATCGAGCAAATAAACAGGCAGCGTTCTGCGAGTGCAAACGAATTTCCGAGTCTCTGAATCGTCAAGACCCGGTCAGTTTACCGGTTCATAATGGGGAATACGAGAGGAGTTTGCTGCTTAGGTTGATTTCGTGGGCAACTGCTGGAAACGAACTCGGTTTTTGTCCGTTTTGACACTCGCTCCTCTTTTCCAAGTGGGGGATTTTATTCCACTCAGGAGGTTTGAGATGTCTCTGGTTTGGCAGGATCGCAGGTTTCACGGAGGGCGTTTTCAAACTTCTGAAACTTTCGTGTCCCCCAGTTGTCTCCAATAAAGGAAAGCCCAATCAGCCAGCCTAGGGCGGCTCCAGTCAATACATCACTCGGGTAGTGCGAAGAATTCGAGACGCGTTGAAGGGCCACCAGAAAGGCGAGAGAGAGAAATGCTGACTTACCTTTCGGAAAAGCCCACGTCAGCAAAGCAGCAAATCCGAATGCGGACGCGGTATGAGCCGAAGGGAAGCTTTCGATGGCTGATCCACCAGAGTGAAACGGAAACAGCCCTGTGAAGCTCTCGAAGATGCCGTGCTGGCTGAAGTCAAACTCGCGCGGGCGAGTTCTGCCAATGAAGAGTTTCACAACATTCGCAGCTAAACCTGCCGCAGATGTTCCAATGAAAATGCGATACACCCGTCGGTCCTGGCAAGCATTCGCGACTGAGAAACAGAAGAGAACCAGAAATTGTCCGTAAGGTGTTCCGAAGTGCTCAGCTGTGTTGACGAATTTCTTGAGCTCTCCCTGCAACCTGGAATGCGAGAAGTGGCGTGCGACCGTCTCATCAATCGTGAAGACACAAATCACGGCCAGCACCAGTAAGAGGGTGGGCAGTACGATGAGGTCAAATCGAGAAATGCTCGATTGTCGAGTATTCAGATCATCCATGGAATTGAAAGTCGCATCAGCATTTGCTGATTTCGAATTGAGCCGAGCTAAAGCTTTTTGAAAAAGATGTCCGTTCGTAACCAGTCTCGTGGATATGAGTGACTCAGCAGATGAAAAGCACCCTTCACGGACAGAAGAAACACGAAACTGTCCTCGTTCTCAAGTTTGGCGCCTATTTGTTTGACGAAAGTCCCAATGCATGCAAGCGAGCAACTTGCCACATGTAGTGAGGTCCATAGCCCGCTTTGGGGGCCCAGGTGTTCTGGGCGGCTCGAGTTAAATTCTTTCTGGCAGAGTCCGAGCGTCCTTCGACGGCGTCGTACAGGCCGACATACAAAGAAGCATAAAACATCCGCTTTTCCCGTTCATTCTCAGTGATCTCAGCTGACTCAATTTTTTCCAGAATCTGTTTTCCGGTCAGAGTTCCAGAAAAGAGCTGATAGACGTCTCCAAATGGCTCGCGATCGTCTTTGTCGTATTTGAGCAACTCTTTTCGTGCCGCATCAGCTCCCTTTGATTTGTAGTGTGACAAGTATCGCCAGATTCCGTTTTCGCGGTCGACATTGTCAAAGGAGTGATAACGGTCAAATTGTCCAGCTGCCATGTCATATTGATTTGCGTAAAAATAGGCAATCCCCCTTCGCCAGTGAGAGACGTCACTTTGGGGATTCAACTCGACCATTTTGCTGTAGTCAGCGACCGCTTCATTAAACTCACCAGAATAAAAGTAGGCATCACCCCGCTGCGAATAGAGTCCAACGATGTCGGGAGTTTCTTTGATTTGTGTTGTAAGTGCTTCGATCTGCTGTTTTAGTCGTTTGTCTTGCGATTTCGTGAGTGTCTCGATGTCAGGAGGTTCTGCATTCACGTGCGAGGTGACGTTTATCAAAGTGATCAACAGGAGCAATCGCACAATCAATGATGCAGACAAAGATGCAGACATAAATGGCTCACACGAGAATGATTCGAAGCGGTGAAGTGCTTGAGATTCAATTTTCTATCGAACATACAATAGGTGATTCTGGCTCAACCAGCTAATATGCTTGATCCATTCTCATCAACTGCATCTGATTTCAAGCAAGTTCTCCATTGACTCCTGATCTGGACAATTCGGCGGATCTCCGGGAATCCATCGATCAAATCCGTGGTCGTTGGACGGCAACGCCGGAGTTTGCAGTGATCCTCGGTACGGGACTGGGGACGTTTGTGGACGGGATGTCTGTTGATGCTTTGATTCCATATTCCGAATTGGCTGGCTTCCGGTCATCGACCTCCATCGGACACGCTGGAGAACTGGTTTGCGGTTATGTGGACTCAACTCCAGTCATCGCACTTCGAGGGCGTTCGCACTGCTACGAGGGAGTCTCGCGAGATCAGATCACGTTTCCGGTTCATGTGCTCAAACACCTTGGTGTGAAAAATCTGATTGTTTCATGTGCTGCCGGCGGTCTTTCTCCTCGATTCGAGGCGGGTGACATCATGCTCATCGACGATCAGGTCGACTTTCTCTTTTCACCAAAAAGAGATCGCTGCTGCGAACGTCGACGAACAGTCGCAGGCCGTTACGATGAACAGATGAAAAGCATGGTTTTAGAACTGGGACGGAAGCTGAATCTTCGCTTGAGCGTTGGAACTTACATTTCGGTCACCGGTCCCAACTATGAAACTCGCTCAGAAATGCGATTCTATCGCATGCTTGCCGATGCAATTGGCATGTCGACAGTGCCTGAAGTCGAAGTCGCAACAGAGCTGGGAATGCGGGTTTGTGGATTGGCAACGATCACGAATCTCTGCAATCCAGACGCTCTGACGATCGCGGATGGGGAACATGTCGTCCATGTCGCCTCGTCGTCTGAACCACGATTCCGTGCCATCGTTCTGGAACTGATCCGCAGAATGAGCAATCAGGATTGAGGAAGATTGAGATCGAATGAGTTCCCCTCCCCTTCGAGTTCTTTCGATTTGAACAGGCTGCTGCATCATTTCTTGGTGTTGTGTGAAATTCCCGCAAGGTTTGTCCTCTTTTCCTGTTGCAGTCACCAATTTTGTGGCACAAGCAGGCAATCGGAAAGCTCATGTTGGCCTGTCAGGCGAAGCGACTTATAATCCAGTGAGCGACTGCAAACGCCAAACTGGCGACTTAACGAGATAGACTGCTCTTCACGAGACAGATACGTAAATCTTTTTCAAATAAGCTCATAGCCGATCAGGAACTGGGAATGAATTACTTCGTACGGCGTCCTTGGGATCTTCCACAGAATCAAATTACGGACCAGTCGATCTATTCCAACAAAACTGCTCGCCGGGAGTTTCTGAAATCAATTGGAGTGATCGCAGGAGCTGGATTGTCCGCTTCAATGCTCGGTTGCAAGAAAGCAACCCTTGAAGAAATCGATGCAGCTGGCGAAGTCGAAGAAGGGAAACAGAATTACCCCTTCCCGAGAAATGAAAAATTCGAGTATGGGCGCGCCGAATCGGTTCGCAAAGATGCAGCTCAGTACACCAACTTCTATGAATTTTCGACATCCAAAGAGGTGTTCCGATACGTCGAAGACTTCGAGCCCACACCTTGGAAAGTTTCGGTCACAGGGTTGTGTAAAAATCCAAAAACGTTCGACCTGGATGACATCTATAAAGAGTTCACACTCGAAGAACGTGCGTATCGCCATCGCTGTGTGGAGACGTGGTCAATGTGTGTTCCCTGGACAGGATTTCCGTTCAGTGATCTGCTTGCCAAAGTTGAGCCGCTCGCTTCTGCGAAATATGTTCGTCTCGTGACGTTTATGGATCCAAAAGTTGCTCCCATGCAACAACACGACGAATATCCATGGGCTTATTCAGAAGGAGTCACCATTGAAGAAGCGATGAATCCGCTGATGTTGCTGGCAACCGGAATCTATGGAGCTCCGCTTCCGAAACAGCATGGAGCCCCGGTTCGATTGGTGGCTCCCTGGAAGTACGGATTCAAGAGCATTAAGTCGATTGTCAAAATCGAACTGACCGATAAACAGCCAGCGACTTTCTGGAATACACTCATGCCGCACGAATACGGCTTCGAAGCGAACGTCGACCCGGAAGTTCCACATCCTCGCTGGAGTCAGGCGACTGAATGGATGCTCGGAAGTCGGGAACGATTCCCCACAGTGAAGTACAACGGATATGGGGACTACGTTGCATCGATGTACAAATCATAAGTGAAGTGACTCACGTCCGTATTACTCACATCCACTTCATTGTGATGAATTAGATTGTGATAAATTGCAACGTGATGAAAATGTCCACTGTGCCATCATGAAGGTCTACTCCCATGAAGCTGTTCCCGACTCTGTTTGTGATGGTGGTCATACTTCAATTCTCTTCAACCAGTGCGGCGCAGCGACGCGTTTTTGGTGAGCCTGCACTAAGAAAATTTGACATCAAAGTTGATGACCTGGACCGGGAATATCTGCTGCACATTCCTGAAGAAAAAGAGACTCCGCGACCAGTCGTTTTCGGTTTTCACGGACATGGCGGGACGGCTCGAAATGCAGCTCGATCGTTCAAGCTGCATGTCCACTGGCCCGATGCGATTGTTGTGTATATGCAGGGGATTCCGACTCCCGGAAAACTGACTGACCCGGAGGGAAAACGAAACGGATGGCAGCACGGTGCTGGATCTGAAGAAGATCGCGATTTGAAATTCTTCGACAAGGTGCTCGCTCAAATTGAAGAAAAGTTCTCGGTCGATAAATCCCGCATCTATTCCACCGGTCACTCCAATGGAGGGGCTTTCACATATTTGCTTTGGGCCGAGCGAGGAGACATCTTCGCTGCGATGGCCCCCAGCGCAGCGGCTGCCGGTCAGGTTCGAAATTCTCTCACTCCCAAGCCGGTCATGCACCTGGCTGGAGAGAAAGACAACCTTGTGAAATATTCTTGGCAACAGGCGACCATGAACGGCCTGAGAAAACTCAATGAATGCGAACCGACAGGGAAGGAATGGTCGCCGTACGGAACACTGTACACTTCAAAAATTAAAACTCCTGTCGTCACCTACATTCATCCCGGAGCCCACAAATACCCCAGCGAGGCTCCACCGCTGATCATCAAGTTTTTCAAAGAGCATCGACTCCCACAGAAACCAGAGACTCCAGCAGCACCCGATCAGTAGCTCATTCTCTGCATGACGAAATCAGAATGCCCTGTGAGCTGCAATGGCTGCCAGATAGGTTTCGGCTCGGTTTTTGCACTAATCTATTTCATAGTGAACAATCGGATGATGCTGGTGGTCAGCGAGATGCCCAGTATTGTCCTGTTCCCTCAAGAAAGAGACTGGACGTTCAATTTCTCTTGAGTCGTATGAGTAGTCTGGCTGGTCGATTTTATGCCAGGCTGAGAGAGGAATTGACAGTGTGGAGTCAGGAAAACATGATAAGTCAGAGCTTAGCAGCAAATACAACCGTCATTGTGTGGGGAGGGTTGTTGATCCTGGTCGCAGGGCTGGCTCTGCTCACGTATTTCCTCAAGAAACGCAGAGAGGATGTCTGGAAATCTTTCGCCCGGAAGCACCATTGTCGCTACGAAATGACGGAGGAAGGTCCACGTGTCTCAGGGAATTATTCAGGACATCCATTTGTTTTACTGATCCCTCCTGACAGTTCCGACACCGGAATCATGGCTGTCGAAGAGGTTCGACTGGTGATGACTTTTGACGATTTAAAGTTGCCCTCAGATATTCAAATCCACTCAGCTACTGGATTTGTGGGAGAGTTACAACGTTCGCTGGAAGCCCATCGGGTCTCATTCGAAGACGATGAGCTATTCGATCAAAATCTCGTTGTCACCAGCGAAGATCCTCAAGCAGCACAGCGGTGTCTCTCCCCTCACTGCCGGGAGGTTTTGCTGAATTTGGTCAAACTTCATCCAGAAGCGAATTTGGGAATCCGAAGTGGTGAAGCATCAATTCAAATACGATCAGCGATCAGTGAAAAGTCTCAACTGGAAAACATGCTGGAATCACTTTCACAAGTCGTTCACTCTATCTCAACTGCGAGTTAATCAGTGAGTCGGAGAATACGAACAGTGTTTCTGAAGTTGTTGTCATTTATCGGATGACGTTGACATTTCAGGGAGAGGTAAAGTGATCAAATCCAAAATTCGTTTTCATGTACCACAACGTGGTGAGAGATCTTCACGGGCAGAGCAAGTATTGAAAATGCTTTGGAACTGGTAGAGAGATAAAGATGAAGCGATTGATTCATGTGATCTGGAACAGTCATGCCAGTCAGGCAGAGAAATATGCCGAACTTCTGGAGATGTTGAATTCACGTTCAGATGTCGTGGTGATTGAATCAGAATCATCAGATCATGCTCGAGAATACGCATCCAAAATCTCACAGGAAGATGCGCGGGTCATTGTCGCTGCGGGTGGAGATGGGACTGTCAATACAGTGATGGAGGGCTTGCTCGCGTCGGACCAGAACATTCCTTTGGGAGTGCTTCCACTGGGGACCGGCAACGACTTTTCTCGCAACGCACGGATTCCCTGGAACCCGGTTGAGGCCTTTTCATTCATCGAGCAACATGAACCGACGATGATCGACGTGATTGAAGTTCGCTCGGAGGCGGAAACTTTTCACTATCTGAATATGGCGACTGCCGGGAACACTGGACTCTATTCAGATTGGATTACAGATGAGATGAAAAAATTCTGGGGGCCGCTCGTCTACTTACGAGGTGCGATCGATCTCGCAGCGAATTTGCAGGTCTTCGATGTCGAGTTGCAATTCGATGACTTAGCCAGCGAAAGCTTTCGGGTCTTGAATTTGTTTCTGGCAAATGGAAGTGTGACAGGGGGCGGGTTGCCAGTCGCTCCTGATGCAAAAATCAATGATGGATTGATCGATGTGATCCTCGTGCTTGACTGCACTCCAGTGGCGGTCGCGGGCCTGGTGACTCAGTATACCTTGAGCGACTACCTGACCAACGAGAACATTGTGTACCGCAAATGCCATTCGGTCTCCATCAAGTCCTCTCCTCCATTAACGCTGACGGCGGATGGCGATACTCGCAGCGATCAACCAGTGACTGTAGAGGTCCTGCCACAACGCTTGCCGGTGATTACGGGGCTTTAATTCTTCCTGCACAAGCACACATTTTGGGAAGTCCGGAGCAGGCTGCTTTCCAGAGCATCTTTCGAATTGGTTTGCAGGATCTGCCTCGTGGCGCACAGCTAATCACCTGACAAGACGCTCAATTCGCGGACATAAGAAACACGAAAGTGTTCTGGTCACGCGAGAATTTCTTTCACTACGTTCCCATGCACATCAGTCAAGCGGAAATCTCGGCCCTGGAAGCGGTAGGTGAGCCGTTTGTGATCCAGACCCAGGAGGTGCAGGATTGTGGCGTGCAGGTCGTGGACGTGGACTTCGCCGGTGTCGACCCCGAAGCCGAGATCGTCGGTCGAGCCATGTATGTGTCCCGGTTTGAGTCCTCCGCCCGCCATCCACATGGTGAAGGCATCGATGTGGTGATCTCGCCCGATTGATTCGCGGACTTCACCCATCGGCGTGCGACCGAATTCCCCTCCCCAGATGACGAGCGTTTCGTCAAGGAGTCCACGGGCTTTCAAATCCAAGACAAGCGCAGCGGCTGCCTGATCAACTTGTTTACAGATCTTTTGCATGGCATCGCGAAGATCGGCTCCTTTTCCTCCGTGGTGGTCCCAATCGGTGTGGTAGAGCTGAACAAAGCGGACACCCCGTTCAACCAGCCGGCGCGCCAATAAACAGTTCTTCCCGAAGGAAGGCTTGCCAGCTTCGATGCCGTATTGATCGAGCGTCGCTTTGGATTCCTGCTCGACTTCCATCAGTTCTGGAGCAGAGGACTGCATTGCGAATGCGGTTTCGTAAGCGTTAATGCGAGTGGCTATTTCCGGGTCGGAAGTTGCGCTCATCCGCAGCTGATTCAATTGACCGACAGTGCTGGTGAAGTCGGCTTGTGCCTCACGGGTGATTCCGGGCGGGTTGTCGAGATTAAGGATCGGACTACCGGAACTGCGAAAAGGAACACCTTGATAACTTGTGGGCAGGAATCCACTTGACCAGAGCGTGTTTCCGGCACGGGGGCCGCGAGGTCCCGATTGAAGCACAACAAACCCGGGCAGGTTTTGTGATTCACTTCCGAGTCCATAAGTTGCCCAGGCTCCGAGGCTTGGACGTCCAGGCGCCTGAAAACCACAGTTCATAAACAGCTTCGCGGGACCGTGGTTGAAGACATCTGTACGAACTCCGCGCAGCCAGCAAACTTCATCAACAATGCTTTGGTGGTGCGGCAGAAGTTCGCTGAGATCCATCCCCGATTCGCCATACTTCTGAAACGATCGCTCGCAGCCGAGAAGTTTTGTGTCGGGCTTAAGAAAGGCGAAGCGTCGCCCTTTTGTCAGAGATTCTGGTGGAAGCTTGCCATGGAATTTGTTGAGCATCGGCTTAGGTTCAAACAGCTCGAGTTGGCTCGGGCCGCCTGCCATGAACATGAAAATCACGTTCTTGATCTTCGCAGGGAAGTGACCATCACGGACTGCCATCGGCTGATCGATTGTCGCAGCTCTGCTTTCTTCGGAAAGTAAATTCGCCAGCGCAATACTTCCAAGTGTCAATCCGGACTGTTCCAAGAACTGTCGACGGGATGCCAGTTGCTGTAACTGATGGAGTTGATCTCGTTCGTTTTTCATGTTGCTCAGCTCTTTGTCGCTCACTGAAAACGCCTTCGTCACAGACTCCCGAAATCGTAATTGTTGGCTTTAATGACGGGAGTTTGTTCAGAGTGTTGTGAAAGCGAATTCACGCGAAAGGCAAAATGTTGACTCAGTTACGAGTCATGAATTCATCCGTGTTCAACAGAACGCGGGCGAGGCTGGTGAGGGCGGCAAGTTGCAGACGGTCCGTTCCTTCGGCCTCCGTCTGAACATATTCTTCGGCTGACTTGGGAGTCGCCTGAAATCGTTCCAGTTCACGGTGGTAAAAGTGACTTAGGACATCAAGTTCGTCAGGGTTTGGAGTGCGGGTAAGTGTGAACCGAAAGAGTTGCCGCAACTGATCGTTCAGGGATTTGATTGATGCATCATTGGCGACGCGTTTGGCGAGACCAGCTGCAAATTCCTGAAAGACGACATCGTTCGCCATCGTCAAGGATTGCAGAGGGGTGTTGGAGCGAACACGTCGTGTACAGGTTGTGCTGAAATCAGGAGTGTCAAAAGTTGAAAGCAGCGGATACGGAGCGCTGCGGTAGAACATTGTGTACATCGTCCGTCGGTAGCGGTCGGCTCCGGTTTCTGTAGGCCAGCTCTTCTTGCTTTGAGTGAAGTTGTAGACTCCATCCGGTTGTGGTGGATAGACACTCGGTCCCCCAAGATCTGGGGTGAGTAAGCCGCTGGCAGAGAGTGCCTGGTCACGGACAATTTCCGCTTCGACACGGAATCGAGACTGCCGGGCGAGCAAATAATTTCCGGGATCTTTCTCGGTGTACTCCGTTCTGAAATCGCTCGTCTGCCGATAGGTCGCGGAGCTGACGATCAATCGATGTAATTCCTTCATCGACCATTCATTCTCCATCAAGCTGACAGACAACCAGTCAAGCAATTCAGGGTGAGTCGGTTGAGTACCTTGAAACCCGAAATCGTTTTCGGTTTCGACAAGTCCACGACCGAAATACTTTGCCCAGACGCGATTGACAGTCACTCTTGCCGTCAGAGGATTGTCTCGCGAGACGAGCCAATGCGCGAGATCGAGACGGCTTTTGAATTCAGGTTTTTCCTGTCCGGTGATCAGCGACGCTGGAACCGTTGGGGAGAGAGCCCCTCCTTCTTCGTCGGGGTCAAGAAAATCTCCTCGGACGAGTCGGTACGTTGCAGGAATTTTTGTCTGTTGCTTGATCACCATCTGTTTGACCGGTTTGCCTTGTCCCGGTAACAGAGACTCTAATTTGGCTGCCTGCTTTTTCGCTGCGGCAAGCTCTGCTTTGAGTTCTGACTGATCCTCAGCCCCTGGAACAGGTGTTGAAGTGACATCGAAGGCAAAATGTCCGACGAGATAGTTTGAGTTCGATGCATGTTTCATGACGACTTCGATGGCGGCATCTTGTAAGTTCACCGGTTTTAAAAATGTGAAGACCGCTTCGTGCGGGGCATTCATTTTCTTGCCAGCTTTCGCTTGTGCCGAGTCGACATTGATTGCCCAACCAGATTTCACATCGTTGTCGATAGCTCCTGAGACGTCGAACTTCGGTTGGCTGTGATCAGCCCAGGCTCGATCGAGTGGCTGTGCTTCCCCGTCTACGAAAATCGAGAAGTCGGTGAGCACAAAATTTCCGTTCGAGGCGTACCCCGGACCATTCGAAGGGAGCGTATCATGCGGCAAGACCCGCAATCGAATCGCTGTGATGTTGTTCTCGCCGTTCCCCTTGGAGTCTGGTGGTCCTAACGTGACCTTGAACGTTTCGTTCGGGGCAGGTTTCTCTTTCACTAAAAACGATCCCTCGTCGAGGAGACTCAACGGGACGCCACTTTCGGTTTCATGCTTGACCAGTTGTGGTTTCACCCAGTCCCATTCGACCTTCTCGAGGCCGGTTTCATCTTTGGTTTGCTTCTCCAGATCGACGATCGATTTCTGCAACTTCTTCAGTTCAGCGAGTTGCTGATTTTGCTCATCGCTCCAACCGAACATTTCCTCTTCATACACATCGACCGTCGGGCCGGTGTTATTCGAGTCGGCAGCGTCGTTGAAGAAGGCGTATAAGCTGTAGTATTCATCATGTGAGATGGGATCAAATTTGTGTGAATGACATTGCGTGCAGCCGACCGTCAGTCCCAGCCAGACAGCTCCGGTTGTGTTGGTCCGGTCGATGAGAGCTTCATTCCGGTATTCGTCAGGCTTCACCCCCCCTTCCTGATTGATCATCGTGTTTCGATGAAAAGCAGTAGCGACCTGTTGGGATTTTGTTGCGTTCGGGAGCAAGTCACCTGCGATTTGTTCGATGGTGAATTGATCAAATGGCATGTCGTCATTGATCGCGTTGATGACCCAATCACGATAAGGCCACATGACACGAGGACCATCAATCGTATGGCCATGAGAATCAGCATAGCGTGCCTGATCGAGCCAGTGTCGTCCCCAGCGTTCGCCGTAGTGCGGACTCGCCAGTAAGCGATCAACAAGTTTTTGATATGCCTGAGGCGACTTGTCATTCACGAAGGCTGTAACCTCTGTGGGATCAGGCAGAAGTCCCAGCAAATCTTGATAGAGTCTGCGGATCAGCGTTTCGCGATTCGCTTCGGGCGAGTGCTTCAAATTTGCACTCTGTAGTTTCCGCAGAATGAAGGCATCAATTTCATTGCGGCACCAGGTGTCTTCTGACGTTTCCGGGATCGCTGGTTTTTCGATTCTCTCGAATGCCCAGTGATCTCCATATTCCGCCCCCTGCTTGATCCACAGTTCGAGTGTTGAGATTTGCTGCGGGGTCAGTGGCTTGTTCACTTCTGCCGGGGGCATCTTTGTGGAGTCGTCATGGCTCTTGATGCGCTGGAGCAATTCACTTTCAGAAAGCTCATCAAGGTTGATCGCTCCCGCTTCAATCGCCGCCTCGCGGAGATCCAACCGCATATCTGCTTCACGAGTTCCTTCATCTGAACCATGACATTGAAAACAATGGTTTGAAAGAATTGGTCGAATCTCACGACCGAAGTCGACCAGCTTCACTTCCTCGGCAAACAGCGTTGAACATGAACTTGAGAGCAGCAATACGCAGCCCAGCATCACGGAGTTGGGGCTCCATAAAAGAATTCTTCTCGATGAACAGTACATCTGAAACATTCAGTTTCCCTGCCTGGAGAAATCATTGTCAGTGGTTCCGGAAGTCAGTTTCACGAAACCAGCCCGGATGACTGTCTCAATTATCTGCTACGTCAATTGGTGACTGCATCAGTCTGCGATTATATGTGGGAGCATCCCCTACGTAAACGACGATTCACAATTCCGGTCAGCTCCAGTCATCGAGGAAAATTTCAAACAATAATTGATTTCTGCTCAAGATTTTTGCATTATCAGCGTAGATGAAGTGATTCGCAAAATTGCAACACTTTTCACCGCGGGCATTGTGGCATGAAAATTCGTTCAAAAATCGACCCTCGAGTCTCTCAGCACACCATTCTTCTGTGCAAGATCCGTGGAAATACGCTTGTCGTTACACCATCTCGGACGCTACTTGGGATCGACCGAAAAGTTTTCCATGCAGAACTGGTGCGGACTCGTGAGTTGCTGCGGCATCCGTCGATTCAAAACCTCGTCCTGGACCTCAGCCAGGAGCGTTACTTCGGTTCAGAGATGATCGGAGCTTTTTTTGCTCTTGAAAAAGAAGTTTCGGAGACTGGACAAACATTCATCGCTGAACCCTCTTCTGACCTGCGAGTGATCCTTGAGGAGATGTTGATTGAGCAGGTCATGCCAATTGTCGATGACGCAGAAGCCAAGATTCGCGAAATTTCAGGTGAGACTTCGCTTGATCGAATGAAACGCCGTCCGAAATTGATTTTGGGCAGTGCAGCACTTCTCTTGACGGCGCTCGTGGCCCTTCTCGCCGTCACAACCAACCTGTTGGTTCCGATTCTGGGAACGGAAGAATCCCGATTACTTGATCGGCTCGTCAAAAGTTTTGATCGGACTCTCAACATTCAGCAGGACAAATTCGGCCCACAGCTTTGGAGCAATTACTCCAAAGAGCAAAACCAGCTGTTTGGTAACACTGTGACAGAACTCGGACTGAAGACAGACCGTTCCGGACTGGAAGAATCGCTTTATCAGGCAACGTTAGATATCTGGAGTATGTCACTTTCGACGACACTTCCGACCGAGGAAGAGTTGAAGAAAGCACATGATTCCCTCGCCACATCTGCTGAGCAAATCAGCACTCTACAGGGTGTCAACATCAAAGTCCCGGACCTGGAGGCGAGCGAAACCGCAGTATTGCTGAATCAGACAACTGCAGCCGGAGATTTTCGTAAGTCGAGGCTCTCGCTCAGAATCTCTGAAAAGTGAGTGATTGTCCCGAGTAATCCGCTTCTGTTCATTGAGAACTCTCCATGTTTGAGACCTCGCTCGGAGATTCGTTATACTGATCGGTTCTCCATCACTACCTCGCGAGGCAATTCATGTCGAAGAGATTTTCTTTCGTTCTCATCGTTTGTTGTTCGTTCACCACTTGTAGTTCAGCAGCAGACATCCTTGTTGAAGCAGAAAGCTTCGAGAACCATGGACGCTGGAAACTAGACACTCAGTTCATCACTGAAATGGGGTCGCCATATCTGCTGGCACATGGATTAGGGCGTCCGGTTGAAGATGCCTCGACATCGATTGATGTCGCTGATGCGGGAACGTACCGAGTTTTTGTACGAACTAAAGATTGGGTGGCCCGCTGGAACGCCAAAGGGACCCCCGGCCGTTTTCAAGTCTTGGTGAATGGAAATCCTCTCAAGGCAACATTTGGAACCGAGAGCGCTGAATGGTTCTGGCAGGATGGCGGAACTGTCGAGTTGAAGGCGGGGCAGAACAAAATCAGCCTCCATGATTTGACAGGTTTCAATGGTCGCTGCGATGCCATTTACTTCACTCAAGGAGAGAATCCACCGCCAAATGAGGGAGCAATCCTTCCCGGTTGGAGACGTGATCTGCTTGGACTCTCCGAGAAACCGACGCTGAAATCAGGTTACGATCTTGTTGTGGTCGGTGGAGGATATTCGGGAATGGGGGCAGCGATCTCAGCGGCCCGTGCTGGTTGCAAAGTTGCTTTGATTCAAAATCGTCCTGTCCTCGGTGGAAACGGTTCAAGCGAAGTTCGTGTCTGGGCGATGGGCAACATCCGTCGCGGAAAGTATCCACGCATCGGGGAAATTGTTGAAGAGTTCTCCGACAGTGCAAAGAAGTCACCGGGGACGTACGAAGAGTTTGAAGATGCAAAGAAGGAAGCGATCGTCCGGGCCGAGAAGAACATCGACCTGTTCCTGAACAATCATGCTTATCAGGTCGATACCAAAGGGGCTCACATTACCGCCGTGTATTCCTTCGACACCCGTACCAGCGAGCATACGAAGTTTGAAGGGACTCTCTTTTGTGATGCGACCGGGCATGGAACAATTGGGTATCTCGCCAAGGCAGATTGGGAGATGAATGAAGGTGGCCGCATGGGGATGAGTAACATGTGGGCCTGGGGTGAAGGTGAACAGAAGGTCGAGTTTCCAGAAACTCCTTGGGCTCTCGATTTGGAAATGAAAGACTTCCCTTATCCTCGCGATCATCATGGGCAATGGTTCTGGGAAAGTGGCTTCGATAAAGACGCCATCGGTGATGCTGAAGGGATTCGGGATTGGAATCTGCGTGCCGTTTACGGAGCATTCAATGCGATGAAAAATCGTGACGGAGCCAGCAAACATGAGACAGCTTACCTGACCTGGATTGCATACATCGGCGGGCCGAGAGAATCACGACGTTTGATGGGCGATGTAATTTTGACGGAAGAAGATATCGTCGCCAAACGTGAATTCAAAGATGGCTGTGTCCCGAGTACCTGGTCGATCGATTTGCACTACCCGAAGCAACAATATGCGAAGAAATACCCAGACAACCCATTCATCTCTGTTGCCGTCCACGGAACAGGCGTAGATCGCTCATTCGGGTATCCAGTCCCGTATCGCTGTTTTTATTCGCGAAACATCGACAATCTGTTTATGGCAGGCCGGTGCATCAGTGTGACTCACGAAGCACTCGGGACAGTTCGCGTTATGAAAACCTGCGGGATGATGGGTGAAGTCGTCGGCAAAGCAGCTTCCGTCTGCGTTGCTCGAAACTGTTTCCCAAGAGACGTTTACGAGCGTTACTGGCCTGAAATGGATGATTTACTGAAGCTGCCGGGGAAAGCGTACCGTGCAAACATCGATGCAGAATTCACGATCCCTGCGGATTCTCTTCCACTGGCTGGTCCTGGCGGCCCCCCCTCCGGTCTTGATCCAGCCCAGCTGCCGGGGATTATTGTCGATGATCGCGAAGCCAAAAAGACCGGGAAATGGACCGAAGGACAAGGACTCAAAGGTTACGTTGGATACGGTTACATCTACGCCAGCCCCAATGGAGATTCCACTGTGACTTTTTCTCCCGAAGTGAAAAAGTCTGGAACTTATGATGTCCGGGTGGCTTACCTTCCACACGAGAATCGGGGAAGCAGAGTTCCTGTAACTCTGACAGCCAACGGAAAGTCAACCACTCATCGGGTCAACATGCAGAAGGCAGCCCCATTGGAAAACGACTTCATTTCCCTTGGACAGGTCACCCTGAAAGCGGGTGAGGCAATCAGCATTACCGTCGCGACAAAGGACGCCGGCGGTAATGCACACGCCGACGCGGTGCAGTTGATCGAAGTTAAGGAATAGAGCATCTTTCGAATTGGTATGCAGGTTCTGCCTCGTGGCGAACAGCATTTTTACTAGAGAAATGCGTTCTTCACGGGCACA
>NZ_JBLWTN010000043.1:0-27634 GCF_048270125.1 Thalassoglobus sp. | reverse complement strand
CGAGCCTCCCTGCTCACCGTAATTGTTTGTGCAAAAACAAAGGTGATCAAAGGCTCGAAGTCTTTCAATACCAATCAGTTAAGTCTCCTAAAAACGAAAATCCCTGAACGGCGTTGCGTGCCACCTGTCCGAATGTTTCAACAAACAAATCTGCATCTGCGACTGAATTCACTTCGATCTCATTCGATTGAGGTGCCGTGCCGATCTCCTGAGGGGGAGGACCTGATACAAATCGGAACCATGCGGCGGCTGCAATCAATAACACGCCAATTGCCAAAGCGAGTTTCTTGATCATACGTTCGATTCCGGATGGTCGTCACATACATACACAGTTCTAAAAACCCAATGCACTCCATGGCTGGTCAATCAAGCGGGTCGCAGCCAGGATTCAGTTTAACGACTGCTAGGAGTGATCTCATCCTGTTGTGGTGCCTAGCCGAATTTGCGGCCCACTCCTGCCCTGTGGAGGTAGCATTTCGACACCTCTTTGCTGGAGCTCCATGGCGCGTTCGGAATAGCGAAATGCCTTCATTACAACTTCTTGGCCGGTATTTCGATTTCTTGCGACTACCCCTGCATGTGTTCGCTGTCGAAGAAGCTTCGCCGCAATTCTCCATCGTTCTAATGACGCATTGTCATCAGTACGCACTACTAACCACGATTGGGACAGTTCATGTTCTTCAATCCGACCCAGTTCTAACCGAAGACAATCAGGATTCGACCGGTCAAATTCCGTACAAGAGGTAACTGACAATGTCGGCTCATATAATGAAAACACCAACCGTCTAAGGAGGGGAGGCAACTCTGAAAGCCCCTCTATGGCAACCGGTTCCGCCTTGAATGGATGATATTGAATTCCAGTGACAAGAGCACCGCATTCTTGCGCAATCTCATGCGAAAGCTGAAGCAGTTCGTCCGGGGCCGCGTGAAACTGTATAGAAATATCTGCCATTGATTTATCTATCGTAAGGTACAAAATCCGTGGGCAATCCGCCAGGTCCGTTTAGATCGTCGAGTGCTTCCCCTTCACGCTTGACTGGAGTGCCATCTGCTTTAGTTTTGCCCACGTTTCGACCTTTCAATTCCCCAGACGGTGTCTCGTACTCTATGTCCGCCCGTCGTCCTTCCTTATTGCCTCCAGGGGTCGGCGTTAGCCGTTCTTTACCTCCTCCGCCCGCAACAATCGTATTCCCTTCAGCCTCAAGCTTCGCCGCTTCCTCTCTGATTTTTTTGTTGTGGGGAGCATCGGGATCAGTTTTGGGCCCGCGCTTCTTTTGACCTTCGGGATAGTTATGCGCTAATAGGGTTATTGTTGAAAGTTGTGTTCTGTTGAAATGAAGAAAGGTGGCGTATTCTGCTGAAACCTTGAACCTTCAGCGGCTCGAAATGAGCACAGGAATACGCCATGAACAAGACTACGACAACCAACAACAAAGCACCAGTCAGCGATGTTTCTTCCTCAGAGAATCTTGATCCAGAGGTCCTCGCGTTTCGAGCGAACTTCGAGTCTCGCAGTCCGCTCGATGAAATTATTCGGGAAGGTGCCAGGCGGATGTTACAGACTGCGATCAACGCAGAGGTCGAAGACTTCATCACAGCACATTCTCAACGCGTTGACGAACAGGGGCGGCGACAGGTCGTTCGTAACGGGGCGGGTGGCACGACCCAGAACGGAACGGAGTGAAGTGATGGGCGTGGCGAGCGCGGGGGAGAGGTTGATGAATGACTAAACGTCCATCGTGTAATTGCCACGACCACCCTGCCGCTTCGTTACACTCAACTCGTGCCACCTGATCCGCTGCAAATGGATAGTACATTACCAATGGTGTAAGAATGAGAGTCTACACAAAATTCGCCACGCCCATCCTTACGCTCCGCTCCAGTCTGAGCGTGCCACCTGTCCGGGACCATCGAATTTGCTGGAGTTGACACGATCGATCGGGAAATGCAGCGTTTCTACAAGGCGCCTTTCGTAGCCGACCTGTTGTCAAAGCAAGCAGAGAGTATCTTAGTATTCGCTGCAGAAGTTGGATAAAAAATTAATTCCTGCTTGCTTCTCGGCGTTGGGGGGCACGCCCAGCACGAAACTTAGTGGAGTAATGGGCGTGGCGAATGCCGAGTTGACGGGGAATAATTCAGCAATATGTGAGCCAAGAAGAGAGTCAAGTCGTTCAACCACAGGCAAGGCATACTTCAGCAAAAGGCGACCGGTGTCATCACCACTTATTCCTACGATTCCACCAAACGAATGGTGACGGCTGAAGACTTCAACGGCATCATCGCACCTACGATGCCAGTGGAATGGTGAGTGTTCTTGAAGCGATATGGCTTTCTTGAGAGTTCGTTTCATCGTCGAATTGATCAATAATTCTGAAAAATCGTGTAACCTTATGGGGGCATACGGTAAATGCTCTCGTAGGGAACCGATTATGGAACAGACAGACAACTCTGAAATCTTTGTTCGGCATCTGACTGAACATCAAAACCGCATCTATGGGTACGTCTTTTCTCTGGTGGGCGATCACAGTCGAGCGGCGGATGTTGTGCAAGAGACGAATCTGGTGCTGTGGCGGAAGATTGGTGAATTCAAGCAGGAGAGAGAGTTTCTACCATGGGCGTTTGCGATTGCGCGGATTCAAGTGTTGGCTCATCTGCGGGATCGCAAGCGAGACCGGCTTTTACTGGATGCCGAGTTGGCTGAGGCGATTAGTGTTGAGGCCGAGAAGCAGGCGGAGAAGATCGATATTATTCGAGAAGCACTACGACCTTGTTTACAGGTTTTGACCTCCACAAATCGAGAATTGATCGAGCGTCGATACTTCCGTTCGATGTCTGTCGACGATGTTGCGGAGTCTGTGGATCGCACGTCTGGAGCTGTCAAAGTGGCTCTTTTACGAATTCGTCGGCAACTCGCTGATTGTGTTCAGCAACGTATGATGGCAGAGGGCTGATCAATTGAATCCAAAGCTGGAAGAACTTGAATCGCTTCTCTTTGACTGGGAGGCTGGCACTCTGAGCGACGAGGGGATTGAACGTGTTCGTGAGATTCTCCGTGCGGATGAGGATGCCAGAGCATTTTTTGTTCAACAACAGGTGCTGACCGCTGCATTGAAGTTGGATGTCGATGCCGGATTAGATCCTCCGAGTGTTGAAGAACGATCCCCCATAGTCACTCCTCCTGTCAGCCGTAAGCAGTTGAATCGAGATTATCGAGTCAATTTTTGGGCTGCCATCGCTGGCCTCTGTTTAATCTGTGTCTTGACGGTTCGAGTCTTTTACCTTGAGGTCTCGAAAAACGTCGATTCCGAATCGATTACTAAGGTCAACGATTTACAGCGAAGTGATGACGGGGAGGCCACTTCTTCTGGCATCGCACTCGTTACGAGTCTCGTCGACGTGGTCTGGGAGGATGACCAGAGCCCACTCGAAGTTGGTGATGCTCTTTCTCCAGGACGACTTGCGATTGTCTCTGGTTTTGCTCAGATTGAGTTCTTTTGTGGCGCAACCGTCATTGTTGAAGGGCCTGCCGAATTAGATTTGAAATCGGTGAGTGGCGCGAGAGTTCATCGTGGGCGTCTGCGTGCACAAGTTCCTCCGGCAGCACGTGGTTTTTCGCTGGAACTCGACGACATTAAACTCGTGGACTTAGGAACAGAGTTCGGCGTCTCGATGTCGCCAGATGGTGCCGACGTGCAGGTCTTCGATGGAGAAGTTGAGTTGCACAAACCGGGGCAAAGCAAACGCCTCATGACAACTGGGCAAGCAGGCGTGTTCAAAGGAGATGGGACATTCCAGGCAGAAAAGATTGAGCCTGAGCGGTATCTGGATATTGCGACATTGGAAACGCGTGCCAGGAGTCAGGGTGAGTCTCGCTATCAAGCATGGAAGCTCTGGTCCGGTAACTTCCAGCGCGACCCAAGGCTGATCGCGTATTACTCATTTGATGAAGAGGGTGACTGGAAGCGAAAGTTGAAAAGCAGCATTCAGGCTGAGAGTGGCGAGCTTGACGGGGCAATCGTTGGAGCGAACCGCGTTCAAGGACGCTGGGCATCAAAGTCGGCTCTCGAATTCAAGCGTCCCGGTGATCGTGTGAGAATGCACATCCCCGGAGAATTCAGTTCACTGACTCTTTCCTGCTGGGTCAAGATTGACAGTCTCGACCGCTGGTACAATTCCCTCTTTTTGACAGATGGTTACAACCAGGGTGAGCCGCATTGGCAAATTCTTGATACTGGTCAGTTGTTCTTCTCGGTTCGCCATAAGTCAGACGATGCCCGCGGTCCGGACGCAAAGAAACTCACTCATCACATCGTGCTTTCCCCCCCATTCTGGAAACCATCTTTAAGTGGACGGTGGCTGCATTTGGCGACGACATACGACGCGGGTAGTGGAATAACAAAACATTATCTGAATGGTGATCTTCTGCATGAAGAGGAGATTCCCAGGGAATTGCTGGTGAAGACAACAAGAATTCGTGACGCATCAATCGGGAATTGGACGTTGCCGACACAAGAGGATACCGAATTTGCGATTCGTAATCTCAATGGCAGTATCGATGAATTTGCAATCTTCGCTGCGGCTTTGTCCGCAGGTGAAATTAAGGAAATTTACAATCATGGCAAGCCCTAAGTTCTGGTTACAGATTGTCGTTCCGATTGTTTTGTTTCAGGCATTGAGTCTGTCGCGAGTCGGCTACGCAGACGAGCCTGCTGAGGTCTCTCAGCATGCTGAGTCCGAGCGTCTCTTTACCCTGAAAATTCTACCGATCCTGAAATCCAAGTGCTTTGGTTGCCATGGACAGGATCCGGACGATGTACGCGGTGGTTACAATCTCCTGAATCGCGAGAACATGATCAAAGGGGGCGACTCAGAAGATGTTGCTCTTCTTCCTGGAAAACCGGAAGAAAGCCCTTTGTATCAGGCGATTATGTGGGATGGCTACGAAATGCCTCCCAAGGAAACCGACCGTCTCACCAAAAAAGAAACGGAGTATTTTCGAGATTGGATTATTGCCGGTGCTCCATGGCCGGATGCTTCGCGACAACTCAGCATCCAGAAAGAAGAATGGGCGGTTGCTGAAAACGAAGATGGAGTCATTGTAGGCACCAGCGGTGGGACTGCCGATGATTGGACATATCGGCGTTACAGCAAGGAAGAAACCTGGGCTTTCCAACCAGTCAAAAGTGTGGCTGTTCCACCAGGATCGAAGCATCCAATTAATGCGTTCGTCTTGCGGAAACTTTCGAGTGCGGGATTGGCACCGGCTCCTCAAGCGGATCCCCGAACATTGATTCGCCGAGCATCGTACGACCTGACTGGGCTTCCGCCTACTCCGGAACAAGTCCACGATTTCAAGAAGGCATGGGAGTCGGACCCAGAGCAGGCTTGGAGTGCTTTGGTGGACCAATTGCTCGACAGCGAACACTACGGAGAACGCTGGGCTCAGCACTGGCTGGATGTTGTTCGTTACGCAGACACCGCTGGTTTTTCAAATGATTATGAACGCTCGAATGCGTGGCGCTATCGTGACTATGTGATTCGGTCCTTCAACGACGATAAGCCGTTCAATGAATTTGTCGTGGAACAGATCGCAGGTGACGAACTGCGTCCCGGAGATGCGGAAGGGATTGTATCTACCGGAATGTTACGGATGGGGCCATGGGGGACAGCCATGATTCCACAGGAGGAGGCACGACAGATCTACCTGGATGATCTTGTCCATAATGTTGGGCAATCTTTTCTGTCGATGCCCATGCGCTGCTGCAAATGCCACGATCATAAATTTGATCCTCTCCCGACTCGAGACTATTACAGCATGTACGCAGCCTTCGCGACGACTCAACCAGCTGAGTTGAAGGCAGATTTCTTGCCGGAAGAGAACGTGAAGGGCTTTTCCGAGAAACAAAAACTGGTGGAACATTTGCTGGAGTATGCGAAGGCAGAACAAAAGAAAATTCAAGACAAGCAGGAGGCTGCTGCGATGAAGTGGTATGAAGAGCATCGCCTCCCGTATAAAAATGAGGACGAGAGGAAGGGAGACCCTGAAGATCAAAAACCGCCCCGTCATGTTGGTCTGACTCCTGAAGAAAAAGGAATGAAAAAAGTTCGTGAGCAGGACGTTTGGATTTGGGAACGCCGAATGGAGCGTTATCAGCCGATGGCTCAAGGTGTCTACAACGGTCAGGACAGTTTCAAGAACGGGCGAGCGCTACGTCGTCCGAAGAGCATCAATAAAAACTGGCGACCAGAAAACTTCATCCTGGCGGGAGGGGCATTGGATGCACCAACTGAAGCGGTTTCACCAGGAGTGTTGAGTGCCACCGGGCTTCCAGCCAATCCGGGAACTGATAATCCGTGGAATATTACGGACGGACTGACAGGTCGCCGACTTGCTCTTGCGAAATGGATAACAGATGACGCGAACCCGTTGACCGCGCGGTCGATTGTCAATCGTGTGTGGCAATATCATTTTGGAAAAGGGATTGTGAAGACGGCCAACAACTTTGGAGCAAAGGGAGGCAAACCGACGCATCCTGAATTGTTAGACTGGCTGACCGCAGACTTCATCGAGAATGGTTGGAAGATTAAACGGTTGCATCGTCTCATTATGTCGTCTGAAGTCTATCAGCGATCAAGCAGGCCACTCGATCCCGAGAAGCAGGCGACCGTCGATCCAAACGGCGATCTGCTGGCGTCGTTTCCTCCTCGTAGACTGACTGCTGAAGAGTTACGCGACAGCACCTTGTTGATCAGTGGGGAGCTCAACCCGGAATTGGGAGGTGTCCCTGTTATGCCTGAGATCAACATGGAAGTGGCTCTTCAGCCGCGGATGATTCAGTTCTCCATCGCTCCTGCTTATCAGCCATCAAGAACACCTGCAGAACGGAATCGGAGAACGATTTATGCCTACCGCGTGCGAGGGCAGGCCGACCCACTTCTCGAAATTATGAATCAACCGAATCCTAACGAGTCTTGTGAATTACGTGACTCGGCTGCTGTCACGCCTCAGGCATTTACTTTGCTCAACAGTGATGTGATGACTGACCGATCAATTGCGTTCGCACTGCGATTACAAAAAGAACAACCGACCGACACGGTTCAGCAGGTTCGACGAGCTTTGCAGATTGCTTTCGCTCGCGAGCCAAAAGCAGTGGAGTTGTCGCGATTGCACGGGTACCTTAAGGAAATGCAGGTGTATCACAAAAAGCATCAGCCCGAGCCGGTTGAATACCCAACTCAAGTCGTGCGATCCCTCGTTGAAGAATTTACTGGTGAACCATTTGAGTTCATCGAAAAATTGAATGTTTATGAAGACTACGTTCCCGATCCAAAGCCTTGGACGGTTTCCTCGGAGACCAGAGCGTTAGCTGACGTCTGTTTGTTGTTGTTGAACTCAAATGAATTTCTGTACGTGTACTGAGTCTCTCACTCACCTTCACCTCGGAATAAATTGAATAGACCTGATCTTGCTGTCTCAATCATTGAGAACGGCAACTATTCCAGAAGGCTCGGACTGGCTCTAAACATCACTCACTCTCTTAAAACTGAATGGACGAAGTATGACAACTCTCCATCGACGTGACTTTTTGTACGGCCTCGGCTCCTCATTAGGCGCCCTCGCATTAACATCTTTGCAAGCAGAGAGCCGTGAAGGACCGCTGGCTACTAAGCAGCCGATGCACGAGCCGAAAGCCAAGGCTGTCATCATGCTCTTCATGGAAGGGGGGCCGTCACACATCGACACCTTTGATCCTAAGCCTGCACTGACGAAGCTGCATCTTAGCGAGTCGACACGGACAAAAGGGCTTGCGACAGGAAAGCGGTTTTATGTGGGCAGTCCGTTTAAGTCTCGCAAGGTCGGCAACTCCGGTATCGAGATGTCTGACCAGTGGAAGTATTTGGCGGACCCGGAAGTCGCTGACGAACTCTGCGTGTACCGAGGCTGCAAGGCTGAGTCGCTCAATCATCCTGAAGCACTACTGCATATGAATACCGGCAGCAGACTGGGAGGCGATCCGGGGGTCGGCTCCTGGGTGACTTACGGTCTTGGCTCAGAGAATCGAAACCTCCCTGGTTACGTTGTGATGACTGAGCTCGCGTTGCCTCAGGCTGGTCCAGCGAATTGGACGAATGGGTTTCTCCCCGCTCACTTTCAGGGGACGCGTCTCCGTTCAACTGGCTCACCGATTTTGGATCTCAATCCACCGAAGTACAAGACACGGGAGCACCAGCGAAAGGCACTTGATCAACTGGCGATGCTGAATAACGCTCATGCACAGGATCATCCTGAACATGCTGAGTTGGCTGCTCGAATGGAAAGTTATGAATTGGCTTACCGCATGCAGATGGCAGTTCCCGGAATTATTGATATCGATCGCGAGCCGAAACACCTTCAAGAGGCATACGGACTTGATCGCAAAGAAACAGCCGGTTTCGGGCGACAGTGTATGATGGCTCGTCGTCTTGTCGAAGAGGGCGTTCGATTTGTGCAAATTTTCGCTGGAGGATGGGACAGCCATGACTACCTTGAAAAAGGCCATTCCTCTCGAATCGCCAGTGTTGATCAACCGATCGCGGCTCTGGTCAAAGATTTGAAAACGCGAGGACTGCTTGATGACACGTTAGTAGTCTGGACAGGAGAATTTGGGCGAACTCCTGATAACAACTACCGAGGCGGAGTCACCGCGCTTGGTCGCGGCCACAATGCTGACGCAATGAACATGTGGTTCGCAGGTGGGGGGACGAAAGCCGGGAGTGTTGTGGGGGCGACAGACGAAATTGGTTCTGAGGCGGTGGAAGTTGTACACCCAATCCGAGATGTTCATATCACGATGCTGCATCTCTTGGGGCTGGACGACAACAAATTGACCTACTTCCACGCAGGTCGCTACAAGCAACTCTCCCAGTTTGGCGGTGAAATGATACCGGAGATCATTGCCTAGAGCAGTTTCCTCTATGCTCCGCAGTCGCTTCGACTTTGGAGCGACCGAGGTTTGCTTCAAAATAACCCTGAGTAGTGATGTTGGTGGGTTCGACTGTGTCGAAGTCGATAAGTTGAATCGACCTGGCACCGATGGAAGCGAGTTGAATGGCAACTTGGCGGCCGATGGCGCCGACTCCAATCACGGTCACTTTGAGATTCTTAAGTTTCTCCATCGGGACCAGTTCTTGCTGACGAGTGAAGCGGTCTTTCGTTGTGGTCATGCGTTCTCCGGGAGGTCTGAGTTCATGATGGATTCGTAGTCGATTTTTGGGTGCTGAAATCACGTGCTCGATCTCTGTTGAGTTCTGAAGCGTCTCCGTTGTCAGAGAGCCACTCTTCCCATTCGTCGAAGTCGTGCGGATTGAGTGCGTGTTGCTTGTGAACGCAGCTGCGATATTCTGCGTTCCACGTATGCTGGTCGCTGCTGGCGAACGGTTGTGAATAATCGATTTCCACATTCATGCGAAGTGCCGCAGGACCGCCATGACGCCAGGAGAGTTCTGCGTAAGTCTTTCCGCCTTGGGCGATAATGAACATCACAGCCCAGTCACAGTGGCCGAAGACCCTCTCGAGCGTCTCAACGTCAACTGAACTCTCTTGGGACAGAGTTCATTTTCGAGGCAGTCGCGGCAATAACTGTCGTCACATTCGGTGCAGGTTCCTACATAGTCGTCCGAGACGTCGAATAGCCGATACGCCGTCCAGGAAGGACGACTTCTGACAGACGCCGCTGCGTAAACAGATCCCGATCCCGGCTGAATTAACAGCTCGTGTTGCGGGATTACTGCCGGTGCAGTTCCGCGTGCAGTTCCGCGTGGCGAATTTTTTGCAAAAATATCAGGATGCAGCGGTAATTCGACGTTGCTGCGGAATATCTATTCATCGGGATGACCCGAATCACCATTTACCGAGAAGAAAATGGACCACGAATCTGACCGAGATCAGCGATATAACGAGTTCGTCGCATTGTTGGCTCGACATGAACAGTCGATTCGGCGATTCGTGCGTTCCTTGCTGCCATCGCGGGATGGAGTCGACGACGTCGTTCAGGACACAGCTCTCGAGTGCTGGAACAAGTTCTCGGAATTCCAACCTGAAAGTCCGGAAGATTCGGTTCAGGAATTTATTCGCTGGGCTTGCGTGATCGCCCGTTACAAGGCGATGAGCTGGCAGCGTGATAGAACGCGAGATCGGTTGGTGTTTCGCGAGAGCGTGATTGACCGGTTGGCTCAGGCGGCGTTGGACAATATCGATCAGCAGGAATTGGAGCAATCGGCGATTGAGTCATGTCTTGGAGAATTGCGGGACGATCAACGGCGACTTGTCTTGAGCGTCCACTCACCTGGCGAATCCATTGCTGCGATCGCAGAGGAAACGGGAGAAGCCGCTCGGCGGCTCTACAGCAAGGTCAATGCCTTGCGTAAACGCCTACTCGACTGTGTCGAGAAACGAATCGCTGGGGAGGCCAGCAATGGATGAAGCGACGCGAAATCTGATTTTCAAGGCGATCGACCAGACCATTACCCCGGCAGAGTTTGGTCGGTTGCAGGATGCCATTGAAGAGGATGATGAGGTCCGAGTCGAGTATCTGCGGGCGGTCACACTTTGCGAGACCCTCAGTGAGATTGCACTGGGTGCATCCGATCTGAATCCTTCCGAGACGGATGAGTCAATTCTTTCAGTGCCCCAGCACGAATCGACGCGTCGGTCCGCGGCTGGTCGATTTACGCTTGGCCAGGTGGCGATAGCAGCGACGATCCTTGTTGCATTCAGTGGTGTCGCCTTTTGGTTTGGGCAGCAGAATAACCGAACGTCGAATTTAACCATAAGTGGTGAACAAACTGCTGAGCCGAAGGACTCGCAGATCTCCGGACATGCGACGCTCCGACGATCGGTCGATTTAAAATGGTCTCATGGTGGCTCCGAATACCGGGAAGGTGACGTTCTACCGAACGGTCGGCTTCAATTCGATGAAGGCGTCGCAGAGATCGATTTTTTTTGTGGTGCCACTTTAATTGTTGAAGGCCCGGCGGATCTGAACATTGAGTCGGATTGGTTAGTTGAAGTTGCGAGCGGTCGTCTTCGAGCGAACGTCCCTCCTGCGGCACGTGGTTTCATTGTCAAAGCGGCTGGTTCCGAGATTGTCGACCTGGGAACAGAGTTCGCACTGGAAGTGAAATCGGAGAACGCTCGCGTTGAAGTGATTGACGGCGAAGTCGAGATTCGAGGAGGCCAGCACGATGGCAACCATCTGCTAACCGGACAACGGCGGTGGTTGAAAGGAACAGAAATGCCCGAACCCTTCGATGGGCTCAGCACGCTGGATGAACTGAAGTTTCGGCGAGAAAACGCTGTGTCAGAGCGGTTCGCCGCCTGGCAGGCTCATTCGCGGGAACTGCGGCAGGACGACCGTCTGATCGCTTATTTCCCGATCGCCGAGACTCCTGCGGAACGCGTCGTCCGCAATGAGGCAGGCACTGGCCATGGTCTCGATGGCAAACTCATTGGTCCGGTTGAGCATACTAGCGGTCGTTTTGGACCACAGTCATCCGGGCTGAATTTTGGCCGCCCCGGTTCGCGTGTACGCACACGCATTGATGGCGAGTATCAGGCGTTTACTTTTGCATGCTGGGTGAGAATCGACAGCCTCGAACATGTCTACAACGGGCTGTTCATGAGTGATGGGTACGAGACGGGTGAATTGCATTGGCAGATTCGCAACGATGGTCGTCTGATGTTTTCGGTCATGGTGGATGACACTCAGAGCGTTCGGACCTTCAGCAAACTAGAACAGCGTGAAGTCGAGACAGCAGGGCTTGCTCGCGTCTACTACTCAGAACCGATTTGGGATCTCTCCAAGAGCGGGCAGTGGTTTCACCTCGCTGCTATTTATGACCCAGCAAGTCGTCGAGTTGTGCAATACGCAAACGGCAAACAAGTTGGCAGCGAAGAGATCATCGATAAGTTCCACATCGATACTCTGCGTATCGGTCCCGCAGAGATCGGAAACTGGGGGCAGCCGTTTCGCAAGACCCCCTGGTTCTCCGTTCGCAACTTGAGTGGCACGATCGATGAACTAGCCATCTTTCATGCAGCACTCACATCAGAAGAAATTACCTCGCTTTTTCAAAACGGAAAACCTCTGGGTTACTGATAGCAATGAAACTTACAATCACATTAGCACTCGTTGTTGTCGCAGTGGGAATCACACCAGCAATTGCAGGGGCTGCCGAATCGGGTCGGCCTAACATTCTCTTAATTCTGGCGGATGACCTCGGCTACGGCGACGTTGGATTCAACGGAGCGACTGATATTCGCACGCCGACGCTGGACAGATTGGCCGGAGGTGGAACTGTTTTCTCTTCAGCCTATGTCGTGCATCCATTCTGTGGTCCGAGCCGTATGGCGCTGTTGTCAGGACGATACCCGTATAAATTTGGGGCGCCGTTCAATCTGCCTGATCACAGCAAGGGGCATTACCGTGATCAGGGTATCAGTACGGACGAAACGCTTTTCAGCACGGTCCTGCAGGATGCTGGATACCGCACCGGAATCATGGGGAAATGGCATTTGGGGCAGCAACCGGAGTATCATCCGAACCGGCGAGGCTTTGATGATTTCTACGGTTTTCTTGGTGGAGGCATCCTCTACTTCGGTCCCTACAAAGCGAACAACGTAAAAGGCAATGTTTGGGATTACAAACGGTTTCCCGAGCATAACGGAATCGAGGTTACCGGTCTCACTGAGAAGGACTACATGACGGATGTGCTTTCACGCGAAGGCGTTCGATTCATTGAAGAGTCGTCGAAAACAGAGAAACCGTTTTTTCTGTTCATGTCATACAACGCACCGCACACCGTGTTGGCTGCGAAGGAAGAAGACATGGCTCAGTATCCGAAATTGAATGGCAAGCGACGCATTTATGCGGGCATGGTTCATGCGTTGGACCGTGGCATCCAGTCGCTTGTCGACGCATTGAAAGCCTCGGGGCAGTACAACAATACGTTGATTGTTTTTTTCAGCGACAACGGAGGCCGCACTGACCAGGGAGCCAGCAATCTTCCGCTCAAGGGCGTGAAAGGCGACACATACGAAGGCGGCTATCGATCGCCGATGTTCTTTCACTGGCCAGGCGTCGTGAAGGCCGGGCAGCGATACGATCATCCGATCACAGCACTTGATTTCTATCCGACGCTGGCACGGCTCGCTCAGGCCGAAATCCCCAAAGACAAGCAATTGGATGGGAAAGACATCTGGGATGCTGTGCTGGCAGGCAAAAATGCTCGAGAAGGCGAATTGATCTACACAGTGCGGCACCAGTTCAA
Organism: Thalassoglobus sp.; assembly: GCF_048270125.1. Classification (NCBI taxonomy): domain Bacteria; kingdom Pseudomonadati; phylum Planctomycetota; class Planctomycetia; order Planctomycetales; family Planctomycetaceae; genus Thalassoglobus; species Thalassoglobus sp. The sequence goes on along the minus strand of NZ_JBLWTN010000043.1, from coordinate 14,326 downwards.
CACCACAGATGTTGGGGCGAGAAAAGACCAGTGGAAGATCTGTCACAAGAACGGCAACTGGCACCTTTTCAACCTGCAAGAAGACATAGGAGAAACGAACGATCTCAGCACCAAGCACCCTGAACGTCTCAAGGAGATGGTCGCGGAAGTTGAAAAGCTCTGCCAAAGCCACAAGCGACCGCTTTGGTTTGACAGCGAAAAGCAGGCGGAAGTATGGAGTTCCAACCGCCTGCCATACTTCGATGGCACTTTCTCGCTAAGCAACTAGAGCATCTTTCGATTTGGTTTACAGGTTCTGCCTCGTGGCGAACAGCATTTTTACTAGAACCAGTCCGAAAACCTCTGGAATAGATGCTTTCCTCAACGTTTGAGAGAGCAATTTCAAGTTTCAGGATCAGTTCTAGAGAATGCGTTCTTCACGGGCAAACGGTCGAGCAAACTGCTCTAGCCAACGAAACAACAAACCACCGGAAAACACCATGAAACCTCTGCTCCTTTCGACCTTGATCCTGTCGCATTCGATATCCGCAATCGCCGCCGATCCGTTGCCCACTGGTGATATCGGCGCGACAGCGAATGAGTTGATGTTTGTCGCTGAACAGTCTGATGAATTTAACGACGACAAGGTGGACCTTGAAAAGTGGAACATCGACTCAAAGGATTTTGGGCCTTGGAGTTGGGAACCTGACAACGTTACACAGAATGATGGATCAATGCATCTGCGAATGGTGCAGAAAGATCATCAGCGACGCGGGGAGCAACTGCACTACACCTCCGGGATGGCTCGTATCGACAAGACGATGACTTACGGCTACTTCGAGGCACGCATCAAGGGATGCTCTCGATACCCCGGAGCCTGCCCATCATTCTGGCTCTACAGCATTGGACCGCAGAATCGGTTCAAAGCCCGTGATGGCGAGACAGTTGCCTATTCAGAAATTGACATCGTTGAGTTACAGCAAAGCGAGTACGACTTCGAGACAAAGAAGCACTTTCCAGTCACTCGCATCGACTGCAATCTGCACACGGTGCTGATGAAAGATGGCAAGCGAGTCTGGACTCGCCCCCACACCAATCCGGAACTCTGCAAGACATATTTCGATTCTCCTTGGGACCCTCGCGAGGACTATCACGTCTATGCGGTCAAGAATACGAAGGAAGAGATCGTCTGGTATATCGATGGGAAGGAAATCGGACGAAAGCCAAACCTGTATTGGCACCTGCCGATGCACGTGACACTTTCACTTGGCCTTCGATATCCCTTTGTTACTTACAAAGAAGGCCAGATGGCTCCTGTTCCCGACAAGACAACTGTTGATGGATTCCCTACGCAGATGTCCGTCGACTACGTGCGGGTCTGGCGACTCGTCGGCGAATCATCGGCGATGCCTCCCTCCGGCACCGATTGGACTAAGCAGCAATACATCGACAAAGAAAGAACGAATTGGGAGAAGAACGGCTGGGCATGGAATCAGGACAAGGTCGAATCCAATTTTGCCGAGATCGACACCAACAAGGATGGCATTGCGTCCGGCAAAGAGCGACAGGTCTGGTTCGCGCAAAAGAAAGCAAACCAAGAATGATGAGCGTCGTGACCAACATGAAAAGATTACCTGGAATGACACAAGCGCTACGATTGATATTGGCAACGATTATTCTGTCAACATCAGCGATGGCGGAGAATGTAGCAACGAACAAGCCAAACATCTTGTTCATTGCGATCGACGATCTGCGACCGGAATTGGGCTGCTACGGATCAGAGATCGCGGTCACGCCGAATCTGGACGGGCTTGCCAAGGAGGGGTTGCTATTCAATCGGGCTTACTGTCAACAGGCAATTTGCCGTCCGTCGAGAGCAAGTCTGATGACCGGGACTCGGCCGGAAACGACGGGGCTGTTTCACAACTACGTCTCATTGCGGGAGTTGCAGCCTGACATCCTCACTCTGCCACAGCATCTGATCGCACACGGGTACAACACGGCTTATGTCGGCAAGATCTTTCACAACGGAGATACCGACGAGGAGCGTTCGTGGAGTCGTCCTGCGGCAAAGTGGCTGGGCCCGGACATCAAGAAGCCCAGTGGACCGTATTGCCTCCCGGAAAACGTCAAACTCCGTAACGAAAACTTTAAAGAGATGTTTGCCAAATACGGAGACGCAGCACGTCGCGGACTGGCCAGCGGTCCAGCTTTCGAGCGCGCCGAGGTCCCGGATCATGCGTACATCGATGGATACAACACGTTACTGGCTATCAAGACGATGAAGCAGGTGGCCAGCGACGACAAACCATTCTTCCTCGGCATGGGTTACCATTTGCCACACCTCAACTGGTGCGCCCCGCAAAAGTATTGGGAGTTGTACGATCCAGGGAAAATTCAACTCGCGACCAATGGAATTGCACCGACTGATGGTGCGGTAATGGGGCTGCATGCTTCGTTTGAATTGCGAACTCGCTCCAACATTCCTAAGCACGGCGCAATCGACGGTGACTTGGCCCGAACGCTCAAGCATGCCTACCTCGCGAGCACCAGTTACGTCGATGCCCAAATTGGACTGTTGTTAAAAGCACTTGACGAAGCTGGCCTCCGCGAGAACACGATCGTCATCGTTTGGGGCGATCATGGATGGCATCTTGGCGACATGGGTGTCTGGGGCAAGGCAACTAACTACGAAATTGCAACTCGCGTCCCGCTATTGATCTGGACTCCAAACATGAAAGCTCGTGGCCACAAAACCAACGCTTTAGTGGAGCTGGTCGACATCTTTCCGACACTTTGCGAGTTGGCAAAGGTTCCATCGCCAACGCATCTGGAAGGACACAGCTTCGCGCCATTGCTTGACGAACCGAATCGACAATGGAAAAAGGCTGCATTCAGTCAGTATCCGAATCCCGCGTTGCGTGAGTGGGCCGCCAACCCGCTTTCTCAGGGCATGAGGGAGACATGGTTTGGTCCGCTCATCAAAGACGTCGAACAGCGGATCATTGACCAGCAAGGCAAGAAGTGGGAGCGCGAACTGTTTGAGAAACACCTGATGGGGTACACCATGCGGACAGACCGCTATCGTCTCGTCGTGTGGCGAGACCATCGAAACGCGAAGGCCGAGCCGATCTTCGTTGAACTCTTTGACCACAAAGTAGACCCGCAGGAAACAAAGAACGTCGCTGGTGATCATCCAAAGGTCGTCAATTCGCTGATGGATCAACTCAACAAGGGCTGGAAAGCTGCTCTGTAACACGGATTCTCACATGTCGATTCACAATATCAAAATTCTATTCCCCCTTGTTGTCATGGGGGTTGCTGCGATCCCGCAGGTGTCAACTGCTGACGACGTTGACTTCAAACGTGACATCGCGCCGATTCTGGAAGAACGTTGTTGGCATTGCCACGGAGAGGATGAACAGGAATCGGGACTGCGATTGGACCTTCGTCACAAGATGTTAAGAGGCGGAGATTCCGGATTGGCGACCATCGTTCCGGGGAAACCCGATAAGAGTTATCTGATCGAATTGATTCGCCATAGCGACGCAGAGATGCGGATGCCGCCCGACGAGGACAGGCTTCCCGACAATGAAATCGACCTGCTGACTCGTTGGATTAAAGAAGGTGCCGTCTGGCCGGGACAGATGGAAGCTGTCGCGGAGGAGAAGTCAAACCATTGGTCATTCCAACCAATCGTGCGTGCTGACGTCCCGCAGTTGGATGCGAATCCTGAAAACCCAATCGACGCCTTCTTGCTGAAGTCGCTCGCGAAACATGAACTTTCATTCTCTCAGAGTGCCGAACCTGGATCGTTGATTCGACGAGCATCGATCGTACTGACGGGACTCGCGCCAACTCCCGAAGAAACTGCAGAATTTGTGAAAGCGTTTGAGAGAGATTCAAAGCAAGCGTATACAAACCTGGTTGATCGGTTGCTCGATTCACCGCATTTCGGTGAAAGGTGGGCTCAGCACTGGTTGGACGTGATTCGCTGGGCCGAAACGAATGGCAGCGAAAGCAACATGTACCGGAAGAACGCGTGGATCTATCGTGACTATGTGATTCGGGCGTTCAATGAAGACAAACCGTACGATCGCTTTCTGTTCGAGCAGATTGCCGGCGACACGACTGGACATGGTGACGCCACCGGTTACCTCGTTTCCGGTCCTCACGTTCCGGTCGCCACTGTCGGACAGGAGCCAGCGGCAAGGCGTCAGGCACGGGCAGACCGCATGGACGAAATATTGCAAACGGTTGGAGCCTCTGCGATGGGAATGACGATCGGCTGTGCTCGTTGTCACAACCACAAATTCGATCCAATTTCCATTACAGACTACTACTCGATCTCGGCGGTTTTTCAGGACATCGAATTCGGCAGCCGCTTTCCGGAACTGGCCGAGGATCATCCTCGACGCCTTCGTGGCCAAGAATTGTTTTCGGAGGTCTTCAAGCTACGGGCCAAACTCCGAGAGATGGGAACATGGGAAGAGCACTGGACAGGCTTTCGCGAAATCTACTTTCCAGCAACGACAGCAAACTCGGTCCGCATTTCGTTCCTAACCAGGAGCGCCTATATCGACGAGCTTGAAATCTTTGGAAACAAGTATGGGTACCAAAACCTCGCACTTGCCTCCATGGGGACCAAGACTCACAGTCCCAATGAATTCGCCGTCGTGCGGAAAGAACTCGACAAGATCAACGATGGCGAGTACGGCACTGAACAGTGGGCAGGAAAGTCACCCGATGGCAGCGATGAGAAACCTTGGGTGCAATTCACATTCACCGAACCGCGTGAAATCAATCGCATCCGGATCAGCTCCAACCGCGAAGACTTCCTCGAAACAGATTATCTCGAAGGCCTTAACACGGGACACGTCGCTCCCTATCGCATCGAAGTGCAGGCAGACAATGGCAAATGGGAGCACGTTGCGGCGACCCCGCAGTATCAACAATTGAATAAACAGCACAAATCTCGAGCTGGAATACTCAAGCAGGTCCAACAGCTCGTTCAAGAAATCAACGAAGAAGGTCCGAAACCCAGTTTCATTGCCCGATTCGTTCAACCAGCGAAAACACACGTGCTGAGTCGCGGGAGCCCGGAGAGTCCCCGTGATGAAGTCTTCGCATCCGGACTTGCGGAACTTGGCGGCGACTTGAAGTTACAGCCCAATGCTACCGGTAAGCAGCGACGCGTCGCATTTGCAAATTGGCTCATCGATCCATCAAATCCGCTGACGTCTCGTGTCGTTGCCAATCGGCTCTGGCATCATGTCTTTGGGCAGGGAATCGTAACGACGACTTCCGACTTTGGTGCGGCAGGTAGCCTGCCAACTCATCCCGAACTTCTCGACTGGTTGGCGGCTGAACTGATCACCCCGACAATGAATCAGGGCACTGAGCCAAATCCTTGGTCGATGAAACACCTGATTCGATTGATGGTCATGTCTGAAGCATTCCAACAATCGAGCTTACCGCGTGAGAAAGCACTCGCTGTCGATGCCAACGCGGCATTGCTCTGGCGTTTCCCTCCGAAGCGAGTCGAAGCTGAAGTCATTCGTGATTCGATCTTACAGGCTTCAGATTCGCTTGACCGGTCACTCGGTGGCCGCAGCTTTCGTATTCACAACGTGAAGAAGCGATACGCTCAATGGGAGGTCACCAACAACCACGGACCAGAAACGTGGCGACGGATGATCTATCAGGAGCGAATGCGACGGGTCGACGACCAGATGTTTACAGCATTCGACTTTCCCGATTGCGGGCAAGTGAGGGCGAAGCGTCCTGTTTCAACAACACCTTTGCAGGCGTTGAATCTGATGAACAGTGACTTCGTTGTCGAACAATCAAAACGGATCGCCAGTCGAGCGAAAAAGGAAGCGGGTGGTGACGAGATCAAATCCGTGGATCGCTGTTTTGAACTACTGCTCGGTCGTACACCCGATGCGGACGAACGTCGAGACTGTATTGAACTGGTTAAGGCAAGCGACCTGTCATTCGTTTGTCGTGCAATCATTAACTCCAACGAATTTGCGTTTCTACCATGAGCAATCCAGAACACTTGTCACAAAACGGTCGGCGTCTACTTGATCGCCGCAGCTTTCTCGGAACGGCGGGCCTGTCGACGGCCGGACTCGCACTCGCCAGTCTGCTTGATGCAGACGGTATGCTGGCCGACGACGCAAGAACGGTCGGCGGCAAGGCTCCAATTCGTCCGGACATCGACCCGAACAATCCTTATGCGGAACGCAAGCCTCACTTTGAGATGCCTGCCAAACAGGTATTGGTCATCTACTGCCCTGGAGCAGTAAGCCATGTCGACACGTTCGACTATAAGCCCGCCTTGATGAAGCTGCATGGTCAGAAGCCTCCCGGACTCCCAGCCGTCACATTTGAAGGGCCAACCGGCAACATCGCGAAGCCGTTTTGGGATTTCAAGCCGCGTGGTGAAACGGGGAAAATGGTTTCCGATCTGTTACCAAACCTCGCCAGACAGGTGGACGACTTTTGTTTTCTTCACGCTATGACAACTGACACAAGTGCTCATCCGCAGGGCGAGAACTTTATGAACACGGGCTTTACGATGGAAGGCTTTCCCTCGTTCGGGGCCTGGGTGACCTACGCGTTGGGGACTGAGAATCAGGAATTACCATCATTCGTCGCCATCAACGATCCGCGTGGACTTGCCCGCAGCGGTAAGAATAACTTTGGCAACGGCTTCCTTCCGGCGGCATTTCAAGGAACCGACTTCACGGCAAAGAACCCGCCAAACAACTTGCACCGTCCTGACAGCTTCACGACCAATGCCGATCGAGGAACGGTGAAATTGCTGCAACGTCTCAACGCAAAGCATCTTGAAAAGTATCCCGGCGATGCGAATCTTGCGGGGCGGATAGCTAGCTATGAGCTGGCAGGTCGTATGCAGACATCGGTTCCCGACGTGATGGATTTGGCTGGCGAGACCGAGTCCACGCTGAAGGCGTATGGAATCGAAGGGGGCAGCGAACTGCGTGGCCACTATGCCCGAAACTGCATCCTCGCCCGACGCCTGCTGGAGAAAGGTGTTCGGGTCGTCCAACTCTTTAATGGCAGCGACCCAGCGGGAGGCAACGGCATCACGAACTGGGACTCGCATTCTGACATCGCGAAAACACACGCAATGCAGGCCGAGATAATGGACCAACCGACAGCCGCCTTGCTCGCGGACCTCAAAGAACGCGGAATGCTGGAACACACGCTCGTCGTGTGGGCGACTGAGTTTGGTCGTATGCCGTTTCTGCAAGCCAATGGAACAGGGCGCGACCACAACCCGAGTGCTTTTACCTGTTTCCTCGCCGGAGCCGGTGTCAAAAATGGATTTAGCTACGGAGAAAGCGATGAATTCGGCTTCAAGGCCGCGGTCGACAAAACAACTGTCTACGACTTCAACGCTACTCTACTCCACCTCATGGGCCTCGACCACGAACGCCTGACCTTCTACCACAACGGACTCGAACGCCGCCTCACCAACGTTCACGGGCATGTCGTGAAGGAGGTTCTCGCCTAGGAGCAGTTTGCGCAACCGTGTGCCCGTGAAGAACGCATTCCTCTAGTAAAAATGCTGTTCGCCACGAGGCAGATCCTGCAAACCAATTCGAAAGATGCTCTAGCTCGACGAACCAAAAACCTCGGTCGCAAGTCCTTTTGTGGTCGAGGTTTTCGTCGGTTGCGGGACCTGCATTGGCTGTGTGGTTCGAGTCCTTTGTCGGGGTGCCGTTGGGCGGTAAGGCGAACCAGATTTGCGATGCCTTCAGTTAGCGAAGGCCCGCTGTGTAAAGCGACTGGATTTCCTCAGCTATCAGCGCTTTGCTGAAGAGGGTGAGTTCGTCGATTTGGCCGTTGAAATTTCGGATTTTCTGTGGACTGTATTCCATGGGTGTTCCCCAGTTCCCGATTTCCGTTTCGCCGAATCGGAGTTTGAACTTGTCGGTAGTGATGGGCGACTCGCCAACGTTCTCGCCGTTGATGTAATGGGTGACTTGAGCGGACTTGCTATTGTATACCGTGGCCAGATGGGTCCAACGACCAAGATGCTTGATGTTTAACACGGGCTCGGAATCATAAGCGACATGACCGCTGGGAGTCTGGATGCCGAGTAAGAGGCGGCCGTCGTCTCGCAATTGCCAGTGCGGTTCGCCCACGTCGTAACCGTTTGTCAGCAACAGGGCGATGAAAGGTCGGTCGAGTCCGTCGATCCGCACCCAGGCAGACCAAGTCAGTGAATCGAACTCGCCGGGGATTTGCAGCCGAACACGATCACCGGGGTGTTTGAACTCCAAGGCATCTTTCCCGGACCAACGGCCTTCGGTCCACCGACATCCAACGATGGCTCCGTTGGATTGGTCATTGTTGATTGATCGATTCCGCAGCAATCGACTGGAGGAGGCATCCTTTTCGAACGTGTAGAGTAGCTCGGCTTGTGGATTGGCGGCCAATGATTGCTGCTCCATTCTCCATTGCTCCAGCCGAGCTGTATTTCGTGTCGACGCTAACTGAAGTAACTGGGATGACGAGACAAATTCGACAGGTTTCGTACTGGACGGTGCAATCTTTCCGGCTGCGGAAACCGATGCACTTTCGCTTTCGTTGAATTCTTGACGTGTCTTGGCGGACCGATCCGTCCCGGACTCGTAAAGCTCCACCTTGCCATCGAACACGTGCACTGAAGCGCTACCGTCCCCAGAGACATCCATCCCAAACTCGGTGCCAAGATCCACCAGTTCAACATTCGGTGAGACCACCGCGAATCCTTCGGCTTGGGGAGGAACGTGAGCTCGCAGACGGCCGCGACGACAGATCAGGCGATCCGCATTCACAAACTCCAACTCCGCAGGGCCTTCAACCACGACAACGGCACCACGGTAGAATTCCAGCTGAATCAAACCGGAGAGTAGCTCAACTTTCCCCTGTGAAACGCTCGAACCAACTTGTAGTTGAGTTTCGCCGTTCCACTTGGTGTCGTAGCTTTGTGTGACGATCGCAACGCCTTCGTCGAACACTTCGGCCACAGAGTCGTCCTCGACGCCTTGAGGTCGTATCCACAGCAGTACGAAAAGCATCGCAGCGGAAGTTACCATTAAGATCGCCGCGATTGTCCGAAAGCGACGTGTGTCAGCCGCAGAATCGCCACTCGCAACATCGCTCACCGACTTCGTTCTTGTCGCATTGGATTCATTGGCCTGTACGCCATCGCTAAGCATGGCCGATAGGTGCATCAGCTCCGCGAATCGACGTCGTGCGCCGGACTAAGTTTTCAAGAGGTTCTGAAGCTCGACAGACTGTTCGTTGGAGAGACTGTCATCGCGCATCGCTGCGACAAGCTCGTCCAACCGTGTTTCCCAGCTATCTGATGACTGATTCATAAAACGCCCTCGCGTACTTTCTCGTTGATGCAATCCAGCAACAACGACTGAATCCGATTTAATCGCTTGTAAATCGCCACTCGACTGCGTCCCAGTTGCTCGGCGATTGACGTGACGCTTTGAGCCATCTCGAATCGCGATGCGAGCAGCTCTTGGCCAGATGAGTCGATCTTTTCGAGGCATTCGCCAAGCGCGACCTTCCGGGCTTCGTGTTGGCAACTGACCGCGACCGCCTCGTCGGCTAGGAGTGCGAATTGCTGGTCATCGATTGACAAGGGGAGCTTCTTTTGCTTTCGTCGCCAGTTGAGAATCGTCAATCGAGAGACAGCCATCGCCCACGCGGCAAAGTCGGTTCCGATTTCGAACGTATCGAACTTCTGCCACAGCACCGCACTGACATCCTGCTGAATGTCTTCGGCTGCAGTGCGGTCGTGGACCAGCGTCAAAATGAATCCGTAGATGCGGCGATGATTGGACACCAACAGCGCAGAGAACTGCTGGACCTTTTCGTCGTTGTCACTGATTTGTCTCATTAGTTCTCTACAGTCACCGCGTTAACGGCATTGTAGTGCCGCTTGACGAAAGGCAAACACCAAGCCCTCCCGGCTGAACGTGGGGCTCACGTCGAGCGAATAGATAATTTCGTGAAGCACATGAGCATGGGCATTCCCGAAGGAAAGCAGCACAATAGCCGAGCAGACGACGCTGATTCGCAAATTCATGGGGGATCGAGTCGAGATGGATTCTGGATCAAAACACATGGAAACCGACAACAAGGAGATGTCGCAAATCGAGGCCGCGTAAACCCACGGAATGGGAATTCTGACTATTTTTCCGCAATTTCCGTCGTCATGGTTTACAGATTGCGAACCACTGACATGACCTCAGCGTGCCAAACAGGATCATTATCATGACACGCAAAACACCAAAGATGAAGCTTCTGCAGCAGATCAGCTTGATGATTCTCATCGCAACTCCATTGCTTGCTTCGGCCGCAGATCCCCTGCGAGAGAGCTTGATAATCAGGCTGTCCATTGACGAAAGCCTCAAGCGTTCCGAAGTGGTGTTTTCTCGGTCAGCAAATCCCGAAGTCTATCAGCAATACGGTGCAACACTGGTTGTCTGGGGGTTCCGGTCGTGGAAACTGACAGGAGAGGAATTGACGTCTGAATGTCGCCGCCAATGTGACTTGGCGCATGATGTTGGTGCTCGGTACCAGGCACGCGTCGAACTCGATGCCGGATGGAGGGGGTGGATCGACTTTGATCCAAACATTGAGGACAGCGTGTGCAAAACCATTGAGGGGAAGCTACTGACGTATCCGTTTTGGACAGGCATTTACAAAGGCAAGCCCGCGTATTTCGGCTGCACGAACTCGAAGGGCTACCAGCGATATCTACTGCATCAGGCTCGCGAGGCTCTTTCGTCAAACCCTGACAGGTTGATGATCGACGCGATGGTGGTGACTACAAAAGCAAGCCGAGGGGGCGGTTGTTTTTGCGACGCGTGCGTTGAAGGCTTTCGCGAGCACGTTCAAACCAACGTGTCACCGGATGTGCTAAAGAACCACGGCATCACGGACGTGTCTACTTTCGACTAAAGCGATCTGCTTCGTAAGCAAGGTGTGACAGATCAGCAATTCGGGAAGCAGATTTACAACTTGCCGGAAACGTTGCCGTTGGCTCAGGAGTACCGAACGTTTCAACATGTCGCCGCGCGAGAGTTCATCAAGAACTTTCGGCAACAGGTTGAAGCGATTGCCGGACGCCGAATGCTGTTGAGCACCAACTCAGCGTTTCATACTCCGAGCGACTGGTGGGCGTTGCCGGCCGTCGACTTCTTCACCGCTGAAACAATGCTGAACGCCGCGAGTCGCAAGATTCCTCAGCAGCAAATTTTTCGCTACAAACTTGCCGACGCACTGGGGACAAGATTGGTCTGTACGGGCACTCCGAAACAGGACTGGGCCTTCGTTCGCAACAACAACCTACGTGGTTTGGTACGAACCTGGATCGCGCAATCATACGCTTACGGGCATCACTTCATGGTGCCGCACAGCATGTGGTGCGGCGAAGGCCAGGAGCAGTCCGATTACAAGAGTCAACCGGGAGACTGCGACGACCTGTACCAGTTCGTGCAAGAGCACGCAAAGTTATTCGACGGTTTCGAGACGGTTGCAGACGTCGGCGTGATCTATAGCAACACAGCGTTTCGTCGCGGCCAACGGCAGGCACAACAAGCCAGCTACGAATTGACGAAGCGAAACATCCCGTTCCGACTGATTGCCGCTGGAGACGAGTGGATGCCCGTTGATCTGCGTAAGGAAGACCTGGCAGGCTTGAGGGCGCTCGTTGTCACGAATCCAGACACACTCAATTCCGACCAGCGCGCCGTGCTGGACGCGGTAAAGGTCCGGACTGTCGCCTGGCCGGACCAAAAGCGACTCTCACAGTTAGCACCTCCACCGATTGATGTGACCGGGGCCACCGACGTGACCGTGCTGCCACGTGCCAAGTCGGATGATCCCAGCACGCTCGTCTGCCACCTGCTCAATGGAAACTATCTGCCACAAAGCGATTCCATGCAGGCGCTCCGCGATCTTACCATCACACTTGATGATTCCCTTCTTTCGTCCACCGTCACTGCGGCCACCCTGACGGCACCAGGACAAGAAGACGTGGCCTGTCGCTTCACTCACAACGAGAACGGCGTATCGATCTCAGTCCCCAGCCTTGACCTGTGGGCGCTGCTGAAACTCGAAATGCAAAACTCTAAACCGCATCCTTCTGACAAGAGTCCTGAATAAATGGGATAAGTGTGGCCGCCTATCCCACTTTTTTACACCCGGAGATTATCAATGCAGATTTTACGTTTTCCAGCCATCGGCGCATTGCTGATTGGCCTCGTGCTACCCCAATTCGCAAGTACGGCAACCGCCGCCGAACTCGACAAATACGGCGGTACGACGGCCATCCAGGGTAAGGCGACGGGCTTCTTTCACGTCCAGGAGGTCGACGGTCGTAACTGGTTTATTACCCCGGATGGAAACGCGTTTTTTGCAGTTGCGCTCAGTCACATGCTTTCCGGCGAAAGTGATCTGGCTTGCCAAAACGTGTACGGTGGCGATGCGAATGCATGGTTGAAAGGATCCTTCGAGAAGGCCCGTGACATGGGCTTCAACTGTGCATTAGGCAGCGCGACGAGTCCGGAACGCAATTTGAATGGCTTCGTTGATGTTCAGAAGGCGGAGAAGTTGTTTCGCGAAGCAAACTTCCCATTCGCCGTCGGTGTGATCCTGCTCAAACACCCGTGGGAGTTCGTCGATGGCGAAACGTTACCGGATATCTTTCATCTCGACTATGAACAACTTATCAAGGAGCGAGCAGCCTTAGTCTGCAATCAGTACAAAGATGATCCGTTGTGCATGGGGTACTACTATGGTTTCGGAGCGTTCAATCAATCCGATCAGTGGGTCAACCATCACTTCTCTTTGCCTGCTGGCAGCCCTGGTCGTGAAGCGTTGTCGGACTTGCTGATCAAGCGGTACAACAACGATGTGAAGAAGTTCAACACGGTCTACGGCACGTCGCTGAAGTACATGTCAGAACTGAAGTCGACCTTCGAACTGAAGTATGAAAAAAAGTACGAACGCCGAAACTATCCTCGTGTTGGGATGTCACTGGACAAAGACAAGCTCGCCGATTTTGAAGCGATTGTGTCCCACATGTGTGTCTCTCTGTACCGACTTGGTCACGAATCGATTCGCCGCTGGGATAAGAATCACTTAATCCTCGGTTCGTTCATCAAGGAGTGGGCGCTGTCGATTGATTCCTGGAAAGAAGTCGCTCCCTATGTGGACATGATCGCGCCGCAGCACGTCAACGAGTTCATTTCAGTGAATGAGATCGCCGACGCAACCAAGCTGCCGATCATTCTCTCAGACGAATACTTCGGATTCCACTATCCAGGTAAAGCAGGCAGTCTGCACGCGGGGCTAGTCTCACACGAAGCACGTGGTGAGGTCTACTATGCGAACTTAATGCGGCATTTCAAAGACCCGCAAGTGATTGGCGTGACCTATTGTGCCTGCATGTACGATCAGGGAGGGGACACATTGGCGAAGAACAACCAAAACGGCTTCTACTCTCTCAACGGCGAACCACGAGAGAAGTTAATTGAGACCGTGACGAAGCTGAATCACTCAGTCTACGAACAGTCAACCAACCCAGCCACCACCGAAGAATTGAAAAGACTGCATACGGAGTTGTTCGACAAGTGGAAAGAACACAGCGTTCGCCGCGGACATTAGTCAGCAATCGCTGTCGCTCCATATCATAAGCACAAGGGGCGAGCATGCGTGTCAGCTATACACAGATTCATTCGCTTTCGCGTCGAGCTTGTATAAGTCATTAAAAACAAGAAGCATCACATGCAAACAGTACGATTTGGCCTGTTGATTGCCGTAACAACACTCTTTGCCGCAACCATTGGCCAGGCAGCCGATGCTGATCGAGCAACGGGCTACATCCACGTTGAGCAGATCGACGGCGTGTGGTGGTTCATCAACGCGGATGGCGAGAAGTTTGTCAGCATTGGGGTGAACCACATCGAGCCGCATCTGTGGATGGCTCCGTATAACAAAGCGGCGACGCTAAAGAAGTATGGCAGCGATATGATCGGCCCGGATGGTCACTTCAATACGAACGGTGATGCCGCCAGGAAATGGATCGACGCCCAGGTCAAAACTACACAAGAACTTGGGTTCAACACTTTCGGCAAGCACACGCACCCCGCGATTGATCCAGAGCTCTACCAGGAACAGATTTACTACATCGCATCGCTCGACACCGCTCCGCTGGCTGGGTGGCAGGCAACGCCGTTAACCGTATTTTAATTGTTTGATTTTTTGAGCGGTTTGGATTTGTTTTTGGGTGGCTTTTTCGATC
>NZ_JBLWTN010000042.1:0-28292 GCF_048270125.1 Thalassoglobus sp. | reverse complement strand
CCAAAGAATCATCATAACCCCAATTCGCATCAAGACTTCTTTCAAATCCAGAAATACGGTTAACGGCGTTGGGTGGCGGGGGCGGCGGTAGCGGTGGCGGATCTGGTGGAGGAGGCGGTGGCAGTGGAGGAGGAACGGGCCAAGGCTTTGCGCGTGGTGTCCTTCGATGGTGGAAAGCTGCCCCGAACTGTGCAACACCTGGGCTGAATCCCGAAGAAACAGACTGCTCAGGAAGCGTCGAGCGTGAATTTCAATATTCCAGCCCTCATGTCGGCGGATGCTTGACAGCACTCTCTGACGGGAGTGGACGCTTCATCAGCGAAAATATCGATACACAATTACTTCGAGCCCTCTTCACACGAAATGGAGGAGAAGTCGTCTCAGAGTTTTAACACTCAATTTTCTCCATCCGATCGACTTGGAGAATCGATTGCAAAATCGTTTTCAGTCGTAGATCACCCGGCATTCTGTTATTCTCGTTTCACTCATTTTCTGAAAGAATTTTGAACTGAAATTTTTTCGCTGCGTTCACTCAACGAGCAAACACCTGATTCATCTGTCATCTCAAGATGCAACATGAATCACCAATTGACTGGAGAATCTGAAATGTCCGATGGTGAACCGCGTTCAGGAATGAGTACAGGAACAAAAATCCTCATTGCCTTGCTGGCAATACTCGGGATCAGTTGCATCGCCTGCTGCGGCGCTTTCTTCTTTTTCGCTAAGAACGCATTCCAAATCGTTCAAACTCCCGCAGAAGTCACAAAGATGCAGGAAGAGATCGTCTCGATCGAAATCCCTGATACTTATCAACCGGGACAGGGTGTAAAAACCAAGATGTTTGGTGTTGGAATGAATATGGTGATGTATCAGCGGGTTGAAAACCCAAGCTCCGGAACCGTCATCCTCATGGAAATGAAAATGCCGTTCGAAGACTCTGACGATGAACTCGAAAAATCATTTGAACAGCAAATGGACACACAAGGCAAAAACAAAAACATTGATGTTGAAGAGTCAGAGAAAAGAACCTTCATGATCGACGGTGTCGAACGAGAGTTCACTTTCAACAAAGGAACGAGTGACGGCAAAAACGTTCGTCAAGTGACCGGAGCTTTCAAAAGTCGCAAAGGCGAAGCGACGATGTTTGTTCTTGTCGAAGACGAAGAGGTCTGGGATGAGGAGCAAGCTGTCAAGATTATCGAATCGATCAGCACAAAATAAACGCCTCTTTGCAATCTCACGAACAGACCAGCAGCGGCAGAACCGACAGTGCGAGAAGGTTCTTTTCGCCTAAATTACTGTCAACATGTGCTTGGACAATTCATGCGATCTCTCCATACACTCCGAAATCTCAAGAACACGGATTGAAATGGATCAATCTGATTCACGCAGTTTCGCTGAAGTTGTCGCAGTCGACTTCTGCCGGCTTGTGAACCAGATCAGCGAAGCAACATCCGATACAACCGACACAGCCTGAAATCTTCTTTGCAAAGAACATTTCAGGGTCGAGTCGAATGCGTCAGCAGAGTTCTGTCGATCTATGCTTCATCGGAAGAGAGTTCCTGTAGCTCGCTCTTCACTGAAGATGTGATAGTCGGCCCTTGGAAATTCCTGCTGAACACCAGCTCTTCTAAGCATTTGCCACAGGACCGAAGTTCCATCATACGGGCATGAACTCGACTTTTCACGAGAGAGATTCCACTGCGATGGCAGCCTTGATTCAAAAACTGAGAACTCTGGCGTCGTTCGTCTTTCCCACATCCCGACTCGCACTATTCTGCTGCCTGATGTTCGCTCTCGAACTCAGTTTGCTCTGGAGTTCTCCCGCAACCCCATTCGAAGTTGGCGGCCCTGTCAGCTGGGTGAGCATCGCCTGGCTTGGCTGGTTCTGGTTGACGATCAGCTGGGTAATTTATGTAGGTGGGCAACTTCTCAAACGCCTCAAACAGACGGCGTATTGGTCCCGATGGCTGATTGCTGCCGGGGTGGGACTGCTCAGCAGCTTATTGATATTCATGCATGTCGGAAGTTGGGGACTCTTCCGGCAAGCTGGGCAGTTTGCGAATCTGGAAGCGTTTCGTTTTCTGCTCGTCAACCCTCCACTCTCAATCTGGCACGACCTTGCAGTCGCAGAGCGAATCGCACTTGCCACGGTCGGTGTTGTGGTTGCGATGGCATTTTTCCTGAGCGAACCTTTCATCCAGTTTCTCTCATCGAATCCGCGCACTGAAACGGAAACCGTCTCGCGTGGTTTCTATTGTCGATCGACCTGGCAATGCATCACCATCCTCCTGCTGATCCCTACCTGGATCATTGTCAGCGATCAAAGTGCAATTCGACGCTCGACATGGATTCAAACGGTGAAATCACGAGTCCACCCTGTTCCAACGATTGCGATTTCAACCCTTGAGCAATTCTTTCGAGAACCGATTCCAGCGGACCTGGAGACGTCGAACCTCACACCACTCACAGTAAAATGGTCTCCCCCAGCCCAAGTCGCCAAGCGTCCATCAATTTTAATTTTGGCGATTGAATCACTCCGTGCAGATACAGTTCATCTGTCTCATCAAGGTCGAGAAATTCTGCCGAACATCAATGCGCTGGCTCGTAGAGGGACTCAGTTCACGAATGCTTACGCCCAGAGTACGCACTCTGACTATGCGGATGTCTGTATTGTTTCGTCGCTGTACCCACTACGGACAAGAGAGCATCATTATTACACATCAGCTGACCCCTGGCCCAAAACGCTGGCTTTCGACGTCTTCAAAGAAATTGGTTACAGCACAGCCATCATCTCCTCGCAAAACGAAGGCTGGGGAAACATGGATCAGTTTCTGGAGACTCCAAATCTCGATCTATTTTATGACGCCCAACGTAGCGGTAGAAAAACGGCTGAGATCATCCGCGACCCTGGGATGGCTCATGAAATCAAAATCGGAGCTCTCTCCGCCGGCAAGCTGGAAGATTCGCACACCATGGACCGCGCACTTGATTGGGTGACAGAGCAACTCGACAAGGAGCAACCTTTTTTCCTCAGTATGAATTTTCAATCGTCGCATTTTCCTTACGAAGTTCCTGCTGATTTCGACAAGCCGTTCCAACCGTGCAAACTCGACGCAGACGTCTCCTTCATGATGTACCCAAAAGAGAAAACACCACAAGTTCGCAATGCCTTCTACAACGGGATTCATTACTGCGATATGCAGGTCGGTCGCATCATCTCGAAGCTCGAGAAAGAGGGCGTCCTGGACGATATGATCGTCATTGTTCTCGGAGAAAACGGTGAAGCCTTCCACGAAAATGGACGATGCGGACATGCTCAAGAACCAGTTCAGCCAATGATTCATGTGGCGACTGTGGTTCATGCTCCGAAGTACTTTTCACCGGGGGTTGAGTCGTATCCTCTCGAACATATCGACCTGTTGCCAACTTTGCTGGGAGCTCTCGAATTGCCTCCCCATCCGAATTTCCAGGGAATCGACACCCTCAGCAAAAACAGAATCCCCGCAGAGGAACGCCTGCTTTTCTTCCATGTGAACAACGTTTCACATCAGGCTGAAGCAGTCATTCTTGGTGGACGATGGAAGCTGATGATGGATCGCAGTAAGCACGAAACCACACTCTACGATCTCCAAAACGACCCGACTGAATCCAAAGACCTTTCAGCTATTCATCAAGAGTTGACCTCGCAATTACTCACAACGCTTCAGGCTTGGCGAAGTAATCAACTCTCGTACTATCATCATCCGGCATACTACACAAAATACTTCCCGCCTCCTGCTCCGTCAGGAAAAGAAATCCAGACTCCGTAGTCGAGCCATCGTTTTGCGCTGGCGTCTCAAAGTGATGATGAGCAGAATCGAAGAGCGCTATAGTTTTGATTGCACTTGCGATTTAAGTCGTTCGACGACTTCGTCAATCGAGAGTTCTGTTGTGTCGACAAGTTCGGCGTCGTCTGCAGGTCTAAGCGGTGCAACTTCACGATTTTCATCGCGACGGTCACGTTCGTTTTGCTCTTCAAGGAGCTGATCGTACGAAACGTCTTTGCCTTGTGATGTGAACTCATCCAGTCGTCGTTCAGCCCGGATTTCGGGTGAAGCTGTCAGATAGAATTTGCAGCGAGCCTTTGGAAAGACAACCGTTCCCTGATCTCGTCCTTCACAAACGATGTCTCTTCCGACAGCAATTTCCTGTTGCCGCTGCACAAGGATTTCGCGAACACGTGGAATCTGAGCCACCATCGATGCTGCCACCGCCACATCTGGCTGACGCAATTCTCCACTCACATTCGTTCCATTGAGATAGGCATCTCCATTTCGAAAATCGATCTGAGTCTCTTCTGCTACTGCTTCAATCGTTGAGGAGTCTTCAAGCGAGACCCCCTTAGAGACAACATGAAGCGCGACCATGCGATACATCGCTCCGGTGTCGAGATACTCATAACCTAACGAGTCCGCGAGAAGTCGAGCGACGGTACTTTTTCCTGTTCCAGCTGGTCCATCGATGGTGACAATCATGTCTAGAGCATCTTTCGAATTGGTCTGCAGGTTCTGCCTCGTGGCGAACAACATTTTTACTAGAGAAATGCGTTCTTCACGGGCACACGGTAGAGCAAACTGCTCTATTGAGGCACTCCGGGATCGCGATCATGGTAATTCAGCATCGAGAATTCGATACCTGTGCCGAAGAGTACGCGATCCGGAGATGTTCACCAAGCCAACGATGCCTGAAAACTGACATTCGAACGAGCGACTCTCTGAAGCCTTCGTGATGAACAGATTTAACCGCATCAAACATCCCACTCTGCGTGACAATAACAAGCAACATCTGATGTGAGGAAAGCTCGCGAGCTATTCGCTGCATCAAGACCTGGAACAAAACCTCTAGCTATGACTGCTTCAGTGACAAACAGACTTAGGGCAGGCAGATTGCGGAGGTATTGCCCCAATAGATAAAATCTGCATACAGAGACGAAGAGACTCACATCTACCCACATCACGTGTGTTATCTCCAGTTGCCTCGCAATTACTGCTTTCAAATTCAAATCAACACTGGGTAATCCAACACTGGG
Source organism: Thalassoglobus sp. (assembly GCF_048270125.1). NCBI lineage: Bacteria > Pseudomonadati > Planctomycetota > Planctomycetia > Planctomycetales > Planctomycetaceae > Thalassoglobus > Thalassoglobus sp. The sequence continues at coordinate 23,221 of NZ_JBLWTN010000042.1, read as the reverse complement.
TCGGCAAAATGCTCACACGAATTCGCAATGCTAAATTCAATGGAAAGCTTCTCGTTTTGTTGCTCTTCATTTACGGAACGGTAGTCAGCAACACCGGTGTTGCGGCTCAGGCTGGTGATAATTTCGAAGGAGCAGTTTGGTCTTTTATGATGGTCCCGAAACTTAAGGGAGCCAAAAACCTTCGAGGGCAATTTCGAGTTTCCGACCACATCGTTTACCAAAAAGGACAAAAGAAGACCGGCGAATTCACGAAGAGAGTTGGGGTCAATCACCCACAGGGAAAACGAACAAAGGTCGTATTCACAGACCTGCGAGCATTGAATTCTGATCGTGAATGGAGAGAAGGAATGAAAGGTGAAGTGAAAATGACAATTGACAAATATGGGAAATGGTCCGGACTCTTCACCGACGAAAACGGAGACAATTGGGAATTCACTTGCAACCGAGTCAAAGAGTAATCTCCAAACGTAAAACTCTATAACTAAATCGATCACCTCCGGAAACTCAACGAATTCACACTCCGTCCGAAACGTCCCGCAGAGAGTAAAGCATCGACATATGCAATCCGCCAGACTGATAATTGTGGTACTCATGGTCATGCTGGCCGCAATAAACGTCGATGCCTCCGAACAGAAGAAGACAGTCCTGAAGGAACACTATGTTCTGGACAGAATTCGCGTCTTCTACACCAATGACGGGAATGGAGCCGTCGCACCGGATGACGTTGACGAAAGTGGAATCCCGGATCAGGTTGAGAATGTCGCCCGACAGATCTGGGCCGCCCATCACCTGTATTGCAAGGTGTTAAATTTTCCGGATCCGTTTGAGAGCGAACGCTACGAGGGTGTCACTTGTATTCAAGTCAGTCTACGTGATCGAAATGAGATGGGCGGCGGCAATGGAATCGCTTTTTCAAGTTCACAGCGTGCCCGACAAATTCCAGAAGGGAAGAAGGAAGATCGCGCCCTGGTCATTGCTATCGCCAGTCAAGTCGATCCGCTCAAAAACGTGACACCGGCCCACGAGTTGTTTCATCTCATCCAATATGGTGCGACCTATTTCAAAAACCCCTGGTTTCTTGAAGGCCTCGCTCGCTGGTCCGAACATGGACTTGGGCGGGACGGGATCGGCGACATCAAATATTCGCAACAAGGACCATGGCCACAAAACGCCCAACATTTCCAGCAGTTGGTGAAGATGAAATACGATGCAGAATTCATCCTGTGGAATCCAATCGCAGCTCGCACTGATCGAGACGGTCTGCTCACAGATGAAATGCTGGGTAAAGAGATACTGTCACTGCATTACTGTGATGGGACGCCGGTACTCAGGGATCGGCTACTCCAAGGTTCGGAAGTAATGCGAGAAATCCTTATCGAACTCGGCAAGCAAGATGACATTGCGTTCGAAGAGTTGAAGTACGAAAAATGGACGGCAGAAAATCAGAGAGCTCCAGAAAACGCCCCCTATCTCTACAAGGGAATTATGGACGCCCTCCGACGTCACGTCCCAGATGTTGGACCATACGAAATTCGCATGCCTGACAGGTCAACAACAGGAGAGGCAACAACAAAAGAGAACTGAATCTCATTGCTTGGAGATGCCACACTGATCCGACTTCATGATCGATCGCCCGCACTCAACGATCTTGACCGGAACTCACAATTCGCGGTAAAACGTCATGAGCATATGTGACTAAGAACTCACAACAATCGAATTCACTTTTCAGGCCATGTGTCTGCACGAGCCAAAGTGCCTCCAAGGATGGAATGATGAGTCAATTCATCAAGCAGCCCAAGCTCCAGAACCGATCCGCAGAGATTGGTCAGGCGTTCGCAAAATGTCTGGCGGAGATAAAATCCGGTCCCTGGAAGTTCATTCAGCTGCGAGGTGAAACATTCGCTGCCGACAATCTCACAGATGACGATATCGACCTGCTCGGGACACGAGAATCGGTCCATCTGCTTTTAAAAACCTGCTTTGAATGGGTGAGAGCAGGACGCTGTCATATGCGTATTCGCAGCCGTAAAGAGAACAAAGTTGAGTTCACGCTCTTCTCGCTGGACGGTCGCCAGTCCGCGTTGTTTGATCTTTGGACGAACCTGCCTCAACTGGATCGCGGACGCAGCTCACTCACCTACGAAGCTTGTCAGACTGCAGTGATTGACTCAAACGAATCGATACAAAGACTGCCGTTTGAGATCGAAGCGTGCGTTTACATTCAACACTTGATCTGCAAAAAGAAGAATCTGAATACCCCATCCGTTCAACACCGACTGACCAACTATTTCCAGCGCTTTCTTGAGAGCCGAAACGTTGAGCTACGCGATGTCGTCTCTTCGATCCTGTTGAACGAAACACTCTCCCCAACTGCCGAGCAGATCAGTCTTGAGCATCTGAACAAGACCCTGAACACGAGTCAGTTGAAACGGAATCAACAACAGACATCGACAATTTTCGCCAAGCTGCAAGCCGCAGGAATTGGAACTCCGCGACACTCGTCAATGGTGACAATGATTGGATGCGACGGAGCCGGTAAAACGACACTGGCTCATGAATTAAAAAAACATGACACAAAAATTGGTCGCATCAAAACCGGCAAACATTTCTATCGAAAAGCGCTCAGCTACAAACTGGCAGTCATCTTTATTCGTCCTCTGCTCTTTCAAGACCGTGAACGATTCGATGAGATCCTCGCCCCGTTCGTTTACTTGCGAGCATGCCTCGGACTGCGACTGATGTTGCTGTTTTCTTCGAAAAACAGTTCAACCCTGATCGACCGGTCACTGATCGACTTCCTGTATGTCGACCGAAAAACGGATGCGCCGCGTTTTTCAAAGTTCCATTGGCTTCGCAATCTCTTTGGCGTACGAATTCCTAATGTTCATTGCATCGCCAGTCACGAAACCGTCATGCAGCGAAAACAGGAAGTGACCAGACAGGGTCATTGCAGATATGACGAGGACATGTTTCAGGAGTTTGCTCTACGCTGCCCGACGGACGCTGTTCTATTCAACAATGATGGAGAGCTCGACGCTTCCAGAATTGCAATTCAGCGGATTCTCTCGAAAAGCGGAGTTTGCACCGTGTTGAACGACACGGCTGAGCACGTTGCCCAACATAAAAATCGAAACGCCGCGTAGAGCACTTCTAAGACTGCATGCTTGAAGTACCCGCGAAAGTCACTTTCATGCTTTCCTGTCGGGCATTTCGAAATAGCGTTCGGGGTGCACCTCTTGGTGAGTAGCAATTTTACTGGTGAAACGCGTTCTACACGGAATGAGAATGTCTAGAGCCCGTGGAACAGCTTGCTTAATCTGGCGTGCAGTTCGGGGTATCTTTTCAGTTTATAAAGTGGCTTGAGTGCGAAACTGAGGTCGGCTTCACGGGCTGCGGGTTCGACGTTTTTCTCGATGAGAGCGACCATGCGATCCAGATCGGAGAGCAGATACTGTCCTCCTCGGCGGCGCTTCGTGCAATCGAGGATGACACGCAAGTAATCAAATCCGAGCTGTTGTTCGTAGGACAACCAGTCGTTGGGGTCAAATTCAAAATCGATAATGACGATCTTTTTTCCATCACGGCTGATGAGCAAGTTCCCCAAGTTCATGTCGAGGTGAGTCACACCTTGTTCGTGCATCAGTCGAATAGCTGGCAAAATTTTCTCGAAGACATCCCAAAAGCGAGACCGATGCAGTACCAGGTATCGGGAAACTCGCTCCCAGTCGAACCACGAGCAAGCAATCGCTTCATCGGATCGCCAAAGCGGTTGGGGAGACAGATCAACTGTTGAGAGTTTCGAATAGGCTGTCCACTCGCGTTCCAGTCGCCCAGCTGAATCGAGCGGGTAGATTGGATCTTCGGGTTTTACCGGATCTTTTGGCCCCCGATGTGGACTGTTCACGCGAACAACAGCAACGCGCGCATCGTTCTCAATGGCGTAGAAAATCTCGTCGTAACTTTCCGATGTCGAAGCAGGGACGAGACGGATCTTCTTACTCCAATCGTCTGAGAGTTGCTGTTCGAGTTCACGTCGCTTGGGAGAAATCAATGCGTGTTGGTAGCGGCGTTTCAACGATCGAATGAAATATGCCATAATTCAACAGGATCTTGGAACTGAATTAAAAATCTGAATTGGCCGCTTCCAGCATTTCCCGAATCGGTGTTCGGATTCTGCCTCGTGGCGGACACAACAATTTTACTGGTGAAACGCGTACTGCACGGTCACTGTTATGACTTCAGAGGCAGTTCACCACGAGGTCGTACATAAAGACCAAAGTTGAATCTCTCTAGAACTGGTCCTGAAACTTGAAATTGCTCTCTCAAACGTTGAGGAAAGCGACGATTCCAGAGGTTTTCGGACTGGTTCTAGTAAAAATGCTGTTCGCCACGAGGCAGAAACTGCAAACCAATTCGAAAGATGCTCTAGACGTGACAAACTGCAACCAAATCCATTAACCCAAGCCCGGGGACTCGCACGACTTCCGGGTAGTCATCATGAGGCTTGCCGTCGACGACCATTCGGTTGATCAGTTGATATTCTTCTTCGTAGCGATCAGAAGTGAATTTTTCGACACGTGAGAAGTGGCGTTCCATCATCGTAATGAGATCAACACCGATTTCACGTGAACGCTCACCAATGAACTTTCCGTACTCGATCGACTCTTCATGGAAGTAAATTTCAGCGATAATCGCGATTCCGCCGGGTTTCAGAATGCGACGTATCTCACGGATGCAGGCTTCCAGGTCGGGAGGAATCGTCAGTACGCGGGAGATGAGCACGGAATCGTATGTTCCGTCAGGAAAGCTCATATTCTGAACGTCTTCGTTGAAGTCGACGTTTGCCTGGAGAAGATCTGCAGTCTGATACGTTCCAAAAAATGACTGGAGTTGTGGCTTCAGGCAATCTTCAGGAGCGATATGCAGAATCGATTTTTGATCCGCTGACCAGTTTTTGTAAACTTCATCAAACACCAAGTGCATCATCCGATGTCTCTCAACGGACGAACAGCCAAGGCATTTTGAATCAACTCGAGTGACTGCAGGCGACTTGCTGACAATTTTGTCTTTAAAGGGGCCTCGGTAGTTGCAGATCGGACAGGTAAAATGCTCTCTCCCCGAGTAAATTGTGCGGTAGAGTCTCGGTCTGACTGCCTGTTTAATGCGCTCTGCCCAGAGTTGTCTCATAGCGTCGCACCCTCATCCTTGATGGTGATTGAATTCTTAAAATCATTGTGACAGAGGCTCCGCTGAGCCGTTTTCTTTTGGATCGTACCTCACTTGTCCGATTTGCTGATAGATCAATTTTGGAGAATCTTACGTGTTTGATGCCGTATTCAGATTGACTGAATCACGCACTTCCCTACGCGACAGTTAAGATTGACTCAAATAAGAAACTCTCAACCAGGTCATCGCTCAAACAGCCCGGTCATGCATTTCGTTTTTTTATTGAAATTAAATGAGAGTGCCCCTATTCATATAAAATTAACAGAAAAAACATGGCTTGTTTATTTTAAAGTTTAAAGTAGATTCAGACATTACGAGCAGGCCATCTTACCTGACTCCAGTTTCCCGAGAACGCATCAAGCCTCCCGCACGAGACTCCTCAAGGAATATCAGTCTACGAGCGATACTTTATCCAGAGTATGAGTCTTTAGCGATTAATATTTTGACATCGAGCAAGAGGCTCGAACTCTATCCACTGAGTTTGGAAGGAGCTCAAATTCAATGAATCGGCCACCAATTCCGGCAGAGGCGGAAGCCAGCCTGCATCCAGTTTTTCAATTCCCCAAAAGTCTGATTCACCCCTTGATGGTGCCATGGATGTGGCTCGTCGATAAAGGGCTGTTCGGGGAAAAAAGACTGGAAACCCACGTTGTCATGACTGGTTTCCCCCGCAGTGGAACCACGCTCGCTCAGCTCATGGTGGAAGCATGCATTGGTGATCTCAAGGCATATGGGAAAGAACGCCGAGCATTGGAAATCGCACGATTTGGTTCGCGTGCGTCAAAGTTTCTGCTCACGAAACGCCCTCGCGACATCTTTCTGATCGATGAGATACGAGAGCATTACTCCGAACGGAGTGTGAATTTAAAGTTCATTCTTTTTATCCGCGACCCTCGTGACATACTAACTTCTTACCATATCAACAAACCGAACGAATATTACGTATCAACCATTAGATGGAAGACTATTCACGAATACTGGAAGATCGCAATTCAGAGATCAGACACTGTTGTCGTTAAGTACGAAGAATTCGTTTCGAATCCAGCGAAAACTCAGCAAGAGCTTACAGATTTCATAGGCTGGGATGTCATCCACCCATTTGAAGAGTTCCACAAACATGTCCCGAAAGGGTTTGATGTCGGCGCCCTCAATGGAGTTCGCAAGCTCGATTCTCAAAACAGTCAACGCTGGAGAAAACAGTCTTACACTGACCGAATTTGCGAATTACTGATGGACGAAGAGCTTGAACTAACCAGCCGACTGATTCAACTCGGGTACGAACCTGATGCTTCCTGGGCGGATGAATACCTTGCAGGCAAGATTGTGAAGCCCAGAAAAGCGGCATAGCTCCCAACGCAAAATATGCTCCAAGGTCGACAACCGTAGAGTCCTTATACTGCATGCAGCATTTGATCCCGCTGCATGCAGTAAACGATGATTATCCAGCCTTCGCTGTCGGTGTTTCTCCTCGATGGTTGAGAAAGCCCTGTCCCCAAGTACTATTTTCGATCAACTCCTGAGTCACTCCGCCTGAATCACGAAACTGCTCAAATCTTGTCCAGGCTGAAGCGATTCGCCGTTGAACTTTCTTTTCCCCAAGGGAACGAAACCAGTTTGCAACAGGGAGCCATGCGGGATCACCGAATCCGTCGATCATGTACATTTGCCATGATCCGTCAGATTTATGCTGCATCGCAAGATTGTGGTCGAGAAAGGATCTTGTGAGCACAACATGCTTGAGCATGAACTCACCGAATTGATCAAACGCTGGGCGAAACTGCTCCAATTCGTGGCCTGTTGAAATCAGTTCCCGCAAACTTCGAGAGATCTTTCCATCCGCATCTCGGACGAGGTCAAGAACCATTCCCGGACCGAGATCAGTCTCGATCATTCCATGATAGAGCGGTAAATGCTGCTGCATTTCCGGGCCAATGCGCTTGAAAATCTTGGTCAGAATCTGGCGCTCATGAGCGTTGTTGTCGTAGGTTCTGCGGAAACGTGCAGGAACAAATCCGGTTTTCTTCCCGCGAATTGTTTTGTCCTCGTCTTGTCTCAACACTTTCACGCACTTGCCTGGATCGTCGGGATGCGTAAAGCACAGCCGTCGGCCTCCCACGCCGAAAGGTGTTTTATCTTTCAGAAGGATTGGCTGTCCCTGATGAATTTTCAGTTCTCCATTTGCCATGTTTCGGCGTCCTTTGGGGATCGTCCTTGAATCTGTGTCGTCGACAGATTACGGACTCGTCCGCGATCGCTGCAAGATCAGTCTGCCTCGTTGTTGAGACACATCTTGACACCGGGGAATGTTTGCAAGATGCTTCCCTGAAAGGACTTTTTGTCATCAACATCGCCAACTTCGAATATGTGTTGGCATCACACAATAAAGATCTTATGAGCGAAGGATCGTCCATGTTGGATCAAACGACTTCGATACTTTCGGAGGAAACTCTCAATGGACCAGAGACAGTGGTCCTCAAAGAGCCGTTTCCAATTTTGATTGCATCGAACCAGCTGCCAGCGAATCTCGCTGAAGAGATTGATCGGGATTTCCCGCAATACACGGGAGCTGGTTATTTACCGCACGAAGAGAAAGACTGCGGACAGACCATCAATACAATTGTCAGCGAGATGACATCTCGCGAGTTTGCGAACAATCTTGGAAAGCATCTCGGAGTTCCGAATCTGGGTGATTACCCAACGATGGTTTCCATTTGCCGGTCGCTCAACAAGAAACATGGAAACATCCATACCGACAGCAATTCGAAGATCGTAACTTGCCTGCTCTACCTGAATCCGGGTTGGCTGCAAAACAGTGAAGGTTGCCTCCGGTTCCTGCAGCGGATCGATAGCTTCGAAGATATGGTCGCTCCGGAGATTCGACCGGTTTATGGTTCGCTGGCTGCATTTCGTCGTGCTGACAATTCCTTCCACGGACATCTCCCGTACGAGGGCGAACGCCGAGTGATTCAAGTTGCCTGGCTCACAAGCGAAGAGGAAAAGCTGCGTAAAACGAAACGTGGAAAAATGTCTCGTTTCTTAAAGTGGATGACCAGTTCGCTGGGCAAATGATCCTCAAGCCGTTTTCGAAATCATGTGAGCGTTCAGCTTCGTGGAGTTCAGGCTCTTTCCTGGACGAACGATTCCTTCACATGCACCGAAAGCACTCTCAGAGTCAGTTTTCGAACCAGTTCCAAAACATCATCAGCGAAACGTCTCGAAGACCTGTCAGGTTTCGAGGCGTTTTTTTATTCTGTTGCAGTTAATTGAATACTTATCAGGAGAGATGGATTGCCTTCCGAATCTGAGATGGACTCACAGATTGATCGAGAAGAACTGGTTATTCAGTATCTGGACCAGATTCCGTATGCCCCTTATCCCGTGCAGGAGGATGCATTACTCACATGGTTTGGTGAGGGGGAAGGAATTCTTGTCTGTGCTCCGACTGGGACGGGCAAAACGCTCATCGCAGAGGCCGCGATGTTCGAGGCGCTGCACACAGGCAAAGTTGCATACTATACCACTCCATTGATCGCGCTCTCTGAGCAGAAATTTGATGAGTTACAAGAGGCTGCAGAACGATGGGGTTTCTCTCGGGATGATGTGGGGCTGATCACCGGAAATCGACGCGTTAATCCAAATGCTCCTGTGCGTGTGGTAGTTGCTGAAATTTTATTGAATCGACTGCTCGGAGCTGAAGAGTTTGATTTCGATAACGTCTCTTCCGTGGTGATGGACGAGTTCCATAATTTCAACGACCCACAGCGTGGCGTCGTCTGGGAACTTTCGCTTGCCCTGCTTCCGAAGCATGTACGATTGATGCTGCTCTCTGCGACAGTCGGGAACTCCGTCGACTTTTTGATGTGGCTGCGACGCGAACACGATCGCAAGATTCAGCTGATTCAGGAGAGTGAGCGAAAGGTTTCTCTGCAGTTCAATTGGGTCGGCGATGAATTGCTGGGAGAACAACTTGAGCAAATGCAGGACGGGACTGAAGAAACCCGCAAGACCCCTGCTCTCGTGTTCTGCTTTAATCGTCAAGAATGCTGGACCGTTGCCGAGCAACTCAAAGGAAAAAGCCTCTTGGGAAGTGGTCAGCAGAAAGCACTGGCGGCGCGGCTTGATGAATGGGATTGGAAGATTGGAGCGGGGCCAAAACTGAAACAGCTTCTAATGCGTGGAGTGGGAGTTCACCACGCGGGAATGCTGCCGCGGTATCGGCGGCGTGTCGAAACATTGTTTCAGGAGAAATTACTCTCGGTTTGTATTTGCACCGAAACACTCGCCGCCGGAATCAATTTGCCTGCGAGATCGGTAGTGATGACAACTCTCCTGAAAGGTCCGCCGGGGAAGAAATCGTTGGTCGATGCCAGTTCGGCTCATCAAATTTTTGGTCGTGCTGGGCGCCCGCAGTTTGATACCGAAGGTTATGTCTTCGCGATGTCGCATGAAGATGACGTCAAAATCGCCCGGGCCAAGGCGCAGTATGACCAAATCCCAGAGGACACCAAAGACCCGAACTTGATTCGGATGAAGAAAAAACTCAAGAAGAAAATGCCATCGCGCCGGGCCAATGAGCAATACTGGAACGAAGAACAATTTCAGAAAGTAATCGATGCGCCGCCGCGAAACCTTTCCAGTCGCGGAGACTTGCCGTGGCGTTTGCTGGCGTACCTATTAAAGGTCTCTCCCGACGCGGACCGGTTGCGAAAATTCGCCAACAAGCGGCTTCTCTCAGTCAAAGATAAAGAGAAAGTCAATGAGCGGCTCACCAAACAATTACTAACTCTCTACTCAGGTGATTTCCTCGAGCTTGACCCGCCACCTCCGGAGAATGTCGTAAAAGTCTTTCGGGACTGGCCGATCCCCGAGGACCTTTCTGCTCCTCCCGCAGAAGCTGAACCAGTCGAGGAAGAGGAAGAGTTCGGAGCAGGTTTGGAGCCTGCACTCTCTGATGAATCTGAAAGTGGACAAGCTGAAGAGGACTCGAAAGACGAAGAAGCACCCGCCTCGATGGGAACATTTGGAGCTCTACTTCAAGAAGCACTGGTGGAAAATTCAGACGACAATGAAAAGCCCAGCACCATCAAGAAAATCATCCACCCTTCTCTCGTCGACCAGAAAGAGGAATACATTCCGCACCGGGCAACTCCGACCGAGAGAATGTCTCAGCTACTCAGTTTTCGTGGTTGTCATCCAATCTATGGAACCTATTTACTGGATCATCTGGGCATTGCAGATAAAGCTGAACGAATTCAACTCCTGGAAAGCGTCTTAGAAGTTCCTGGATCAATGATTCGAGACGTCCGGGTTCCTGGTCCGGAGGAACTTCCGCCGGGACCACTGGCACTGCACCGAATTGATCCCGAACTGATGGGGCGCGGGCTAATTTCTCAAGCCGAACTAGACCCCGATTCTGTGGAACCGGAACTTGACAACTTTGGTCGAGAAATCCGCGTCTGGTCTGTTCCACTCGGAGACAAAATGCGGAGATTGTTCGATTCGGATTATCCTCACGTTAACGACTTGAGGACACGCTCTGCCTGGATTGTTGGTCAACTGCTGCACTTCGGCGGCGACTTTCAAAAGTACGTCACCACGAAAGATCTCACTAAACAGGAAGGCGTGATCTTTCGACATCTGCTCCGCATGATTCTCTTATGCCAAGAGTTCAGCCAGTTCTGTCCTATCGGAGCAGAACATGATGAGTGGTCCGCAGAAATGAACGAGATCAGCGATCAACTCACCGAAACCTGTCGGCAAGTCGACCCCGAGAGTACTGACAAAGCACTCGAAGCAATGGCAGCGAGCCCGGACATCACACAAGGTTGAACATAAAAAATTAGCCGGACACTTCACTTCGAAGTGTCCGGCTAAAGAGTTCTACTCTGCAGGTCTACAAACTCCAGCCGGTACGCGGTTCGCGTCCGAGGAATTTGTTCGCGTCTGCAACATTGGTAATTTTCAGATTTGCAGCGTCCCATTCGATCTTTTGGCCTGCACGGAATGCGACATTACCGAGATGGTTTGCCTCAGTGAGCGGTCCGGCATAGCTGAACGGGCTGCCTGTTGGTGTCCCCTCTTTACAGGCGATGAGCCATTCTTCGTGGTGTCCGGGTGAGTTCTCAATGAACTGCTCGGGACGCTTGAAGTCTTCGAACTTCTCTTCGGGTAAGAGGACATGCTTGCCGTAATCGGAAAGCAACATTCCATCATCACCAACAAAGAGGACGCCGCTGTCCCATTGTGGGATTCCGCCATTCTTCCAGATTTCCGGCTTGTGATCTCCTTGATACCAGGTCAGCGTACATGCTGGCATATTGCCACGAGCATTGTACTCATAAACGGCAGACATCGATGCTGGTGCAATTTCCGGATGAGGCTTCGGACCGAAGGCTTCAATCGCAGTCGGAGCATCGAGATTCAATGCCCAGAACGGGAGGTCGTTCCAGTGGCTGCCAAGATCGGACATGGTTCCGTTTCCGAAATCCCACCAGCGATACCATTTTGGTCCCGGGAAGTAGACTTCGTGATACGGCCTCATCGGAGCGGGGCCGATCCACAAGTCCCAGTCGAGGTAGCTGGGCGGAGTCATCGCTTCTTTCGGACGCTCGCTCACGAACACGCGATCTTTATTTTTCTTCGAATCTTCTTCACTTTGAAGCCCCCATGCACGTGATACCCAGACATGGGCTTCACGAACCGGACCAATGGCACCGGACTGAATCAGCTCGACGACTCGCCGGTAATTTGGCATGCCGTGAATCTGTGTTCCCATCTGTGTTGCGACGCCCGCCTTGGCAGCTTCATTCATCACCAGACGTGACTCAACCACATTGTGCGTCAGTGGCTTTTCGCAATAGACATGTTTTTTCAACTTGAGCGCCGGCATGGTGGCGTAAGCATGTGCATGCTCTGGAGTGCTGACAACGACTGCATCGATGTCGTCAGTGTTGTCTTCATACAGTTTGCGGAAGTCAGCATACTTCCGGGCTTCAGGAAAGAGCTTTGAAGCGATTCCCAAGTTCTGTTTGTTTACATCACACAGTGCCACAACGTTGACGCCGACGTGGTTCTGTCGAGTGATCGAACGAAGATTCGAACCACCTCGACCACCGACTCCGATGAAGGCAATATTTAATTTTTCATTGGGAGACTTGGCGAGCAAGTTGCCGGGCTTGGTCATTGCCACCGTTGCAGCGGCTGCCGACGTTGCGAGGAAGTCGCGACGGCTGAAGTTTGTCTGTGACATTATATTATCCGTTTCTGAGAAAATATCTGGAGGTCATTGAGTATAACGAATCGATCAACGATTGCATCAATCATCGACGATATCACCCAGTATGAGCGTTCCGATCAATATGGTGAACCCTATTCTTCCCAATCTCTGCTTTTCACGTGATTCGTCACTTTCATTCATGAATCTTGAATCACAGTTTTTCATCTCCAGCAAGAATTCGCGTCCATTTCTCGCCAAATGAAAAGTCGCTCGCTAGGATGTGAAGTCTGAAGATTCTGGAATCGCTCCAACGTTTCAAACGATTTTGACATAGGAGCTTCCAGTCATATTCCCAATGAACTGAAGTGGTGTCATTTTGGCGAGTGAAAAAAAAGACTTCGATGATTTCCTGGAAAAGTTCAAACGTCATCATGACGTGATGGTGGATGAGTTACATAAAGTCATCGTTGGACAGGACGATGTCATCGAACAGATTCTGTCTGCCATCTTCACCGGTGGACACTGCTTGCTGGTTGGTGTGCCGGGATTGGCGAAAACGCTGATCGTCAGCACCATCGCAAGAATTCTCGACGTTCAGTTTCATCGAATTCAGTTTACACCCGATTTGATGCCGTCAGACATTACCGGAACGAATGTGCTGGAAGAGTCTGAAGATGGGAAGCGGCATTTTCGATTTGTTCAAGGCCCAGTTTTCACCAACATTCTTCTGGCCGACGAAATCAACCGGACGCCGCCGAAGACTCAGGCAGCCTTGCTCCAGGCGATGCAGGAACACGAAGTGACCGCAGGTCAGAATACGTATGACCTGCCCGATCCATTCTTTGTCATCGCAACCCAAAACCCGATTGAGCAAGAGGGAACCTATCCCCTGCCCGAAGCGCAGCTCGACCGATTCATGTTCAACATTAAAGTTGATTACCCGAATCTCGAAGAGGAAGAACAAATTCTCACGACAACCACACGTGGTGAGAAAGCAGACGTCCGCAAAGTTCTCTCCGCAAAGTCAATTCAATATCTGCAACGTCAAATCAATCAAATCGAAGTCGCTCCGATCATTATCACCTACGTCGCCCGACTTGTTCGAGCGACACGCCCCGGAGATGGTGGGACTCCAGCTTTCATCAAGGAACTGATCGATTGGGGAGCCGGACCACGAGCTGGGCAATACTTGATTCACGGAGCTCGGGCAATTGCAGCGATGGACGGACGTCCGACAATTTCCTTCGGGGATGTTCGTCGTGTCGCCATCCCGGTTCTCAGACACCGCATTTCTCCCAACTTCCAGGCACAAGCGGAAGGTTATGATTCCGACATGATCATCACCCGTTTGCTGGAAGAAGTTCCTGAGCCCGCAGTCCCCAAGTACAGCTAGAGCATCTTTCGAATTGGTTTGCAGGTTCTGCCTCGTGGCGAACAGTATTTTTACTAGAGAAATGCGTCCTTCACGGGCACACGGTAGAGCAAACTGCTCTAAACATCTTCATTGTTTTTGTACCCGTGAAGACCCCATTCACTGCTTCGCAAACTGTTTGCCACGATACTTATTCGTCTCAACAATTTCGAAAATAGTAAGTACAAAACGACTGCAGCGAGCATTGAACACGAAGAGTCCAAGCATCAAAACTCTTCGATGACTTCCATAATCTCAAGTAACAACCTTTGAGAACTTCACGAAGGCTTGGTAGTTCACGCTGCTAAAACGCTATTGACCGAATCCATAAGATAGATACAATCGGTTTATATGGGAACATCGGTAACTTTGAGACAACCGGTAGACCGAAGAAGCTTGGCGGACCTTCAGGAAGAAGGAACTTCGAACAGGGCTGTCTTCACAACTCCATTCCATTCATTGACTTACAATGAATTTTAAAGTTGGAAGTTGACCTGAAGCACTTCATTCGAGGACGCCTAGTGCCAGCTTGCGTGGACAAGCTGAACCAATGGAGGGAGCACAAAATGGAGGGTGCACAGTGAAGACCGTATTTACAACTGGCGAAGCCGCCAAGATTTGTAAAGTCAGCCAACAAACAATCATCCGCTGCTTCGATTCGGGACAACTCAAAGGATTTCGAGTTCCTGGTTCTAAATTTCGCCGAATTCCTCGCGATGTCCTCTACAAGTTTATGAAGGACAATGGAATTCCCACTGACGCTTTAGAGAGTGGGAAACGCAAGGCACTCGTCGTCGATGACGACCCGGATCTTGTCGAATTGCTGCAGGATGTCCTCGAATCTGATGGCAGATTTGAAGTGCGCGCCGTCAACAACGGATTCGATGCCGGGATGATGGTCAAAGAATATCGTCCAGACATCATCGTCTTGGACGTCATGCTTCCAGACATCAACGGAAAAGAAGTTTGTCAACGTGTTCGCACTGACCCAGCCATGGATGATGTGAAGATTATTTGCATCTCTGGAATGGTGGAAGCAGATAAAATCGACGGCTTGCGTGAAGCAGGAGCCAACGACTTTCTGCAAAAGCCATTTGAAATGGAAACGGTTCTTGAGCGAGTTTGCAAACTTCTCGATATGGAAGTTGGCGCAAAGAATTAAGGAAGCCCGAAAGCCGCTTCGAGCCAAAGCCTCCGTTGCAGAGCCCGGAAACAACGTGTTCACCCTGGGCCTGCACCTCTTCGCCCCTCGATCAGCAGCCTCATTTCGAGCAACATTTTGAGCACCATTGTTTGCGGCTGTCACAGGCCGCAAACGATCGTCGATCCAATACTGTTTTCCGTATTCCCCAGAGCAGTTTTTAAAAGATGTACGCGAACTGTCTCGTGGGCACGAGTGATTCATCTCATGAAAAGCGATTTTCGCGGACACAAAACGCATAGAGAAGCGCTTAATGGAATCAGAGTTTTCTTCGAGAATTGCGAGTGCCAACTTGAGTCTTAGGATCAATTCAAAAACACTCGCATTCCCGAGTGTCGAGAGCCTCGTCTCTGCAACACTTCCCTTTTCGACTGCGGAAGACCTCATCGAACGCCTCACCACAATTTGGTGCGAGGCGTTAATGCTGGAAGAGTGCATCTTTGTCTGGCGAAATTCGTTCACACGACAAGGAGAATTTTCGTACATCGATCAGCAACACGCGTTCGTTCGGTCAACTTTCCCCGGATCGGTTTCAACGGAATCACTCTTAACTTCAGTCCTGTCCGCACTCACCGAGTCATCATTAGACAAAGGGACCCAATGGCACTGGCTTGAACTGAATCTGGATGGAACAACGATCGGGTATGTCGGGATTGACGATGCGATTCGTGTCGAAGTCCCCGCGAGTTGGCTCTCAATTTCTGCGAAACTCCTGTCGACGGCACTCATCTGGGAATGGAACCTCAGAGAACAAAAACTGGCGGCCTTAGGTGAGTATGCTGCCGGAGCTGGACACGAAATCAACAACCCTCTGGCTGCCATTCAAGGTCGAACAGCTCAACTGCTACAAAACGAAACAGACCCACACCGCCAGCAACTCTTGCATACGATCGGTTCACAAACGTATCGAATTCGGGACATGATCGGCGACAGCATGCTGTTCGCTCATCCCCCTGCCCTGAAACTTGCCGAGTTGAATCTCACTCAGCTCATCGAGACTGTGGTGCATCAGTTCTTAAATGAATTTCATCGCCGCGAAATCTCCCTTTGGGGGAACCGCGACAAAAACACAAAAGTCACTGGCGACGAAACTCAACTCTCAGTGGTCATCGCAGAATTGATTCGCAACTCGTTAAATGCCGTAGAAGATGGCGGACGAATCGAAATCGACTGCTACCGCGAAAATGGCGGCGGACCTCCTGGCGGTCAGCTAAGCAGCGATCCAGACAAAAAGTCCGTCAGGAGTTCGAATGTCCTGCTACGGATTGCCGACAACGGTTGCGGATTCACACCGGAACAGAAGCAACATTGTTTCGATCCCTTCTATTCCGGAAGAGAAGCGGGACGCGGACTCGGCTTTGGTCTGTCGAAATGTTGGCGGATTGTGACGCAACATCATGGAACACTGGCATTATCTGAGACACCATCGGGCCTCACAGAATTTTACGTCTGCCTCCCTGAGAAGTTTCACAAGAATTAATCCCCGAGTCAGTCCCAAGAAGGTATTCAGGCTGACCCGCACAATCTGTCAGAATTGAGCTTCACTCTTTTCGGAATACAATGCGAGGAATGCCCCATTGATTCTCTCGCAAGGACGTGTCAGACTTCTTCAATAGCCCTGTCGTAAATTGAACTGGCCGAGACCGAAGTGAGTCAAAAGAAACGGAACAAATCCCAACCAGACAAGGCTGCCGCACCTGAATCCAGTTGGGGCGCGTTGGTGCTGGTGAGCTTGTTTCTCTGTCGATTTCTTGTCCCGACTGAGGCAGTTGATCAAGGCCACACGCTGTGGATCGCTTTTCTGTGGTTTGGGTTTGCTGCTCTCACCTTCTTTTTACGTTGGCGAGATTTACAGGCAGTCCAACTCCGTTGGTCCTGGCTTGATCTCGCTGTCGCAGCGATGGTTCTCGGACACATCTTTTCCGGAATCATGATATTCACCGGGACAGGAAACCAGCGTTCGGCTCTCAACATGATGTGGGAATGGGCTTCGTTGGGTGTTTTGTGGATGATGCTCAAACTGCATCTTCAGAATCGCCAGACCAGGCCGCTTCTTCTGAATGCCATCGTCGTGATGGTTGTCGCTTTGAGCGTTCTTGGAATCTGGCAGCACTATGTCTGGTTCCCACAACAGGCCCAAGCGTACGAAGCACTTGTTGATTACACTCAGCGAACGCAATCGGGCAAGAAGCTTTCATCTGAGGAACGGCAAGAGTTTCAAAAACTGACTGACGAGTACGGAACCGAAGTCGCAACACTTGATGCCTCAGCCAGAATGTCGATGCTCTCCAGAGTCCGAGACAGCGTCGAGCCGATTGGGCGTTTCGCGCTCACGAACTCGTTTGCCACGTTATTGATCGCCGCCCTGTTTCTACTTGCGAATCCGCTTCTGTTTGCACAAGACAAAGCAAACTTGCGAACAGCCATCGTACTGGGCAGCGCATTGATATTCGTACTGTTCTGTTTGATTTTGACGAAATCGCGATCCGCTTGGGCCGGGGCAATTGCAGGTGCCGTACTGTTGATATTGCTTCAATGGAAACGTTCACGTGTTGTCTTCACATTCCCACGCTGGACAGTTCCCTCAGGGATGCTTCTGCTGGCGATCCTGATCGGTTGGGCGACCATGACGGGGGGACTCGATCCACAAGTGATTTCGGAAGCTCCCAAAAGTTTGCAGTACCGACTGGAATACTGGACGTCGACAGCTCAGCTGTTAAGAGACAATCCGGTGTTCGGTGCCGGACCGGGCAACTTTCGGCAGCTGTATCTGAAGTACAAACTCCCGGGCGCAAGTGAAGAGATCATCGACCCGCACAATCTCTTTCTGGGAATCTGGGCGGGCGGCGGACTTCTTGCACTCATCGGATTATTGCTCTTCATTGCAGTGGTGATGAAAAATGGATTGAAGCCAACCGCCGAGACTGGTTCAGCAGTCCTCCCTCCGGCCGTTTCCATGCGAGACCTGATTACTTCTCAAATCCTTCCCATAGCTACCGTTCTCGGAGTTCTCTACCTGATTGAAGGCAGCTTCGAAGTTGTGTTACTTGGTGTTGGAGGAGTCTCGGTTCTGTTCGCGGTTTTCTTTGCTTCAAGCATCAATCAACGGAACATTCTCCCGGCATCAATCCTGGCTGCCTCAGTCGCAATTATCGTTCATCTTCTGGCAGCGAGCGGGATTGAAATGCCCGCAATTGTGATGATGCTCTTCCTGTTTGCCATGCTTGGTGAAGATCAATCAGAATCGCCGCTTCTCTCGACAAGTCTCGACAACCGCCGCTTGCTTGGCGTCGCAGGACTGATGACCGTTCTGGCACTCGGTTGTGTGAAGACAGCACTTGTCCCCGTGCGTTTGGCAGCCATCAGCATTCAAACTGGAAATTATCGCCTCATCTCTGAAGGCAACACGCAACTGGCGAAGCGAGACTTCGAGGAGGCTGCGACCGCTGACCCGCTCTCTCCAGAACCTCCGCAACAACTGGCGATGTTGAACTATCGTCTCTGGGATCAATCGAATCGCCGACGGACTGAATTTTTCGAGCAGGCGGTAGAAGAACTTGAGCAGTCAATCCGCCTCGACCCGACGGCTGTGGCTCGCATCCGGTTACTCGGTAACCTCTGGGATCAGCGATTCAAACAAACCCAGAATGTGGAACATGGACAACGAGCAGTCGAAACCTATCGGCAAGCGGTCGCGCTCTATCCAAACTTCTCCGCTCTTCAGGCAGAGTACGCAATTGCTCTCGACAGACTAAACGAAGATGCTACAAGCGTCGCTCAGTTCGCCTTGGAACTCGACGACTTAAACCGCACCAATCAGCACACCGACAAAGTTCTAGCAGACGAGATTCGATCTCAGCTCGAAGCCATCGCGAACTCGACCAGGTAGAAAATCGGCTGCCATCGCCTCTTCACAGTCACTCGATCAAACGTACTGTCAAACGTACTGCGTCGTCTCATCCGGCCGGAGAGCATTCTGAATCAAGATCAGATAGAAAAGGAATAAACCAGCTGGCAGGAACCAGGAGGAGAGTGGTTCGTTCTGTGCGAATTGCAGCGTGCTGACAAAAACTTCCACAAGCAACAGCATCACAATTGCCATTGAGAACAGAATTTGCCGAGATAAATTTGGTTTGCCATTTGTCACGGCATCCAATTGATGCACGCCAATCGCGGCTCGCAGAATCGCAGCTAGCATCGGGGCTAAAATCGCAATCGCGACCTCCAGCATATGCCCATCGCGCACCGTGTACCGAACCAGGAATGGAGAGGCTGCTATCGCCACGGGAAGCAAACCATCCAACGTTATATGCCGCATATTGTGTGTGATCATAGTTCTAAACCGACAATGACCAGGGACGAATCACGAATCTCCATCACCATCGATGGAATCACAAACTGTCAAACGTTGACTCAGCCCTATTTTCAACACACAACCTGCGCAGGTCAACAGAACACTGCATTTTCACGTGATTTTCGCCCTGAACGTATCATCCGGACGACGAAACTCATTGACCTCTTCAAGCTTTAAAATCAACTCGTCCATTCTCCGTGAAACACTTCGGTCGCTGGACCGGTCATATAGACTTCGCCAGTCTCCGCCCACTCGAGAGTTAAATCGCCGCCGGGGAGGTGACATAGCACCGTTCGGTCTGTCAGCCCATTCAAGACAGCTGCGACCGCAGATGCACAGGCTCCCGTTCCGCAAGCTTGAGTCTCTCCACTTCCGCGCTCCCAAACCCGCATAATCATTTCCGAGCGTGAAACAATCTGAATGAACTCTGCATTCACACGATTCGGAAACGCAGGATGCACTTCGATTTGCGGACCGATTCCGTGGACCCATTCGTCAGTGACTTCATCGACAAACGTAATACAGTGCGGGTTCCCCATCGAGACGCAGGTCACTTCCAGAGTCTTCCCCCCCACTTCAAGAGGAGCTTTCAAAGGTGGAGCCCCTTCGAGTGTCGTCGGAATGTCAGGACCATTGAGAATCGGTTTACCCATGTTGACTCGAACACGATTTGCCAGTCCGTCCTCAGCGAAAACCTGCAGCGTCAGAACGCCGGCCCCGGTTTCAATTTTCAGTTCTTCTTTCCGGGCAATGTCGTGATCAAAAACATACTTCGCAACACAGCGAATCCCGTTGCCACACATTTCCGATTCGCTGCCATCGGCGTTGAACATCCGCATGCGAGCATCTCCCTGCTCCGACGGACAAATGAGAATCAGCCCATCGCCACCAATGCCTGTATGTCGATCACTCACTGCCCGAGCCAAGGCCGGAATGTCCTGAGGAAGTTGTTCCTCGAAACAGTTAACGTAAACGTAATCGTTCCCTGCTCCGTGCATTTTTGTGAATTTCATCGCAGCCTCTATCTCAATCAATCATCTTGCCTGGAAAATCAAAATCGAACCAGACCGGAAACCTGCGGAATGGTCACTTTTCTCACTGTTTGAGAGAGCAAATCCAGCTTTCTGGGTCAGTTCTATCAATTGACGCATGAAAAGAAGTCGATGCCGAAGAGCCCCCGGACATTGGTCCGGAACTGCTCGATTATTTAGAACTGATCCTGAAACTTGAAATTGCTCTCTCAAACGTTGAGGAAAGCGGCTATTCCAGAGGTTTTCGGACTGGTTCTAGCCATCGTGCTTCGACTCATTTTGAACGCTCAAACATTGGAGAAAAGCCCTTGGAATAAGGAGTTTTCTTCAGCCTTTGAGCGACTATTTCAAGTTTCTGAAACAATCAAAGTCTCTTTGCTTGTCAAAGTTTCTTTCCGCAGAACATCGATAAGTTGCCGCTGGAATGACGCCAAGTTGTGACAACAGGTTCGACTTCATCGAGAATTTATCAAAACCGAGCCAGGAACTCACCTCGGACTCTGCCGTTGGTGACACCGATCAGTATATTCCTGTTCTTCGGGACATGATTGATTTCTCGCCCCGACGGTTGTGAGGTTCTCCCGACTGTCTAAAATGGAGGTGACGAACAAAACCATGCCGCGGGCAGCGTCATCTGTGTCAGAGAGCCCACAAGGGTTGACGTGCACAAAATCAGAGTGCGGTTTTGTTTCGACGTTCTCTCATTCAAAGCCTGATCAAACAATGGAGCATAACATGGCTTACACTCTCCCCGACCTCCCCTACGCTGCCGATGCACTCGAACCGAACATCGATGCCAAAACGATGGAAATCCATCACGGCAAGCACCACGCTGGCTACGTCGCAAAGCTGAATGCTGCTCTGGAAGGTCATGATGATCTCGCAGCGAAGTCCATCGAAGACCTGATGAGAGGTCTTTCCAGTGTTCCAGAAGCGATCCGTGGAGCCGTTCGCAACAACGGTGGTGGACATGCCAACCACTCTCTGTTCTGGACCATTCTCTGCCCCAAGGGTGGAGGCAATCCATCCGGTGAACTCGCAGACGCAATCAACGCCACATTCGGCAGCCTGGACAAATTCAAAGAAGAATTTGCCAACGCCGCCGCCACACGCTTCGGCAGTGGCTGGGCCTGGCTCTCAGTCGATGGCGGTAAGCTCGTCGTCGAAAGCACACCAAACCAGGACACTCCCCTTTCCGAAGGCCGTACACCAATTCTCGGCCTCGACGTTTGGGAACACGCCTACTACCTGCACTACCAAAACCGTCGTCCCGACTACATCGCCGCATTCTGGAATGCCGTCAACTGGGACGAAGTCGCCAAACGCTTCGCCGCTGCGAAGTAAGCAAAGAAGTTGAATAAAAAATGAACAGAAACGGCCCGGTCTCAATGAGAGCCCGGGCCGTTTTTTCATTTATAGAAGCAACTGACAATCCAAGTGTGGTAGGCTGTCAGAGTGTAAAAGTGAAAGCTGAACTGGGCGGGGTGGCCTTGTTTAGAACGGATAGCGTGCCACGGTCTCTGCGAGCCATGCGAGAGTAGATGCAACATTTTGCGATATGATAACGTCCAGCAAGAGCGATCACTCCGCACCGCACGGTTGGCACAACCGTGGCACGAAAGATTCATCATTACCAGGACCACCCTGCCCTGGTCAAGCGCCCGAGCACACCTTGGAGATGAAGATGTCCCCCTGAAGATTGATCAGGTCGATTTACGGTGAAATCAACCCCCAATTTCACGGCTCACAGAGCCGTGGCACGAACACTTATTCCTTCAACCAGGCCACCCCGCCCAATGGGTAAAGACAGCGAAATTATACTTGTTCCCGTTAAGAAAGGGTCGTTAGAACCTGTCGAAACTCCATATAAGTTCGATGATTTAATTGACTTTTTCCCGTTAGATCGGTAAGGATTAATCAATGCCAGACGAATGCCCAGAAATCTCTGCATCATTTGTAGTAGGAGGTGACGATTTCGATACTGCAGTTCTTTCTCAGCTTATTGGCTTGCACCCAACACGTGTGTGGCATCAAAAAATACAGTACCTTCGAGAGCGTTCTGACATATCGAATTGTGAATGGGAGTACAAACTTGACAAGCTGGAATGCTGGGCTATCGATGATGCGGTCCAAAAAGTGCTCGATGCGTTTTGGGAGAAAAAGAACGACCTAAATGACTTTATCGCAAGCAAAAAGTTGAAGTTGACAATTGCCCTTTATGTTTACAACGAAGAATTCAATCCTGAATATGTGATTTCGCTCGATACAATGAAACGCCTAGTCGAATGCAAAGCGGAGTTCTGCATGCAACTCGATGAATAAGGCTGAGGCTGGTCGCTCGGTTAGATGAGCAAGGTAGTCAGGCTGTGCCTGACGAACTGAGTAACGTGGAGTTGTTACACAATCATTGAGAAAATGTTGAGCAAATTGAGAGTCCACGGTCCAAATGTCAGCAATACGTTTTGTTTCGACAACGAACCTCGCGGCGGGGTGGCCCGGTTGAATAAATGAAATACGGATGTGCCACGATTGTGCCTGGCAGAGTGGACCGACTGAATGAGTGAAATATGGGAGTGCCACGGCTGTGCCAGCCGTGCGGAGTCACGGCTCACAGAGCCGTGGCACGAACACTTATTCCTTCAACCAGGCCACCCCGCCACGAACACTTATTCCTTCAACCAGGCCACCCCGCCACCAGAGTCGACCCCCAGGATCAGCGTGGTCGAAGGAAAGCGTTCACGTCGTCGTATCTGGCAACCTGGAGGCGGCTATGATCGAAATG
>NZ_JBLWTN010000041.1:0-34926 GCF_048270125.1 Thalassoglobus sp. | reverse complement strand
AATCCCTCAACAAATCCCCTCCTTGACACACCGCAAAAAAAGTGCCGAACAATATTGGGGGAGCCCTGCCCTACAGTACTAAGACCGGTATCTGTTTCAGCTGATAAGTCTCCTTCACTGGACATTAATATTCCAGGTATTCCAGTGAAAAAAACCACTTCGAGCCATGAAGGTATGCATATGGATATTAAACATAATATACTAAATGAGTTGATCGATGAAGCAAAGTTAGATGAAGTAGGTTTGTGGTATGTTCTTTATCAAGTACGATCTGATTTTGGTGTCGGCGAACCGGAATTAATAAAAGATATGACACTAAAATACGTTCGTGAAATGCTAGACCCAGGAGAAGTGTGCGTTGGTAATTACAGCACTATTACAAACTGTTTTGAGGAATGGAATTTGAGCCCCGATCAAGTGGTTAGTAGAATTGACAGGGATTGGGAATTACTCGGAAGAGACCCGGATATTGGAGAGATTGTGATTATTGTGGGGGCGGATCGCCTGCGGCACTCAAAATGAAATGAATAAATCTGGTGAAGTACCGGTAGGGCAGGGCTCCCCTGCCGCAATGCAATACTCGCGTACACTTTAAAGTTGTATGTTCTCAATCTGGTTCTCCGACGTGGTCTTCAATCTGACCAAATTCGACAGGGTGGCAGGGACGGTAGCGGAGCGGATGTCCCTGAATGCGGGGTCAATTCTTCGTCGATCTTCCAAGTCAATCATCATCACTCTGTCAGCCAATCTGGTGGGGTTGGATCTATTTTGATTGGACCTTCCTGATTCAAGTGATACCAAGTGGGGCTTGAACTTTTCCAGTCACAACCCCGATGAACCAATCTACGAAGGCAGGGGTTTTCGTGAATACAATTCTCTTCTGTCGTCTTGCAACTTTTCTTTGAGAATGTCATCGTCAATGTATGCAAATGCTGAGGTGAGTGGTTGAGCGGATCGGGATCGTGATAAGCTCTGGATTCTCCCATAGATGTTGAACATGATGAAAGGATCAAGAATGAGTCAATCTGTGAATGGTGCGATGATTGGGTTGGGGTTTGGTGCGGAGTTCATCCCGATTTATCAGGCTCATCCGAAAGCGAATGTGACTGCGATTTGTCGGCGGAATGAAGTTGAGTTGAACAAGTCTGGCGATCAGTTCGGAATCGAAAAACGATACACCAGCTACGACGATGTTCTCGCTGACCCGGACATCGACTTTGTGCATATCAACAGTCCGATTCCGGACCATGCGTGGATGTCGCTGAAGGCGTTGGATGCGGGCAAGCATGTGATGTGCACCGTCCCGATGGCGACGACGATTGATGAATGTCGGCAGATTGTGGAGAAGGTCAACGAGACCGGCTTGAAATACATGATGGCGGAAACGGTCGTCTACAGCCGCGAATACCTGTTTATTAAAGAGCTGTATGAGAAGGGCGAACTCGGAAAAATCCAGCACTTGGCAGCCTCTCACCCACAGGACATGGATGGCTGGCCGAGTTACTGGGAAGAGATGATCCCGATGCACTATGCGACACATGTTGTGAGTCCGTGTCTGGGACTGGTAGACGGTCTTGCAGAGTACGTCAGCTGCATGGGGTCTGGAACGGTGAGAGAGGACATCGCGCAGAAATCGGGGAATCAGTTCGCTGTCGAATCATGTCATATCAAGATCAAGGACTCCGATTTGACGGCGCACATCTGGCGTTGTCTGTACGATGTGGCACGTCAGTATCGCGAGAGCTTTGACGTGTATGGAACGAAGAAAAGTTTCGAGTGGACTCTTATTGAGAATGAACCACACGTGTTGCACACTGCGAAGAAGCCGGAGCCGGAAATTCCGGAGAAGATCGAAGTTCCCGACTTCGCTCATTTGCTTCCGGAAGAGATTCGTCGGTTTACGCTTCCAGCAGAAATTCACGATGCAGAACACCTGTCCTTTTTGCAAGGGGGCGGACATGGAGGTTCGCACCCGCATTTGGTCAATGAGTTTGTGAACGCCTTGCTCGAAGATCGTGATCCACTTCCGAATGCAGTGACGAGTGCGAACTGGACCTGCGTCGGAATTTGTGCTCATGAATCTGCCACGAAAGGTGGCGAGATCGTCAAGTTGCCAGAGTTCACACTCGGTTAATCAAACACGCTTCGCCGGGCACTTGACGTGCCCGGCGAGTTTTCTTGATCTCTGATCGAAGCATTGAACGCGTGATTCTCATCTATTCATCAGTTTGCGGACTCGTGTCTTGAGTTCAAGATGATCTTCTCGGCGACAGACCTGGAGCTTGAAGTAGGCGAATAGTGCTGACTCTGGACTGTGAATACTTTAGACTTTGGGCAAGCTGATCTTGTGACCATCACCGAATGGAGTGAAATCTGTGAACCGGATTCTTTGCAATAGCTTTCTATGTACGCTTTTTCTGTATGCGTTCTTTCTGGATGTGACTGCATCTGCTGGCACGTCGAACAGTCTGATGGATATCTCGACTGACGGAGCTCTGCTGGTCTGCTCGAATCGGGACGCGGGAACGCTCTCGGTTGTCGACCTGAAAACGAAGCGGAAGTTGCACGAAGTCGAAGTGGGGCGTCATCCCGAATGTGTGACATTCATTGGCGAGTCGTACGATGTCGCAGTTGCGATCTACGGTGAAGACCGCATCGATTTTGTAAATGCGAAGTCGGGAAAGAAAACCGGCAGCCTCGATGTCTTTGACGAGCCCTACTCGGTCGTCTCTAACGCCGATGGATCTCGCCTTTGGGCCACGCTGGAATATCCCGGAGAAGTGCTCGAAATCGATCCAGCCAAGAACGAGATTGTACGGCAGGTTCAGGCTGGAAGTTTCCTGCGAGGACTGGCATTGCATGACGATGAATTGCTGGTGACCGAATATTTCACCGGCATCGTGAAGTCTATCGACGTCAAGGATTTCGAAGTGACTCACGAGTGGACTGGCTCGAAAGAAGATAACATTTGTCGTCAGATTACGGTGCATCCGACATGGTCGAAAGCCTATCTCCCCCATCAGCGGTCATTGACGGAAGTCTCGCACGGTTCTGGCTCGATCTTTCCCTACCTGGGGATCGTCAATACCGATGTCCATGATAAATCGGTTCGGAAACGCAAGCAGATGGATTCCTTCCGCGGGACATACGTTGTCGCGAATCCTTGGGAGGTCGCCATTTCTCCGGATGGAAAGCGATTGTATATCGTTTTCGCTGGGACCAACGACATGTATGTTGGGGATCTTCTTGATGATGACTACCACGAAGTCGAGTTTGCTGGATTGCTGCGGATCGGGTCGAATCCCCGAGCAGTCAAAGTGTCGCCGGATTCAAAAACGTTCTACGTCTACAATGCACTCGATTTTAATGTGGTGGCGTACGATGCAGCGACGCTTCGTCAACATGGCGAGATCAAGGTGACGGAGTGGACCGGAACGCCTGAACTTCTGCTCGGGAAAAAGCTCTTCTATACAGCGAATCCTCCTATGACGAGTCGTCGCTGGATTTCCTGTTCGAGTTGTCATCCTGATGGAAATTCCGATGGACGGACGTGGCAGCAACCTGAAGGGCTTCGTAACACGCAGGCAGTCTTTGGCTTGAAAGAGACTCATCCCATTCACTGGTCGGCGGATCGTGACGAAGTTCAGGATTTCGAACATACTATTCGCTCCCCTCTGATGGGGGCACGCGGCCTGATTCGAGGTCGTGTCAATGACGCGCTCGGAAAACCGAATGCAGGCTTGTCCAGGGAATTGGACGCACTTGCTGCCTATGCGAATTCACATCCGTTTGAGCTCAGTCCGCACGCTAAACAGGGGCTCAGCGAATCTGCTCGGCGAGGCAAAATGTTGTTCCTTTCCTCAGAAGTCGGCTGTGCGAAGTGCCATTCCGGTCCATACGCGACAGATCTCAAAATGCACGACGTCGGCACTGGGCGAGACGATCCTTCCGAACTGATGGGGACAAAATATGACACCCCCACCTTGTTAGGAGTCTATCGCACTGCACCGTACTTGCACGATGGAACCGCAGCCACGCTGCGAGATGTTTTGACGACCACAAATCCCAAGGACGAGCACGGGAAAACGAGCCATCTGAAATCGAGCGACATCGATGATCTTGTTGAGTATATGAAGGTCTTGCCGTACGAGTTGCCCGGCTCTCCGTAATTCGCTCGTTCTCGCACATATTCAAAGTTGTCAGAGGAACGGTTTGAATGGCGATTGACTCGCAACTTCTGGAAATGCTCAAACAGGCAGCCAAGGACGTTTCAAAAAATGCCTATTGCCGGTACAGCGAATTTCCTGTGGGGGCAGCTGTTTGCGGAGGATCAGGGAAGATTTACACCGGCTGTAATGTTGAAAATGTCTCCTTCGGTTTGACAATGTGCGCCGAAAGGTCAGCGATTTTTTCTGCAATCGCTGCTGGAGAAAAATCGATTCAGGCTGTTGTGATCTTCACGCCCACTGAGAGTTTGACGCCGCCTTGCGGGGCATGCCGACAGGTGATTTCCGAATTTGGAGATGAGGTTCAAATCGTTTCGTTTTCCAATTTGAAAAGCTCTGAGCCTCAATCAATCCAGGAATTGCTACCCTCAGCGTTCGGAACTTTAAACCATTCTGAGTGAAGTGTCTGCTGGCCGGAGAAGTCTCTGGTTGGACATTTTACTCTCCAATCGGTCACAATCTTTCATTGAATGCCAAGAGTGTAGACTGCGAACTGAAAACAGCCAGAACAGGAAAACTGATGACAGGTGATGTGGGCAAGGTCAATGTTGTTTCTGTCCAGGATTTGCATGTCAGTTATGGCAAAGTCCATGCAGTACGAGGTATCTCTTTTGAGATCCCCAAGGGTGAAGTGTTTGGATTCATTGGTCCCAATGGGGCAGGGAAGTCTTCGACAATTCGAGCTCTGGCGACATTGCAGAAAAAGTTTGAAGGGCAGGTTAAAGTCAACGGAATCGAAGTTCGAGACGACCCCGATCGAGTGCGAGAAATGATCGGGTTTATGCCCGACTTTTTTGGCGTGTACGAAGATCTGACCTCGCGTGAATACCTCCATTTCTTTGCGGCTGCTTACCGTCTTCCGAAAGACCGCCGGGAATCGGTGGTCACGGATGTTCTTGAACTGACGGACCTGACTCACAAGATCGACTCCCCCGTCGATTCTCTTTCACGCGGGATGAAACAGCGTCTCGCATTAGCACGTGTTTTATTACACGATCCCGATTTGCTGTTACTTGATGAACCTGCATCCGGGTTAGACCCACGAGCACGAATCGAAGTGCGAGAACTCTTGAAAGCGATGCAGGAGATGGGCAAGACTGTGTTGATTTCCAGCCATATTCTGCATGAGCTTGCTCAACTCTGTACTCGGATCGGGATCATTGAGGCGGGACTGCTGGTCGCAGAAGGCTCTTTGAACGATATTTTCCAGCAGCTTTCGTTGAAACGTGTGGTCCATGTTCAGGTTGTGAATCCGAGTGATGAACTTGTTGCCGAAATCGAACGGTTGCCGGGTGTTGAATCGGCGGAACGGCAAACAGATCGGATTGCGATTCGGTTACGTGAAGACGAGTTGCCGATTGAAGACTTGCACTCAGGGATCGTCAACCTGGGAGGCAAAATCAGAATGTTCCAAGCGGAAGCGATGGATATGGAAACCGCCTTCATGAAGCTGACAGAAGGGGTGACCGCTTGATGCATTCACGGCAAAGATTTGGGTTGCCTTTATTGTCGAAAGAGTTGATTGAGCAATCTGCAAGACGGAGGACGTACATCGTTCGTTCGTTGTATGCAGTCCTCTTCTTTGGCTTTTCTCTGATGATCTTCTGGGGCACGGTTTACAGCGACGTCGAGACTCCATTCGAGTTGATGGGCCGCGGCCGGGAGATGTTTACGATCTTGATGTCGCTGCAGATTTTTGGCGTCTGTTTGTTCACTCCTGCGTTGACTTGCGGAGGGATCACGTCAGAGAAGGAACACAACACGATCGGGTTGTTGTTTTTGACGAAGCTGACTCCGTTAACAATTGTCCTCGAAAAGTATTTGGGCCGTTTGGTCGTGATGGGGACATACTTATTGATTTCGCTTCCGCTGTTTGGTTTTTGTTATGCGTTGGGGGGCGTTGAACAGACTCAGGTCTGGTTCGGCTTTTATGGATTGATTGTGACCGTCTGTCAGTTGGCGGCCCTGGGGATTTTGTGTTCCACTTACTTCCGTACAACAGTCAGCTCATTCATTGCAACCTATTTGCTCGGATTCCTGATGTTCTTTGGGCCGATCATTTTATTCGGGATGTTTCGTCACAGGAACCCGAATAGTCTTGGTTCTGGTCCGTTGATCTGGACTTCAGTTGAAACATTGGTCTCCCTGGTCGGCTCGATTGGTGAGTTTGGATTGAATGGCCTTGGGGAATTGTGTGGTCTCCAGTCAGGAAACAATTTCGTGTGGGAACCAGTTTGGGGGCAATTCTCTTATAACCGCACAGAAGAAAACGGGTTCATCTTTTTCGCTCCAATACTACTCATGTCATCGATTGAAGGAGGCCCATCCACAATCCACAACTGGCAGCTCTTGGCGCTCGGATTTCCTGCGCTGGGGCTCACTTTCTATTTCCTGTTGCTCTCCTGGTTGCTATTGGTTCCCCGGGCAGTGGTCACGCCAAAGAGATATTTGCTTCTTCTGTTTCAAGTTCTGGACCGGTTGTTTCACCGAGCAAATCAGAACAAGGTGACACAGGGGATTGTCTTGATTCGCGATGGCAACAAGCTTCCTGATTACGAGCCTATTGCCTGGAGAGAGACAACTAAAACTGCTCTGGGATCGCTCCGTTACCTGGTCCGAATTGGACTGGTCATTGAGTTTCCGGTTTTGTTTATCTGCCTTCTCGCTGTCACTTTTTCAGCGGGAAACATGTATGCCGGGAACCGTAATGAAGTTGTTGCATTCATCACATGTCTATGTTGGGTTCTGGCGATTTTGCTAACCGTTGTCCGCTCAGCGACGCTCATTTCCAGCGAACGTTCGCATGAAACTTTGGACGTTCTGTTGACAACTCCTATTTCGAGTCGTCAATTCGTGATGCAAAAATACCAAGGGGTCAAACGACTGCTGTCGATCGTCTCTATTCCCTTGCTGACCTCAATGGCAATGCAAGCATGGCATTGCAGTGGCTATCGCAGCTCTCGAAGTAATGGCTGGGTTGAGGTGTTTGTCAGATATCCAGAGAGGAGTACGCTGTTTTACATTTTGACGAGCTTGGCGTCGGTGCTGATCATGTTGCCGTTGTTTGCGTGGCTGAGCATGTTGATCGGCATGTGGGCAAAAACATCGACGCGAGCAATTTTTACAGCTTTGGCTGTCATCGTTGCATGGATGATCGTGCCCGCAGTCGTTTTGATCATGATCTTTGAGGCAGCAAATTTCGGTTCGGGAGACATTCTCAGAATGGCGTTGATATCTTCCCCATTTATTGTGCCATTTCTCAATGAAGTTGGGGAGGTCGAAGATCTCTCTAATCTCGGTGCCTGGCTCACGGTCGTGTTGAATATGATCTTCTACGGATTTCTTTTGTACTTTATCCGTTCCTTCACACTGAAACACGCAGCGAGAATGCTGGGCCGTTCCGAGGACAACTGGAAGTAAGAGGTCTCTCGTACTGACGGTGTTATTCGGCGTGACGAGAGAACGTTCATGCGTCGAGCTTACTGGTCTGGAAAGAGTCGATCGCCCGCTTCCCGGAATTCGTTGACCATTCGTTGTACTGTTCGCCAGCGGTCATCGGGATTTTTCTCGAGACCGGTCATGATTGCAGTGGCGATTTGTTCATCCAGATCGGGAAGATACTTGCGAATGTCTTCCGGTGGTTGGTTGATGTGGTGCAAGACGCTTTCCATCGTGTCGGCAGCAGGCCAGGGGAGTTCACCTGTGTACATTTCGTAGCAGGTGACAGCGTATGAGAAGATGTCGATTCGCTGGTCTGTAGGTTGCCGAAGGATGAGTTCCGGAGCCATATAGTTAGCGGTTCCGGTTCGATTGCCGGGTCTTCGAAACTCAGGCGTGTTTGGAACCATCAACCCGAAGTCGATGATTTTTACAAGATCATCGTTCGTCACCACGATGTTTCGTGGGCAGAGGTCGCGATGAATCCAATCGTTGGTGTGCAGATAATTCAGTCCCTCGCCTAACTGAATACAATACCAGATGCAATTTTCTTTCATCCGGGCGTTTTGTGTTTCCACGAGGTAGCTCATGCTGTCACCCTCGATGAACTCCATGACCAGAAATTCTTCGTTGTTCGTCGTGATGCCGTGGCTGATTGTTCTGGCAACATTCGGGTGATTGAGTACAGAGGCAATTTGCCCTTCAGACGGTTTAGCCAGACCGACGAAGCGCTGCTGCAAACGAGCCAGTTTTGCCTGGTCTAAGACTTTGACGGCGACGAGATCATTGTTGCGAGGATCTGTTGCCTTCCAGACCTTCGACATGCTCCCTTGTCCGACACGTGTCAGGAGCTGGAATCTCTTCTCGACATCGACTTTCTCGATACGAGGCTCCTTGTTGAAGAGACGTTTCAAGAATTCCATCGAATTGCCTCGTCGATTTAAAAGTCTGTCACCGAATGAGAGATCGGTCTGGGGAAATTACGTGCAATAGTCAATGGTCCGAGCGATTTCACTACGCAGGTCCGGACGCGAAACAATGCGGTCGACAAACCCATGCTGAAGCAGGAATTCACTCGTTTGGAACCCTTCGGGGAGTTCGCTATGAACGGTCGCTTTCACGACACGTGGGCCGGCGAATCCGATCAGTGCTTTCGGTTCTGCCAGGACGACATCTCCCAGAGAAGCAAAACTCGCAGCGACACCACCCATCGTCGGGTCGGTGAGGATCGAGATGTAGAGACCTCCGGCATCGTGGTAGCGTCCCAGAGCGGCTGAGACTTTCCCCATTTGCATCAGAGATAGAATCCCTTCGTGCATCCGGGCTCCACCACCTGAGCCGCTGACGATGGCTAAGGGGAGTTTCTGTTTTGTCGCTTCTTCTGTGGCTCGGGTCAGCTTTTCACCGACGACTGAACCCATGCTTCCCATAATGAACGCAGAGTCGGTCAGTCCGAAGATCAATGGCCGTCCGCGCATGTAGCCTTTTCCAACGATACACGCTTCGGACAAGCCTGTCTTTTTCTGTTCAGAGACGAGGCGATCTTTGTACGCCTTTTTGTCGCTGAAGCCGAGAGGGTCAACAGGAGTGATTCCTGTGTACCATTCTTCGAACGAGTCGTGATCGAACAGTTGCTCGATTCGCACACGTCCGGGAACATAGAAGTGGTGGCTGCACTCAGGACACATCCGCAAGTTCTTTTCAACTTGTTTACGGAAGATCGTTGCTGAGCACGACGGGCAGCGAAGCCAGAGCCCCTCTGGAACGCCACGTTTTTTTCGAGGTTGAGGAGCGTCTTCAGCCATATCGGGAACGTCAGGATTCACCGTCTCTGGTTCTGTACTCATAGTTGTCAGGATGCAATGCTGAATGAAACCGGAATCGGTGGAACAGAATTTCTAGCGTCGTCTTGGAAGTCGCTGAAACAGTCGTGAATCAATTCAGGCCGTGTGTGCGAGTGATCAAAGATAAGACTTGAAATCGGCAACCATGATTCGTCCCCATGCACTTGTCTGGGGATGCCTGCGTATGAAGCTCCGCTGTCCTAAAATGGGCACAACTTCGCTGTCGTGACAGTCAGGCTGAGATTGTCGATTTACATGATGACGATATCTTGATCGTTTCAGGAGTTCTTGTCGAGGGCAGTGCTCCAACGAGCTTGAAAATGTCCCGCTGGAGACCACAAATTGCCGCTCTGTTGTCACATTGGCAACACGTCCATCGAGCGGGCACTCTCTCACTGACGGCATAAAGTGCCGGTCGTGTGAGATGGTCTTCATTCAGAGATGGCGATGGACTCTGCCGGATATTCTCTGCTTGGCTGACTCTCGAGGAGCTCTGCTCAAGTTTGACAAGTCTTTCAAGTGAGGCTGACAGCCTGGATCTCTCCGGCTCTCTTATTTTGGCACAGGGGAAGGGAGTTCCACAGCCTGGCAGTGTGCAACCTCTCGTTCTTTGCAAAACGACTCGGAAAGTTCAGGTTCGCGCCCTTGTAAATGGCACTCAATGAGTGACGCGAGCGGTTCTGAGGCGACGATCGCGATGGATTTCCCTCGCTTCATCGGTTTTCTCAGGGCAGCAGCGATCCGCTGGCAAGCCTCTTCTCCATCTTCTCCCTGCGGTGGGCAGACCGATTCAGGGGATTCTTTCCACTGTTTAAAGACTTTGGGTTGTTTCGATCGAATCTCACTAATACATAGCCCTTGCCACAATCCCAGGTCGACGTTCGCCAGGGAATCGAGGACTTTCAGCGTAATTCCCAACTTGGAGGCAATTCGCTTGGCTGTCGAGAGAGCAGGTTCAGTCGGGCTGGAGTAGATTCGATCAAGCTGGGATTTACTTACTTCCGTAACCATCTCATCAACCTGAACAACTCCTTGTTCAGTCAATGGGAGGTTGATCGAGCCTTGAAGCCGCTTTTGCACATCGTAATCCGTTTCACCTGGACGGATCAGATAAATGGTCATGGAGCACCTTAGGTACCGGGGGGTGAAACCTGATGAATGATCGACTTTTTGAGAGGTTAAGATCACTCATTTCAGTTTCTTTGAATTCTTGAGAGATAGACTCAAGAACGGTTGTCGAATTGTCGAGCGCGAAATTTTTCGAGTGCATTTTCGTGTTTCTGGTCTCCGTGAAGAGTGCTTCTCGTGAGATCATTCGCTCAACACAAGGAGACAGGTCACGGACGTCATTTTCATGAATGCTCAAGTAACGTGTTTTCACGCTTGAAACTGGGACGCAATGAGTTGGCAGGAGAAGACAGAATCAATCTGTATTTCCCTACCCACTTCTATTTCTGGAGGAGCGGAAAGTCAGGTCCTATTAGAACTGATCCTGAAACTTGAAATTGCTCTCTCAAACGTTGAGGAAAGCGGCTATTCCAGAGGTTTTCGGACTGGTTCTAGACATCTCTGACGTGGATGGATTTCAGGGCAATTTCTTATTGACCTCTTATTGTCGAGGAGGAGAGTTGGAACTTGCGATTGACGTCATCTCACGGATCGCAGTTTCGTAACAAGGTTGGTCGAAAATTGAACTTCCAGCGACGTATACGTCTACACCATTTGCTGCGACATCGGGAATCGTAGCGGGGCCAATCCCGCCATCAATCGAAATCAGTGTTTCCGATGGGAACAGAGCTCGCGCCTCTGCGACTTTTTGAATCGCGTCAGGAATGAACGACTGTCCTCCAAAGCCCGGTTCGACGCTCATCACCAGGACGAGGTCGACTTGATCTTTAAGTTTGGCAATCCTGTCGACGGGTGTGCCAGGATTGATAGCGATGCCTGCCAGGCGGCCAGCATCACGGATTTTCTTCAGGAGTGCGGTCGGTTCTGGAACCGCTTCGATATGGAATGTGATCCAATCACACCCGACGCGAATGTATTCATCCAGATATTTTTCAGGATCAGAGATCATTAAGTGTGCATCGAGAATCAGCTTGGTCCGTTCCCTGATTCGTTCGATCACCATCGGGCCGTACGATAGGTTGGGGACAAAGTGTCCATCCATTACGTCCAGGTGGAGGGTGGCGGCGCCAGCCGTTTCGAGCTTTTGGATCTCGGCATCCAGGTTTCCAAAATCGCACTTCAACATCGAAGGTGCGATAACTGGAGTTTGGGGAAGATCTTGTTGAGACATAAGCAGGGTTTGATTAGTGAATGTCTGTGAATTCTGAACTTATTAAAACTGAAACGGAGCCATGAATTTGAAATTGTGTGCCCTAATTCGGTTTTCGTCCAGTCAAGTTTCTGATTCGACGCTGCAACCGAACGCTGACAGCCGCAACATTTCTTGAATGTTACGGCTGTTCGTTCGTCTTAGGATTGACCTAAGTCCTTACATATTAGCAAGTTTCTTGATGAGTCCGGCGGTTCGGCTCGAGTATCCAAACTCGTTGTCGTACCAGCTGAGGACTTTGACCAAATTACCGCCAATCACTTGCGTCCAGCTTGCATCGAAGATGCTGCTGTGAGGATTTCCGACGATGTCTGATGAGACAATTGGGTCTTCGGTGTACTCAAGAATCCCTTTCAATGGACCTGATGAAGCCGCTTCTTTCATGGCTGCATTGACATCTTCAACGGTCACGTCTTTGCCGAGAACGGCGACGAGATCGGTCACGCTTCCAGTAATGACTGGAACACGCAGGGAAATCCCGGTCAGTTTTCCGTCAAGCTGTGGAAGAACCTGGCCGACTGCTTTGGCAGCACCGGTTGATGTTGGGATAATATTGACTGCGGCAGCTCGTGCACGTCGGATGTCGCTGTGAATCTGATCAGAAACACGTTGGTCGTTGGTGTAGGCGTGACAGGTTGTCATCAAGCCTTTTTCGAGACCAAATTTCTCGTCGAGAATCTTCGCAATTGGTGCGAGGCAGTTCGTTGTACAACTCGCGTTGGAGACAGTCTTGTGTTCCGCGGTCAGTTGATCGTCGTTAACTCCCATGACGCAGGTCAAATCAGGTGCGTCTTTGCAAGGAGCTGAGATGACAACTTTCTTGGCACCTGCTGTGAGGTGGCTATCGTAACCAGGTTTTCCATCTTTTGCTTTTGATGTGAAGAAACCGGTCGATTCCAGGGCAACATCGACTCCCATGTCTGCCCAAGGGAGCTCAGCAGGATTACGTTCTGCCAAAACTTTGATCTTCTGATCGTTGACGATCAGGGTATCGCCTTCAACAGTGACAGTGCCGGGGAAGCGGCCTTGGGCACTATCGTATTTGAGCAACATTCCCAGCATCTTCGGATCACTCAGGTCGTTGATGGCAACAATTTCAAAATCCTTGCCCTGAGCCATCATCGCTCGCAGAGAAATCCGCCCAATACGTCCGAATCCATTAATACCTACTTTAACTGCCACTTTTTTTCCTCCGGTAGATGATTTCTACACTTACAATCAGATTTGTTGTTATCTCTCGATATGAGATGCGGATTGTAGCCTCAGCGTGATGCTGTCTCAACTAACTGATTTCTTACGAAACATGATCATCAAAGATGAGAAGGTGCATCAGCGTATCGTTATTCATTGACGCGATTTGACGTTTTCGAGAGCAAATCGATGAATCGTTGAAGTCTCTTCTGAATTCAAGTCGAATTTCGCTCTTGGTGGACTGGTAATGAGGGTGGAGTTTGATCTACACTCTTTGCTTCGCAAAAATTCGCGGAAAATTTTGAACTAGTCTTCGAACCAGTTTTGAGCCCTCATGTTCTGTAGGGAGTTCGGTTGTTTCGGAACTCCGACTGGTTATATGGTGAAAAAATGCCTAAAGCAAAAACACATAAGGGAATTGCCAAGCGGTTCAAAGTGACCGGTTCAGGCAAAAAAGCAAAGCACCGGAGTGCCAATCGTGGGCATATTCTGGGAAAGAAATCTGGAAAACGCAAACGTCACCTTCGTAACGGAGGAATCGTCGTTGGTGCGAATGCACGGATGATTGTCGAAGCAGTTCGACCCAGCCTGTAGACTGTCGCCTTTTGGGCCGTCAACGTGTAGACTGTCGTGAACTGCGTGAAACAGATTTAGAACTGATCCGAAAACCTGGATTCTGCCTCTCGAATACTGAGGCGATCCGTTCAGTAGAGTAAGGTTTCGGTAGGTGCTGAATGCGAAAACATATTACTGAGAACAGATGTTCAGCAGCTTCTGCTGCGGTATCAGGTGAAAAGCGATGCGAGTAACATACGGTAAGGCACGGCGACGTAAGAAAAAACGTCTCTTCAAAGAAGCCCGCGGAAATGTCGGCGGACGCAGTCGTCTTTGGCGGACTGTTCAGGAAACAATCCTGCGGTCGCGAGCGTATGCGTATCGCGATCGACGAGTCCGTAAACGGGACTTCCGCTCACTTTGGATCACTCGTATTACTGCAGCATCACGTGCTCGTGGAATGCGATACTCTGAGTTAATGTTCGGCCTCCGATTGGCAGGCATCGAAGTGAATCGTAAAATGCTAAGCGAGATTGCGATTCATAATCCAGAGATCTTCGACGAAATTGTTGCCGCTGCACAAACAGCGATCAGCAACAAGTAAGTGATTGCTGACTAAAATTAGCAATAAGCTCGATTAATGAGCGAGCCAGTTGCACGAGTCTCAAATTAAAAAGACCTCAGCAGAATTCCTGCTGAGGTCTTTTTTCGTGATCGATATGAATGTCGATTTTTCTGTTCGCTCCACGCTCGATGAGGATGTTCTTCCTCGTGGCGAGCAGTCTATGAAGTTATGGGAGCGAGCCTCACAGGCACGACAAGCATTGTAGATGCTCGTAAGCAATTGCGTGTTTCCAGTCTCCATAAGAAGAGTGCTTTTCATGAAAAAAAGCCACTCGGACTCACGAGACAGGTCGCGTACATCTTGTTCAAAACTGCTTGATAGCATATTTCGAATTGGTGTTCGCGTTCTGCCTCGTGGCGAGCAGCTTTTTCACTGGTGAAGCGTGTTCTTCACGGGCGCACGATAGAGCAAACTGCTCTAGAAGGTCAGGATTGCGTCCATCCCGAAGATGGCATCTCCTTCGCTGGCGATTCCGGCATTGGTTGTGCCTGGATCCCACTGGTAGCGAATCTCAGGTCGTAGTGTCAGGTTTGGCATAGGCTTGTAGTTCACACCACCGGTGATGGCGTAGATACTGTTCCCATTGTTTTTCCACCATTCGAATCGACCACCAACTCCAACGCACTCATTGACCGAGTAGAGCAGGTATTGGTTGATTCCGTAGGACTCATTGCCACCAGCCAAGCCGATCTGGTTCCCAGCCATGTTCACGACGGCACTTTCGGCTGTCAGGAAGTCAGACTGGAAAACGTAGTTGAGCTTATCTGTTAGTGAAACGTCCAGCACGACTGACTGAGAGTATCCGTCGCCGATGGCTCCGAAGTCGCCCACAGTGATGATGTGTGTGAAGGTCGCTTTGTCGCCGAGTCCGAATGAGTAACCACCCAGCCAGCTGCTACCGTGTTGACCAAAGTCGTTGTATTGATCGAAGCCAGTATCCCAACCGAGTGTCCATCCGCTGTAGACGCTTAAGTTGTCGTTGACTTTATATGTGGAGAGTGCACCAGTGTGTGTGAACGCTTCACTGTTGTACATTGTGAACGCGTGGCTGTAGAAGAAGTTGTCGGGAGCGGTCACGACTTCGTACCCGAGCAGGGTGAAAAAGTGACCAACTTTCAACGACCAGTCTCCATAGGCCACTTCGCCGTAGAGTTGTGGCATCGCGAACCCGAATGATCCATGGTCCCAGCCATTCAGGTAGTCCCATTCACCGGGGGTATTTCCGAAGGCCTGAGTGTCATTGGCATCGATACCGTACATGAAGTCAGCTCGGAAGCCCCAGTCGAGGCCACTGCTGCCATCAGCAACTTTTTCCGCATACAGCCACGCCTGGTGTGTCGCATAGTGTCCGGGGCGGTCGTTGAACAGACCTGTCGAGCGGTTGTGGTATCCGCTTTGGATCCATCCACCGACTCGGTACGGAGAGCAATCGCTGCAAAGGTCCTGGAGGGACCAGCCACCACCATCGAACAGGTAACAGCTTTCACAGGCAGAGGTGTCGCAGCCGAGACCATCACAAGGGGTGGTGCTGCAAAGCGGGTCGACAAGTGGTGATCCGGGGGCACAGTCGTGGCCAATCTGCTTTACAAGCGATTGCTCACCTTCTGAGAAAATTTGATCAGCTCGTTGAGCCACGTCATTTTCTTGAGCGACGGCAGTTGTGGCGAGTCCCATTGCGGTTGCTAGCGTGAGAAGCCAGTCTCTCGTCTTGAGGTTCCGCATTCTTTTCTACTCCTGGTTATGAAGCGGTCAGGATATCTCGAGCACAAGATATCCTGGTTCCATCCTTGTGGTCCTAGATTTCTTTCGTGCTTCCCTCTTCGTGAAGACTGTTTTCATGCGACGTCGAGCTCATTTTGACGAGGCAGAATGTGTCCATTTTCTTCAATATTCTTTAGCCATTACGATTTGAAGAACATTTTCAATAGCGAAGATTGCGCCTGATGACATTCCTGGGTCAAGGATTGCATCAACAGCGAATCTTCAATATTGCTCTGAATGTTCTGCCTCGCAGCGGGGAGTTTATTAAGTCGCAAAAATGGTCTTCACGGCATGAGAAGCGTTGAAAATCCTCTCCAGGAGCCACACTGACGTGTTGGATCGGCGCGAATACATCTGCAAAATCGGAGATTCTAGGATGCGTGATATAACTGTCTTAATTGCTATACTTTGCCACCAGCTGGGGGATCTAGACTTCCAATTATTGGAGAGCACGCGAAAATAGAGCTTAAATGGCAGCAATTGCCTCATTTTCGCGTAAAAAGACCGATCAGCATCGAAATCAAAATGGAGTGACAATGCAGACCTGGATGAAAGATGCTCGAAGAACTCTCGGCGTCGCCTGCATAACTGTAACAACTGTTCTAATCTGTACGACAATCTTAACCTCGTGTCGGCAAGATACGCCGGCTCCTGGAAAGACGGATTCCACAAAGGCCAAATCTGAGAGTCAGGGTGGGGCTTATTCGTCCGGGAAAGGTGATTCTCCGAGAGCAACGACTCCGTTGTTGAAGGGGTGGGAGAAGCCTCAGGCGGTCCTCGTCTTTTCGGGAGACGAGCATGGCTACCTGGAACCGTGTGGCTGTTCGGAGCGGCAAGCTGGCGGGTTTGCACGACGTGCCGACTTTATCCGGCAACTCAAAGAGGATCGAGGCTGGTCAGTTTCGGCATTTGATGTGGGAGGAATTTTGAACGAGAAGCGGGTCACATACCCACAATCGAAAATCAAG
The DNA here is from genome assembly GCF_048270125.1 of Thalassoglobus sp. Classification (NCBI taxonomy): domain Bacteria; kingdom Pseudomonadati; phylum Planctomycetota; class Planctomycetia; order Planctomycetales; family Planctomycetaceae; genus Thalassoglobus; species Thalassoglobus sp. The sequence continues at coordinate 17,980 of NZ_JBLWTN010000041.1, read as the reverse complement.
TTTCACCACATGCTCCTGGGCTTCCAGAAGATGGGCTATCAGGGACTAGAGATTGGCTTGGAAGAGTTGATGCTTGGTCCCGATGCTTTGTACGTGGAACATCAGGCAGTCTCTACGGAAGATGGATTCGATGTTCCATTTCTGGGGGCGAATGTCACGTTCTATGGGACCAAAGAATTGGGAACTCCTGTGAATTCTCGTGTCGTGCAAGTTGGTGAAACCAAGGTTGGCGTGATCGGCATAGTTGGGACGAGTACGCTGAAGAAAATACAGCAAACGGGACTGACTGCTGATGAGAGTTTGCTCAAAATCGATGTTCCAGCCGAGGCGATTCGCAAGGAACTCGAAGCCTTGAAAGCAGAGAATCCGGACCTGTTGGTACTGCTGTCTCATTCGGATATTGATGAATCGGAAGCACTGGCCAAAGAGTTCCCGGAGTTCAAGATTGTAGTCACAGCCAACAGTGCTGAAGACCCAAGGAAGAAACCGAATTATGTCGGTGAAACAATGATTGTGCATGTCGGTAAGAAGGGGAAGAACGTTGTCGCTGTCGGCCTGTTTGCAGAAAATCAACTCAAGCATGAGTTAGTCGAACTGGACATGGACCGCTTCGCCATTGATCCGGGAATGGTCGAATTGATGCAAGAGTATCAGGACGTCCTCAAGGAGCAGTACGATTCGATGGTGAATGATGATCTCGCGATCGGCCATCCTTCCGGGAAGACTTTTGCTGGGGCGGATTCCTGCAAAGAATGTCATACATATGCTTACAATATCTGGAGTCAGTCAAAGCATGCCCACGCACTCGACAGCCTCACAAAAGGGCGGCCGGGGCAGGAGGCGACTTGGGTAAACCGCATCTGGGACCCTGAATGTTTGGCTTGTCATACCACTGGCTGGGAGCCGCAAGAGATCCTGCAGTACAAAAGTGGTTTCGCCAGCCTGGAAAAAACACCTCACTTAGCTGGCAACCAGTGCGAGAACTGTCACGGCCCTGCAGCCGAGCACGTTGCGTTGGAACAGGCGTGGAAAAAGACAGGCATGCTTACACCCGAAACGATTGAGTCTCGAAAGTCGCTGCAACTTCTCAAAGCAGAAGCGGAGCAGAAAGTTTGCACACACTGCCACGATCATGAAAACAGTCCAAAATTCGACTTCGAAAAATATTGGAAAGAAGTCAATCACAGCGGGCGTAAAGATTGACGACACACAGGCTCCACCCTTAGAAGTAAGGCTGAGGCGGGTTCGCTCTCGTACAAGTTCAGTGAGATGTCCCTCAGTATTCCAGATGTTTTGTGGCCATGCGAGTATTGTTGTTCTACGACGCAGATTCAGCAACATGCGCGCCCATCCAAAACGCGTTGGTCGAATTGGGATGTGAGGTCGAGCTTTTCTGTCGATATCCCGAGATGCCAAGCATCGACACAATTTCGATGAAAAAAGTTGACTTGGTTCTCGGGTATGGTCCTCATAATGGTTCTATGCAAGGACTCGCTTCACTCGTTCACTATTTGAAGAGAGAGTCACAGGATCTGCATGTTGCGTGGTGGTTGCTGGAAAATCTACCAAATGGAAGATTTGCAGATGTGACAGCAGACCTTGGGGCTGCATTCCGACTTTGGGGTGATCGCGCATTCAATGGTCGTCTGCCCGGGAGTGATCTTCGGTTTCTGCAACAGGGGCAACGTTGGCGAATTCTTGGTGAAATTAAACAGTTGTGTCGAAGAGGTGTGATCGACTCTCTCATATCTGGATCATCTCCACGAGCTGAATTTCTTCAGCGCCGAGGAATTGATTCGCTGGTTGTCCCCTTTGGATTTTCTCCTGAGATGGGGCAGGATTTAGCTCTCCCGCGAGATGTGGATGTTGCGTTTCTGGGAAACCGCAATGCTTCTCGTCGCAGGCGTCGAATCTTGAGTCAGGTCAGTTCTGAACTGAAGAAAACGAATCGAGAAATTGTCTTTCCGCGAGGTTATCTAGGCGGTAACCAGCGGACCGAATTTCTGAATCGCTGCAAGATCGTGCTCAATGTCTTGAAGTCTCCGCGTGACTCTGTGGGACATCGATTCTTACTGTGTGCAGGGAATGGAGCAATGATTGTTTCTGAACCCAACTTGGATAATGAGGCGTTTGTGAGTGGACGAGATTTTGTCACTTCGCAAATCGGTCAAATCGCCGAAACCGTCGAATTCTACTTGCAAATGGATTCGCTTCGTCACAAAATTGCTGAGACCGCGAGCCATTTCGTTCATCAGGAGCTGACGTTGAAGAATATGTTGTCTCGAATTTTGCAACACGTCAAACCGGCTCCTACAGGAACGAAATCACTGTGACTCACCCATCAGAATCTATGTCTTCGTCGAAACTGCAAGCGGTGATCGATTGTGATGTCCATTATCGCTGGCAGTCGATCGAGCAAATTGCGCCGTACGTGAAGGAGCCTTGGAGGTCGAGACTCCTGCGGGGCGCTTCTGTTTATCCGAACAATACTTATTTCAATGTCGCGGGAATTCGTCGGCGAGACGCAGTTCCTCCAGATGGTGGATCACCAGGTTCCGACCCCCATTTTCTGATTGCAGACCTGGTTGATGCCTACTCGATGGACTACATCATTCTCAATGGTGAAGCAGGGCATCTGGGGGTCTCTAATTTACCCAATTCAGATTGGGCCAGCACACTGGCGAGTGCATACAATGATTGGCTTATCAATGACTGGTTGACGATTGATCAACGGTTTCTGGGTTCAATCATTGTAGCTACCCAAGATCCTCAACAAGCTGCGCGAGAGATTGATCGCATCGCAGGACATCCTCAGCTCGTTCAAGTGTTGCTTGGAGCTGGTGCGAGGTTTCCTTACGGGCAACGTCACTACTATCCGATCTATGAAGCAGCGGAACGCAACGGCTTGCCGATTGCGATTCATCCGGGAACTGAAGGACCTGGAATATCGAATCCTCCCACTGCAGTTGGATACCCAAGCTACTACATCGAATGGCATACCTGTCTGACGACCGCATTTCAGGCACATCTCGTCAGTTTAATCTGCGAGGGTGTCTTTGAAAGATTCCAGGAACTGCGATTTGTATTTCTGGAAGGTGGAGTTAGCTGGCTGCCTCCACTGCTTTGGAGATTGGACAAGAATTACAAGGGCTTACGTAGCGAAGTTCCTTGGCTCAAAAAATGTCCCAGTGCTTACGCCGAAGAGCATCTCATGCTCTCCACTCAGCCAATTGAGGAACCACCACAATCTCATCAGTTGAACCAGATTTTGGAGATGTTCCCAGCTGAGAAAATGCTCATGTATTCGAGTGACTATCCCCACTGGGACTTCGATGATCCTCGAGCTATTTTTCGACACTTCTCTTCAGGTTTTCGAGGGCGAGTCTTTTCCGAAAACGCACGACAATTTTACGGGTTGAAATAGATGGCCCAAAAAGCTGTGATTCTTGTCGTGATGGCATATTGCTTTTTTGCAGGTGTTGTGCATGGGCAAGGCAAAGAAACTTTGTGGGTCTTGGACGAGACTGGGGTCGTCTATGGATATGATGTCGGAACTTGGGATCTTGAACACAAGATTCATCTGGGAAATCACCTCCATGGAATTTGTGTTTTGGGTGATCAGGAGACGATTGTCGTTTCTCATATGAACGCAAAGTCGGGACGAGGTGAGCTGGTTTGGATCGACACAAGGGACGGGCAGATTCTCGATCTGCTCGAGGTCGGGGACTTCCCGGATGAAATTGAATGTTCGCGAGACGGTAAATGGATTTATGTCGCCTGTTGGGATGGCTCATGGTGGGTGATCGACGGGCATAAGAAGAAACTCTTTAAGAAAATTCGAACTGCGGGATTGCCTCACAATACGACCATCTCACCTGATGGGGCGAGAATGTTTTTGTCGCCGTTGGGGGAACCCGGCAGGATTACCGTGATCGATCTTCAGCATGGTCATGAGCCAGTCGGGGTGATCTCCATGGATGGGTCTCCGCGTCCTGCTTCTTTTTCCGGGGATGGGAAATATCTCTACTCACAAGTTGATGGATTGGCAGGTTTCCAGGTTGTGGATGCTTCAAAACTGGAAGTCATTTGCACCGTCGAACATTCAATCGACAAGGACTCTCGTTGTCACGGATTGAGCGTTCGCCCTCAATCAACGGAAATTTGGTCCTGTGCCTCTCATCAATCGCTGATTTTTATCACTGAATGGACCTCCAGTAGAGAGACGCCTCTTGGTCAGGTTGAGACTCCGGGGCATCCTTATTGGATCTCATTTAGTTCTGGCGGCGACTATGCGTTTATTTCACTTGTACCTGATCGAAAATTGTTAAAAAAACTTGTCTTGGTCTCGTTTTTCGTTGGCTTCTGTGGCATTGTGGTTCTCGTCGTCAGCTTTCTTCGTTTGGGGCGTCGGTTTCCCTTTTTACGGTCTGTGAACTTGGCTCGGCACGCTTTGATCTGGACTCTTGTGTGGTTGATTGTCGCGTGTGGGGGCTATCTATACCGCGAAACAGTTCAGGGTGGCTTGCTGGTGATCGATTGCAACAGTCGCAAAGTGGTCGCGAATCTGGATGTTGGGCGAATTCCGAAGCGGAGCCAAGTCAGCGGAGGCAGACTCGGCAGCTCCAGTCTCGAAACTTTACGCCAGCTTGAACAACAATTGATTGTTAAGAAAGAAAGAGGACGGTCCAGTGGCTGAGTACAAGGCCTGTCGTGTGGAAAGTGTCGGTGGAAGAAAAGGACATGTTGTCTCTGTAGCAGGACATCAGGTTGGCCTCTATTTCGTCGAGGGAGCCTACGTAGCTGTCTTGAACCGATGTCCACACCAAGCAGCTCCAGTCTGCTCGGGAGGAGTTGAAGGGATGACCTTTTCAAACGGTCCAAATGATTACCAATTGGATTCAACTCCTTGCGTTCTTCGGTGTCCCTGGCATGGATGGGAGTTCAATTTACTCGACAAAGGGACATCACTATTCGACCCCAAAGTACAACTCAAAATGTTCCCCGTTCGTGAAGAGGACGGGTATCTCTTTGTCACTATGTAAGGCTCTTGTCGAGAGGACTTCCGATGATTCCAACACACCGTCCCCATTTTTCTGCCGCAGAAGAGAGAGCCGTTACCGATGTGCTAAGAAGTGGGTGGCTGGGAATGGGGCCGCGCGTTCAGCAATTTGAGCAGAGAATCGCAGAACTGCTGGATGTCCCACATGTCATTGCGGTGAATTCCGGAACGGCTGCGTTGCACCTCGCTCTGGAAGTTTTGAACCTGCAGTCAGGTGACGAAGTTATTCTCCCTTCGATGACATTTGTCGCGACTCCTCAAGCGGTCATTGCCGCAGGGGGGATTCCGGTCTTTTGTGACATCGACGAGCAGACGGCTAACATCGATATTGATGATGCAATGAGCCGAGTCACTCCTCGTACCCGTGCCATCGTCCCCGTCCATTACGGTGGAGTTTCATGTGACATGAACGAATTACTGGACAGAGCTGGTCGGTTGAATCTTGTCGTGATCGAAGATGCAGCCCAGGCGTTTGCTTCCCGGTATGGCGGAGAAAATTTGGGCACGCTGGGAGATATTGGTTGCTTCAGTTTCGATCCAATCAAGAATATCTCTTGCGGCGGCGGGGGCGCACTGGTTACCCGTAGCGATCAGTTTGCCGATGTACTGAAGAAGAAACGGAACCTTGGAATTGACCGTGACTCCTGGACCCGCATCAATTCTGATCAAGATTGGTACTATAATGTGACAACGAGCGGTTTGCGTTATCACATGGGAGACATGAATGCAGCAATAGGACTCGTTCAACTGGATCGACTCGAATCTTTTCGAGCCAGAAAAATTGAAATTGTCCAGAACTACGACAGAGTTTTTGCGGACATCGAAGAGTTAGCGCTTCCTGATAGAAATCTTCCGGAAGTATTTCCGTTTAGCTATTACATGCGAGTCCTTGATGGTCGCCGAAATCAACTTGCTTCTGTCTTGGCTCAAGATGGAATCGGCACAACAGTTCGCTTTGTTCCCAATCATCTCCAGCCATTTTTTGAACGCACGCCCAAAAGCTCTCTTCCAGTGACGGAAGCTGTGTACGACGAAATTATCACCTTGCCGTTGTACTATGATATGACTGAGCGAGAGTGTGACGCTGTGATTTCTGCTGTGAAGAGATTTTTCTGGAATCCCTGCGTTGACGTCCCCGCTGAAATTGAGCTTGCGCGAGAAAATCCGGATGCCTGAAATGCCAGAATCACTGTTAATTCTCGGGACTGGAAGCTTCGCGGAACAACTTGCTGAAGTCGTTGAGGAGATGCCTGAGTTCGAGTTAGCAGGTTTTGTGGAAAATCAGAATCTGGAAGTCTGCAAATCTGGATTTGCTGGGAAACCCGTCTATTGGGTTGGAGAAATATCGACACTCGTTGAAACGCACGTCGGGGTTTGTGCGTTAGGATCGACACTCAGACAAGGGTTCATCTCTCAGGCTGAACAGGCGAGTTTGAAGTTTGCTACGCTCAGGCACCGATCTACAATGATCGGGCGTGGTACAAAAATTGGCGAGGGGTGCATTTTACTCGCTGGAGCCAACATCGCACCTCTCTCCAGTATCGGGAAGAACACGATTGTGAATCGGTCTGTTTTGATTGGGCATCACACAAAGATTGGGGAATGCGTGACGTTATCCCCCGGAGTGAACATTGCCGGGAAGTGTATTGTCGGCAATGGTTCTTACATTGGAATGGGGGCTATCGTCCTGGATGGGATTCGAATCGGGTGCGGGTGTGTCGTTGGAGCAGGTGCAGTCGTGACGAAAGATGTTCCCGATGGAACTCAAGTTGTCGGAGTTCCGGCTCGTATTGTGAAAACAGCCATCAATGGTTACTGATCTGCGTTGATAGCATCTTTCGAATTGGTGTTCGGGTTCTGCCTCTCAGCAACATCAATTTTACTGGTGAAACGCGTGCTACATGGGTACAGCAAGGCCAGAAGTTCAGTTTAGCCATGTTGCCAGCGGTAATGTTTTCCAGAGCAGGTAAGCTGCCGGACCGGCGTACATGACGCTGTCGAGCATATCGAGTAAGCCTCCGAAGCCCGGGAATAACTGGGCGGAGTCTTTCTTGCCAGCGTCTCGCTTTAAGAATGATTCGCAGAGATCACCGATCAGTCCGACGACTCCAATGACACATCCGTAGAGAACTGCCCAGTACCACGCTGGGGGAGCCCAGTCTGCGTTGAAGAAGGGAGTCGCAAATTCCAGCCAGAGCCATCCACACAATCCCGCTCCAACAACGGCTCCCACCGCTCCTTCTTGAGTTTTTCCAGGACTTAAATTCGGAGCCAGTTTGGTTGTGCCAAACAGACGCCCGAGTGTGTACGCTCCGATGTCGCCACCTTTTGCACAGATGAGCAGAGAGCCAAGCACGAGGTAACCTGCCTCATGACCGGCAATCCATCGCAGTTGCGTCGTCACTGCAAGAAGAACACCGACATAGCTGACGATGAGAATTTCGGTTCCGAGTGATTCAATGTTTCCCCCGGGACCGCGAAATCGAGCAGCTTCCGAGGCACACAGCAGCATCACCGTGAAGGCGTAAATCAACGCGACGAAATTGAGATCCCCTGTGTCGCTAGCAGCCCCGGTAAGGTGTGGAATCCATCCCGCAAAGACAATCGCTGCGGCACAGCTGAACATTGCGGGCAGTTGCAGTCGTTTTGAACGATCGCGAACCAGGTCGGCACATTCCCAGACACTTCGAATGGCAAGAATCTCGGCAAACACAAGCAGGAACAACGCAGACTCGCCACTCCTCGCATCAAGATAAAAAATCCCAATGAGCAGGGGAATCAAAATTGCCGAAATGATGAGTCGCCAACCAAGCATGAATGATTGTGTTCTTTTTGGTAATCTATTAAGAAGTCTCTACGGTACTCTTGTAACCTTTGCGATTGTCTGGATTCTCGATTGGTTGCTCAGGGATTGTCTGAGCGAATCGTAACAAGTCGTTGTTGATGAGAATTGACGTGGCAGTATCATGGGGCAGAGAAAGAAACGCAACGATGTAAACGGGTCATATCAAAATTCATCCAAGAACCAGCCAGCTTGCGATGGTTAGGAATCCCTTCCAAATGGCTCGCGTCTCAACCAGCGGTTCTCTGATTGAGAAAGCAGTCTGGCTCAAAAGACTCCATATTTGAAATTGGTTCGAGTTGAATGCCGATAAAAGTCTGTTTTGTAGCACTCAATGCCTATCCGGCAATCGATCCGGAAGCTGAGGGAACTTTTGGTGGGATCGAAACACGATCCTGGGCATTCGCACGAGCACTGGCGCAAAATCCTGAGTTTGAAGTCTCTTTTCTTGTCCGGCATTGGAACCCATTAAGAGAAGGGACTTACGAAGGAGTTCAACTTCATCTGATGAGGGATCGGTTCTTTCAAGTTCGAGATTCACTGTTGTCGAGATTCAAAACGGTCCCACGATTTCCCTGGATCCAGCTCAAACAACCACAGCTCTCTGATGTACTCTATTTACCACTCCTGGCCGGGCTCAAAGTGATTCGCAAGCGAAGGGGGGCTCGCGATGCTTTGCCGGCTGTGACACAGATCGACGCGGATCTTTTTTTGACATTCGGTGTTCAAAGTTTTTCAGCAACTGTGATCGCGTCCGCACAGGCGACAGGACGACCCGCAGTCTTGTTTCTCGGTTCGGACGGTGATCTGGACGAAAATTACTTGCCGGGTAACAAATTTGTCAGCGTCTACAGGGATAGTGCGGACGTCTGTTACTGGACAATTCAAAATGCGACTCAAATTCTCTGTCAAACCAAATTTCAACAGACGAGGTTGAAAAAACTGTTTCAACGAGAGAGCCGACAGGTTCAAAACCCCATTGATCTCGATGATTGGGACGGCCTTTCCAGAAAGAAGATTGAACCAGCATTACATGCAAATCTGGATCGTTACGCTTTATGGATTGGACGTGCTGAATCTGTACACAAGCGGCCGCAAGTCTTGCTTGAAGTTGCAGCCCAGTGTCCCGGTGTCAAATTTTTGATGATTATGAATCGCCATGATGAAGTTTTCGCTGCTGAAATCAAAAAGAAGGCACCAGCGAATGTCAGTATTGTCGAGAAGGTTCCGTTTCCCAGCATGGCAGCGATCTTTTCTCGGGCTGCGGTTCTGGTGAATACTTCATCGTTGGAAGGGTTTCCGAACACTTATTTGCAAGCTGCGGCGTCAAACGTTCCTATTGCATCGCTGAGCGTTGAGCAGGACTTCTTGTCAGCTTCGAATTCCGGGTACTTTGCGAACGGGAATGTCGATGAGCTTTCCGGATACGTTCGAGATGTCTGGGAGGAGCGAATTTCTCCTGTGACTGGTCGCGAGTATGTTGAGCGACACCACAATATCAACCAGCAAACCGAACTTCTTGCAGAGTCACTCAAGGATGTGCTGAAGTCATCGTGACTGCATCGAGAGCCACTGAATTGCAGTGGGAAGATCACCTTCGTGACCACCTTCGAAGATGGTGATTCGGACCGGGCCAGCCTGTCGCCTTAAGAGGATCTCGTGTTCGCGCTCTTCCTGCGGCCCAGTGAATCGAAGATCCTGTGGGATCTCCTGGGTCTTCGTCATTGTTTTAATTTGAGACTGCGTGAACTTCTCGGGACGCTGATTATTGGCGTCTGCAAGAACATTGAAAGCATTGAAAGTCTGGCTGATCGGAACGGAGCCGGTGTGTCCGTCGTGAATCCCGGCGTTCAGATCAATCGGGAGACTTCGTGCACGAGCCAGCCAGGTCAACGGAGAACGTTCTTTCAGTTGCTCATCAACTTGTTGACTTGTTCCTGGTGCACCGCCAACAGCTTTCTCGACGTTCTTAAAATAATTTCGTCCTGCGGCTTTTGTTTCGGAGTGCCAGGCTGCGACGTCACTAATTCCAACCCAAGCTGAAACGCCCGCCCAAATCTCGGGGTGCTTGCCTGCCATTTGCATCGACATGTGACCGCCACCGGAGACTCCTGTGAGGTAGATCCGGTCAGTGTCGATGGAGTGTTGCTGCTTCATCCACTCAACCGCATCGACAATGTCCTGCACGGCCAGCGGCGAACCAAGAGCTTCGGGCGTCCAGTTTGGTCCACGAAAATTCGGATGGATCAAAGCCCATTTCCGCTCCCGGCATTCCTTCAGCGCGACTTCGATATGTCCCTTTTGTTTGTAGTCTCCACTCCACGTATGTAAGACGACAAGCAAAGGGATTGGTTTTTCCGGTGAGTCCGGAGCAAAGGCAAATGCAGGCTGTGGGGTTTTGTCCATCGAGCTCAGGATGGAGACTTCTTCAAGTTCCTGCGCCAATCCAAACGAAGACAGCGAGACGAAAGCACAACAGAAAATGAGAGTTTTCATCTGACAAATCTTATTGCTGGAGCAAAGAAATTGTTGGGGCAAAAGCGTCTTCGCCTGTGGACATCGGTCTGGCTTACAACGATTAACATTCCTGACAAGAAAAAATCAAGTGATCCGGATTTTCGAAGGAGCAGCACGTCACCTCAGGAAGAGGTCTCCCATGCTCAAAACAGAGGCCTGCATGTCCTTTGCATCCAAGTTTCCTTGGTGAGTGGAGAAAGCCAAGATTGTGGATGCCTCTGCAAGTCAAAGAATCCGTTTCGGTTAACCCTTCATCCTCAGCCATTGTCCAGTTTTGTCCAGTGGGTTTAGATCGACTTTGACCTCGGCTCCAGCTCTCTCAGGTCGCGCGTTATGAAAGTCCAGCTGTGCGAGACTGCAAGTTCTTGACGGCATTCACGAACCGTTGTTGCAATTCGAGAGGCATCTCTCTGAAGTCTTCGATCATCTCAGGGCTGAGAGCAACGACGACTTTTTCGATGGAAGCACAAGCACGTTTGTAAATTTCTTCTGAGCTGGGGCCTTCCCGCTTCTCATCGTCGTCACTCGAAGCATCGCCCCGAGCTCCTTGGCCGAATGGAGCGTAATCGGAATTTCCCGATGATTCCCGCGGAGCAGAACTAACCGTTTCCGCTCGTTCGCTGGAACTTCCGATTCCTGCACCGGCAAGAGAACGGCCTTCTCCCTCGACGTCCGCGACTTCGCGAACCATGTTATCGCCCACCTGCAAGTAGTCGGGAGCAATACTAAAGGGGGCTTCTTCTTCAGCTGGTGCGGTGAGATCTTCGCCATGCTGAGAACGCCTCCAGGCTTTCATCTCAGCGACGGTCGCTTCGATTTCGTTCGCCCATTGCAAACATTCAGAAGCATCGTCCCAGTTCAAGGCGACATAGAAGTGTGACCACTTCAGGTTTGTGTAGTCGGTGTTGACATCTGCAAATGTTTCCCACACTCGGCGACGTTGATACACCTGATCTCCACTCAGGCCGATCATGGAACCAAAGTCGGCGTCAGTTCGGCCTCGTGCGTATTTTTGCGTCCATTCAGAGGCACATTCTCCGATCACCCAGTTGCAGCTGCTTAAGGCTTCCTGTGCCCGGATGACGAGTTGATCTTCGGTTTGAGTCTCTTCAGCAAGAGTTTCTTCAGCCATGATCGTTTCAGTCCTTATTCGATGAAATCCCAAGGGATTTTTGTGTTCAAATGTTCATTCGCTCTTTATCGTACGCGGGCCAGTCTCATTCAGCGAGTTGCCCGCAACAAAATTTCAGAATTTCGAGCTTCTCATCAGTTCCAAATCGATACACTTTCACTGACTCGTGCAGCACTCATTGTTGATAGACAGGCTCGGATTCGCAGGATGGCAGGCAAAACCTGCAGGCGAAGTTCGAAATGCTGACAATTCAAGAGTGGTTGAACCACTCGACTTGCTGCCGAAAGAAAAAACTCCGTGGATGAGAACGTGGCAAGATTGTCGCTTCGTGAATGATCCACCATACATTTGTGAAGGAAATGTCAAGGATCGAAGTATGCAGGTGACAGGAGAAATCGCGGAGATTCGAGCAGCTATCGCCAGGTCGCGGCAGCAGGGATGCCAAATTGGATGCGTCCCCACGATGGGAGCACTTCACGCGGGGCACATCAGTCTTGTGGAGGAATGTCGAAAACGTGTCGATTACGTGTTGGTAACCATCTTTGTGAACCCGACTCAGTTTGGCCAAGGAGAAGATCTCGACAAATATCCGCGTCCGCTAGAGGCTGATCTGGACGCATGTCGTGCAGCAGGAGTCAGTTGCGTCTATACGCCTGAGATCCCATCGCTCTACCCGGACGGATATGGCACTTGGGTTGATGTTGAAGGAATGTCAACGATTCTCGAAGGAGAGTGCCGCCCAGGCCATTTTCGTGGAGTCACGACCATCGTCGCCAAGCTCTTTAACATCATTCAGCCAGACGTCGCCTGCTTTGGCGCGAAAGATTATCAACAGCAAACCCTGATACGCCAGATGGTCCGGGATCTGAACATGCCCATTGAGGTCGTCATCGCTCCCACAGTTCGCGAAGCAGACGGACTTGCGATGAGCAGTCGCAACCAATACCTCTCGCCAGAGCAGCGACAGACGGCGCTCTGTCTTTCGCAAGCGCTCAACATTGCTGAAGAATCTCTCCTGGCTGGTGAGACCAGCATCACACAAGTGGAGCAACAGATGCTGGATCACATCAACTCATTTGATGATGTCCGGCCTGAATATGCCGTGCTGCGTGACCCGGACACTTTGGAGGAGCTGAAATCTCTCCAACCCGAAATGGTTGCTTTGATCGCGACCTATGTGGGGCAGACACGATTGATCGATAACCGTAGAATTTCGCTACCACATTGAAAAGACTCTCCGTCCCATTCGACGGTAGTTGAATTAAGAACTCGTCTCGGAACCTTCGCATCGAGCCATTGGCTCCTTTCTCGCCTCTGTGGTGGATGCCGGGCTTGGAAATTTTCCTTCGCGAAGTTGTTCGAAGAACCAAATGAAGAGAGCAGGGGACTCCCCTGTCAGTGAACCCGGTCAGTGAACCCTGCCTGAATCGTAAATAGACATGCGCCAAACACTTTTTCGAATCTGGATTGAAAAACCGTGGTCCCTTTGGACCGAAGTCCCCGGAGCGCCACCGCACTTGGGGGCATGCTGGATTGCGATCATTGTCGGCGCGGTTTTGTTTCTCTATCACCTCGCTCGCCGCGACCAGGAGTTCTTGCGCGACCGGGTGAACTGGTTGATGTGGGGATGTGCGATCCTTGGCTTGAGCATCGCTCCATTCTTTGGAGTCTTGCCAGCATCTGTCCCTGTGTTTGGTTACGGAGCCATGGTCCTGATTGGCTTCGTCTCTGCGATGGCTTTCTCATGTGCGCGTGCGAAGGCGGTTGGGCATAATCCGGAGATCATTCTCGATGCTGCACTCTGGGTTTTGGGGATCGGAATATTTGGTGGCAGGCTCGCCTACTTGATTCAATATGGAGATGTGGTCTTTCAGGACGCCAACAGCTTCGGTGAACTTGCATTTGCTGCGATAAACCTCTCCGAAGGAGGCCTCGTTCAGATAGGTGGTTTAGTCGGCGGGACTCTTGGATTCTTGATCTTCTGCAGATTGAAAAAAGTCGACTTTTTCGAGTTCGCTGACATCATGGCTCCAGCAATCTTTATCGGAATCGGATTCGGGAGAATCGGCTGTCTGCTGAATGGTTGCTGTTATGGAGATCGTTGTGAACTTCCATGGGGGATCGAATTTGCATCAGGAACTGTCACCTTCAATGAACTCGTGATGAAAGGGTTTGTTGATCCTGATGCAGGTGCAACGTTCTCTCTCCATCCGACCCAAATCTACAGTTCAATCAACGGGTTCGTTCTGGCGATCGTCACCGGCGTTTACTTCTGGTATCGCAAGTACCGAGGAGATGTCTTCGCACTGGGCTGTATTTTGTATGCACTCACACGAATTCAAATCGAATTTTTGCGAGCCGATGAGATGGGACAACTCGGAACCGGTTTTACGATTTCTCAGTTTTACAGCTTAGGAATCATCGCCAGTGGCCTCGGCATTATGCTTTTTACACGTTGGCGAAGTCAAAAACTTTCAGCCCCGACTACGCAATCCCAGAATCCTGTTTGAGCTGAATGCCTACATCGTTCGCCTCTCCATGTTCGTTACCACACTCGCCAAAGTGAAAACCGAACAGGCAGAGAAGGGATGACTGTAATGGCTCGACCTTACGCACTCAACGAGCGGTTCAACATTGGTTGAACCGCTCGTGTTTTGTGGTCAGAGTTTACGGTAACGAAAGTAGAGTGCATCAGATTCTTAATATGAACGTCGCGTCAGGCGTCGGCTTCTTGTGTTTGTCTGTCGACTGTGCCATTGAGGAGGGCTGCTCGTCACGTGAGTCGCAGACTGGCAGGATTTTTGAGAAACACTTTTGCTGTGACTCTTTTGCTTTGTCGGTGGAAGAAGAACAGAATCAATCACGTGGATGACTCCGTTTGAGGCGTCGATATCTGTTTTGATGAGATTCGAATTATTGACTTGAGCAGCCCCTTCGTTGATGCTGATCGTCACAGAGTTCCCTTCCAGAGTTTTCGCATGCTTTGCTTTCAACGCGTCCGCTGCGTAAACCTTGTCTGCGATCACATGGTATCTCAGGATCTTTGCAAGCTGATTCTTGTTTTCAGGCTTCAACAAGTTTTCTACAGTCCCTACAGGAAGCTTGGCAAAAGCTTCGTCTGTCGGTGCGAATACAGTGAACGGACCTTCTTGGTCAAGCACTCCGGCGAGCCCGGCAGCAGAGGCCGCTGCAATAAGTGTTTTGAACACGCCTGCTTCCTGGGCGACGCCAACAATCGATTTATCCTCTGGCAGGATGACAGCATCGATGCCCGGATCACGCCGTTGGAGCAGAGAATGTCTGTCGTTACAACTTTCGCCCCATCGATCATCACCCCATTTGCAGCGGAAATGTCTACGTGTTGTCCGTTCACAGTTGCTGCTCCGGACAATTTTACGACGTCAGCAGCTTTCACTTCTCCAGCGACGACATGGTAGGTCAAAATACTTGTTAAGAGTTCTTTGTTCTCCGGTTTCAAAAGTGTTTCTACTGTTCCCTTGGGTAACTTTGCGAAAGCCTCATCCGTCGGGGCGAAGACTGTGAAGGGGCCATCTCCTTTGAGGGTTTCGACAAGTCCCGCAGCTTTGACCGCAGTTACCAAAGTGCCGAAAGATTTCGCAGAGACTGCAGTGTCGACGATGTCTTTCGTCTCTGCCTGAGCTGATCCTGAAAAACCAATCGCTGTCAGAGTCATCGTCAATCCGTAAGCTAAAATCCTCATCTTGAAATCCTTGTGTTGTCTTAAAAGGGGAAGGGAGCCAAGTTTGGCGGTAAGCAAAACGTTCAAAACGTTCACTGCTCTTTTTGTAGACAACACTCTGAAGGTGACCACCTAGGTTTCAAAAGAATTTTGATACGCCGCCACGCTGTTACGGCGCTATTGTCACAGGAAGAACGATTCGAAATCCGATTTCTGCATCAGCCCGATCGGGTGGGGAATGTCCCCGATAGTCTGAACTTCCGACCTGAATAGAAGTATGAAATGAGCCTCCTTTAGTGACGCGGCTCTCTCCGACAGTCGGGCCAGTAGGATTTGTGGTGCATTCGTCCCAGAACTGTGTCTTGAAAGGTTCGGACCAGTCATGACACCATTCCCAGTAGTTGCCATACATGTCGTACAAACCAAATTGATTCGCTTTGGCGGTTGCGACCTCGTGTGGTTGGATACCACTGTTAATCCCGATCCATTCCTGATCGATGAAATCGATAGCGCGTGTGCCCCACCACCACCGATCTTTCGTTCCTGCCCGACAAGCGAACTCCCACTCAGCCTCTGTCGGCAGGCGGTATCCATCAATTTCTGGGATGAGATCGAAGTCCGCATACGGCGATTTTTTACCTTCCAGCTTGTTCAGTTCCGAGCAAAATTCGACCGCTTGAAACCATGTCGTATCGACAGGAAATGAATCAGTTTGAGTCCCCTGAACCAAGTCTCGCTTTGCTCCGGTGGGACTGAACACTGACGGGTTGAATCCAGAGACTGTCTCAAACTGTTGCTGGGTTACTTCTGTCGCTGAAATGTAAAACGCGTGTGTCAAACAGACCCGGTGAGGCGTGACGCGGTCCTGTATTTCAGGTCCAAGAAATTCTTCCAGCGAGAGCCTGGCAGCCTCGTTTTCATAGAAATTCGCATCTCCTTCTGTAATGCCCTGTATAAACTCGCCGGGTGGAATCAGTCGCATCTTGATCCCCGCTGAGTTTTCAAACTCGACGGGAATCTTCAGGTAGGTTGCCCACTTTTGCTGAGACGTTCTCGCTTCATCTGCACTGAAGGGGATTCGACTTGGAGCTGGCGCGTCCTTCGGGAAACTTCCCCAGACTGTTGAGGTGGACGCGATCTCTGACGTTTCCCGCCAGATTTTTACCTGCTGCGTCTCTCCTTCCTGCAACGAAAATTTCTCAGGATCGATTCGCAGACCTGAATCAGATTTTGCACTCATCTCGTAAGTCCCTGGTTTCAGCTTTTGAAACTTCAGACTTGAGTGAGTCAATTCAATTTCCTGAAGAACATTTGTGTCGACATTTCGTAGAGTCAAAGACTGACCGCGAATGCTTGATGAGAATTGATCATCCGCGACCTGAATGACTAGAAAAAGAGGCTCTCCTTTTCGAGACCCTCCCAGGACTAAAACAGAGATCAGTATCAGCAACAGGCAGCCGGCGATGCCCCCAATCGCTTTTACTCCCAGTAAATTGCGGGCGAGATTTCGAAACGTGCCAGAGCGCGAAGGAGATGTCGCGGGTGTCCTCGTGCCATCATTAACGGGTGGGGCGGATGTCGTCTTCCGGTTGTTATTGTCGTGGGTCGTGGCAGAGAAAGGCCAAACCCGCGTCGGAGTGTTCACAATGCTCAGATCATTGATGAACGATTGTAACTCGAGATCGTCGGTGGCAATTTTCTTTTTCTCGTTCAACGGCTCACTATTCAGAAGGTCATCCAACTCTTTACTTAATGAAGCCATATCCTGAAACCGCTCTTCAGGATCCTTACAGACCATTTTGTTATAGAGCTGTTGCAGTCCTTCGGGAATTTCACTGAACGGAGACGAGAGTGGCGGGACAGGTTGTTCTCGATGGGCAATCGCTGTTTCCAAAAATGTCTCGCAGCGATACATCGTTGTTCCGGTCAGCAAGTGATAGAGAACAGATCCCAAGCTGTAGATGTCGCTCCGTTCGTCTGCCGCTTTGCAATTCAGTGATTGTTCAGGAGCCATGTACGCAGCGGTTCCCATCATCACGCCACTTTGGGTCAACTCTTGAGCATCACCCTGCATCGTTTCTCGAGTGAACCGAGCCAGCCCCATGTCTAAAATCTTGACGTTCCCACTTTCGTCGAGCAAAAGATTTGCAGGCTTGATGTCTCGATGAATCACTCCTCTTGAATGAGCGTATTCCAGCCCTGCGGAAATTTGTTTCACGGCCTGCAATGCGAATGAAACTGAGACCGGACCGGTCTCTTTGAGAACTGCAGCAAAATCTTTTCCTTCGACAAACTGCATCACCAGATAGTGAATTCCATGGGCTTCACCAGCATCGTATGCGGCAACGACATTGGGGTGATCCAACTTGGCAGCTAATTTGACTTCCTTTTGGAATCTTGCAAGCAGGTTTGAGTTTTTGGTGAACTCAGGAGAAATCACCTTGACGGCAACAATCCGGTCCATGCGGATATGACGTGCCTTGTAGACTGTCCCCATTCCCCCTTTTCCGAGTTGATCGAGAATCAAACAATTTCCTAAAGTCAGTGACTTCGCTTTACCGGAGAGAATTTGATTTGCCTGAAAGGTGGTCAAGACTTCACTTCGAACGAGTTTGCGTGCGAGCGTCTTGAGGGCAATGCGTGGATCCGATTGCCTGATGGTGAGAAGTATGTCATCAAGCTCAGGCTTGGACAGAAGCCCCAAGTCCTGAACAGCTGAAGCAAATTGAT
>NZ_JBLWTN010000040.1:0-37646 GCF_048270125.1 Thalassoglobus sp. | reverse complement strand
AGATCGGGGTGGTGAAAAATTACAGTTCCACAATACCCGATTGACGGAGACTTCCTACATAGTTTCAAACTGCTCTAATCAGAATGGATCTTGTCTAGAATTCCGTTGACAAACTGCGAGGACTGGGCATCACCGAACTTTTTGGCGAGTTCGATCGCTTCGTCGATGGCGACTCCGCGCGGGGTCGCTGTTTTGACAATTTCATAGGCTCCCAACCGCAAGACTGCCCGATCCGTTGCCGCCATACGATTCAGACGCCAATTGGCAGCTACGCTCTGGATCTTCAGGTCGAGTTCTTGTCGGTGTTCCATAACACCGGCGTAAAGACTCCACGCAAAATCGATCAGTTGCTGATCGCTGATGCGTTCGGCAATCATCTTTTTGATCTCAGTGACTTCCGTATCCGGGTTCAGGTCCACCTGATACAGCATTTGCACTGCAACCTGACGTGATTTACTTCGACGAGCCATGAATCTCTCTATAGGTGTGTATTTGATTGCGGTCGAGTCGCTGCAGCTTTTGCGATGCTTGTTGTGCCCGTGAAGGTCGCATTCACGACTTCATAAACCGCTCGCCACGAGGCGGAACGTAAAGACCAATATTGGATTTGCTCTAGTTGCTTGTGTATTTCTGAAAACCGCAGCCTACAGTGAGACTCCAGAGGCGAAATTATCGATCCTGGCGACGGTCTCTGTTCTCAACTGACAATTTTCATTGACAATCTCAACTGAGAAGACTGCGATCTCTCTTATTGCCTCAGATGGATTCACGCACTACGTTCGACGAGAAGACGATGATCCTTCCCGGGAAGTTGCCCCAGACGAATCAGGAAAGCTGTTTGAGCACATTAACTGTTTCAATTGCAGCCAAGGCTGCCTCAACTCCCTTATTCCCGGCTTTTCCACCTGCGCGGTCTAAAGCTTGCTCCATCGTACGACAGGTCAGGACGCCAAACAAGACGGGAATTCCATTCTTCTGCGATGCGTCCATGATGCCTTGTGCCACCGCGTGATTAATATAGTCATGATGATCAGTATCACCTTGAATCACTGCACCTAGCGTAATGACAGCTGCATACTTTCCACTCGCTGCGAGACGCTCCGCGATGATCGGTAATTCATAGGCTCCCGGAACCCAGCACTCGACGATCGATCCGGCAGATGCGCCGTGTCGTTTCAGGGTATCTACAGCCCCGTCCAACAGACGTTTCGTCACCAGTTCGTTGAAGCGTGAGACAACAATTGCGTACTGATCGTTGCTGTCTGCAATCATGTTACCGGAGATTTTCTGCGTCATTGATCAGCCAGACTATGGTCGTTTGAGGGGGCGTGTCAGGTTCTCTCACTCAACGGAATTTTACTCGAAACTGCTCCAGCGCCTGGGCCGGACTTCTTCGCAATTTCTGCATCAATCTTGAGTGAACTAGAAAACAATGTCTATTGATGGGTGATCATTGCGGGAAAACCATCCTGAGCACCTGAATTGGCCTCTATGTTATTGTGTCGATTCAAGAAAGGCCAGTTGTCATCTTTCGCAGAGCAGGAATTTTCAGAAATGACTGACTGAGCGAGCCCCAAGGTGAATACAGCGAAGGTACTAGATCCAGTCTCAGGAGACGGTTCAAGTTGCAGCTCACGATTCGGCCAAAGGGTCATCAACTTCAATTTCGTTATCATCGTCGGGGGCTAAAGCGAGGAAGTATCTGGCTCTGACCATCGAACGGAACATTTTTGCAGTCGCATAGATCGACCCTACTCCGGTGGCGATGGCTAACAATGTCAGGTGTCCCTCCTCTGATGACGACCAGCCCTTGGTTATTAACAGGAGTGACGTACACAACCAGCCGGTACCAGCACAGACTGCGTAAATTTTCATGAACGTCCGTTCTCGCCCCAATGTTGATTTCGCAACGGCGGAACGTGCAGAGTGGTTCGCCAATTCTCGAAATGAGTCCAGGTTCGCTCGAATGGCAGCAGATTCACGAGCCTCACGCGACTTCGTGTTCCGTGAGTTGGAAGTCACTCCCTCGTTTTGTTCAACTGGTTCAGTCTTCCACTGTGTGGCTGAGGGGCTTGAACTTTGTTCAGGAGATTCAGAATCCTCAGTTGTTCGATGTTGAGACTTTTTAGCCGAGTTCCGGGCGAGAAGCTGTTTCATATAATTTTGAATGGCATCATCTGAGGAAAAATCTGGACTGGAAGGTTCCTCATCAAACGATTCCGAGACAATTTCGACATCACTACTTTGGTCATCGTGCGCGGTCGTTACTGCATTTGCCGACTCGGATAATTCGAAATCGACTTCTGCTAACTCTGTGATTTCAGGAGCTTCACTCGATGCTTCAACATGATCGGCAAGATCAGTGGACGTCGTCTCTGTAGACGTCTTTCCGTCCAGTGAGATCCCAAAAATCTCTGCAAGTTCTGAGCGTAGACCATCGATTGGAGCGCGCTCATTGCTTGTCTTAGAGGGACTTTCGTCTTCGCCAGTCTCTGGATCTTCTTCGTTGTGCCGCTCGGTCTTCAGATTGGTTTCAGCGTTGTCGCTCGCGTTGTCACTAATAATACTGTCAGTGACCTTCTCATCGATCTTGTCAATGACTGTCTCAGCAACATCGTCCTTGACAATTCCTTGCAGTTCTCCTTGCACTTCTCGAGGCTGTGAAGCGAGATTCTGGCTGGAATCGCTTTGAATCGAATCAGAGAGTAGACGCTCTTGAAGATCTTCAAATTCTGCGACATCTTGTTCGAAATCGGCACGTGCCATCTCGATCGAGTTCCGCTCTTGTTCGATTGAGGCTTTCTCCTCCTCAAGTTCAAGTTCGAGTTGTTGAAGCTCTTGCTGACGTTCCCGAAGTTCTTCAAATTGCTCGGACAACTTTTGGCGGTCCGATTCGCTCTCTTGTATCCGTGACTCGCAGTACTCCAGTTTTTCTTCCAGCAACTGTTGAAGTTCCTGAAGTTCAGCACTTTCGGTTTCAAACTTTCCCTGTTGCTCGGCAACCTGCTGACCTTGCTCCAGCAATTCATTCCGCTCAACGATCACTCTGTCGAGCTGACTTGAGAGTTCAAGGATTTGAGATTCAAGCTGATCGTGTTTGACTTGATTTTGTGAATCCAGCTGAGACTCACGTTCAGCGAGTCCACTTTCCCGCATCTTGAGTTCTTCAAGCTGTTGATTGAGCTGTGTCTGACGAACTTCAAGTTCCTGAGATTCCCGGCGTTTGGCTTCGGAGAGACTGAGTCGGAGTTCTTCTTCGCTTGATTTCAGGATGGCCATCTCGCTGAGAAGGCTCTGTTCCTGATCACGCAGTTGGAAGTGTGCAGCTTCAAGCTTCTCGTACTCTGCGAGAAGTGTCTGATGCTGTTTCTGGTCAGCCTCGAACTGAAGTTCGCGTTGTTCCAGATCTTTTTCTGCTGCGAGCAGTTGTGCTTCCCGCTCTAGTCGCTCACTGTTGAACTTCTCCGTTTGCGAAGCAAGTTCCGATTGCTGTTCCTTCAGCTTTGTCGATGCTGCATGAAGTTCAGTTTCACGTTGTTCGAGCTCAGCTTCGAACTCAGACAATACGGATTGATCCAGTTTGAATTCCGTACTCTGCCGCTGAAACTCCTGTTGTTGAGACTCCAGTCGTGCGGCCAATTCGTCGAGTCGGCTTCGCTCTTCAGAGAGTTCCCGAGCGAGGCGCTGGAGCTTAGGTTGATCCTCAGCCTGTTTTTGCTCGAATTCCCGGCATCGATTCTGAAACTCTTCTTCTCGACTGATGAGTTCGTTTTGTTGTTCGTTGAGTTCGGAATTCCTCTCTTCAAGGATGTCCGCTTCGAGTTCAAGCTCAGCTTGCTGAAGGTTGAACTTTTCGATTTTAAGGGCGAGTTCAGATTGCGCCGCTTGCAACTGCCTGGTTTTCTCTTCCAGCTCGAAAGAGCTGTCTTGCAGAAGTTTCTTCTCTCCCTGAAAATCTTGCTTACGGTCTTTGAGCATCTTCTCAAAGAGAACTAATCCCCCCTGCTCTTTCTCGATTTCTTTCTGACGCTGAGCATATTCAGAGCTTTGGTCCTGCAACTGTTGAGTCTGCTCTTCCAGAAGCTGCTGTTCGAGAGCGAGGGACTTCGCCTGCTCTTCGATCTCCTTCTGTTTTTCCAGAGATCGCTTCTCTAACGATTCTTCATCTGACCGCAGTCGCTCTTCTCTTGTTTCGAGTTGCTGCCTTTGTTCGTCCAGTCTTTGAGTCTGTTCCTTGAGCTTCTCGAGTTCTTGTTTCAGATCTTCTCTCTGCTGAACGAGACGACTCTCTTGCTCTGACAGGTGCGCACGTTGAGCCTCGAACTGTTCTTTCAGCTCAAAATTCTGTGCATCATGAAGTCCATGCTGATCACGAACTTCCTGTTCTCGAAGTTCAAGTTCTGCAGCAAGCTCTGCCAGCCCCTTCTTTTCTGCCTGCAAATCATCGAACAGAAGATCGGCTTCAACTTCTCGTTCCTCGATGGAAAGCGAAAGCAACTCCAACTGCTTTTGTGCAACCCGCAACTGCTCTTCTTGTCGATCGAGATCTGAATAAGATTGTTGATGCAGTGCAGCGACCGCTTCGCAATGCTCTTGCTGTGCTCGCTGTTCCTGGGCCAGAATTTCATTCTGTTGGAGCAACTCGTTTTGTTTTTCAGCAGCTGCTTCAAGATCAGCCTTGAGTTCCGCTTGCCGTCGGGCAAGTTCGTGCTCGTCGTTGGTCAGGCGATCACGTTGTGCCTGCAACTCACCGATCTGGTCTTCAACCGCGCGAGTTTGCTCTTCAAGTAGAGCATGTCCATTGCGAAGTTCTTCCTCGCGTTGATGAAGTCCTTCCTCCAATTGTAGAAGACTTAAGCGGTCAGCCTGCAGCGTCTGCGAAACCTGCTCATGTTCGGACTCTAGTTTCTTCAACTGAGAAAATTGCGCGTCGAGCGATTGCCGATCCGTTGCTGCCTGTTGTTTGAGTTCAGCAAGTTCGTTGAGTTCGAGTTGCCGCTGCTGTTCAAATTCTTGGCGAGCTTGATCGAGTTGTTCTTGTTTACGATCAAATTCATGTTGCGCTTCAATGAATTCGTCTGAAAGCTCTTCAAACAGTTCCGCTTCGAGTTGAAGCTCATGCTGCTGCAGATCGAGCCTCTCTTCACGTCGATTCAAATCTTGAAGACCGGCTTCGAGCTGTGACGCTTTCAACTCCAGCTCTTGGACAAGTGCAGCACACGAATCGTCTCTGGCTGCAAGCTCTTTCTCTAGCGAAGCCTGTCTCTGTTGGAAGAGTTCTTTCTCCGCATCAAACTGAGCTCGCTGCTCTTGAACGGTCGTTTGGTCCTCTCGAAGATTCTCTAATTGCAGATCAAGCTCAGCGATCCTGTTCGAGACGCTTTGTTTCTGTTCGTCAAGCTCCTCCTGACTCTTCTGAAGTTCGTTTTCTTTGGCCTGGAGCTGTCGCTCCTTCTCATTCAATGCCTCTTGCTGCTTACTGATTTCATCGAATCCTGCGTGAATCTCTGCGGATTGAGACTCAAGCTGCTTCGCAAGATGATTGAGTTCGTCCTGTTGTTTCTCAACAGCATTTCTTTGATCTTGAACTTCTTGTTCCAAGAGAGTGAGATCAGATGTGCGGCTTTCGAGGAGGCGCGATTCCTCTTGTGCATGTTGAGCTGATGTTTTTAACTCTTGCTGAGCAATCTGAACCTGTTCAAGCGAAACTTGAAGATTCTCTTTCTGAGCATTAACTTCCTCAACCTGCTTTGAGAGTCTCAACTTTTGATTGAGAAGTTCAACTTCGCGTTGCGAGAGCTCCTCGGCCTGAGTCTCAAGTTCCTTCCGAAGTCCCTGTAACTTCTCGGTGGCATCCGCAATGGGCACTAACTGGGAACGCTCTGAAGCAATCTCGTTTTGCTTTACCGAAATTTCTTGCCGCTGCAATTCCAGATGCCTGAACTCTTGCTCCAGCTCGAGTTGAGCATTAGCGAGAGTCGTGTTCATCGCAGTCAATTGAGCATGCGATTCTTTTTCTTTTTGAAAGAAAATGTCGAGAAGTCCTTCGACATCAGAAAGCATTTCCTGAAGAAGTTGTTCTCGACGCCCCTTCTGATTGCTCCCAGGTTGCTCAGTTGCGTGCCGAATCAGTTCATCAATATCCGGTGGCGAAAAATCGTTTTGGTTGCTTTTGAGAGATGGGGTCGCCCGCAGAATCTCCACTTCGAATTCAATCGGCCCAATGACCAGACGATCCCCCGCTTTGAGTTCACCTTCGGTCACCACCCCTTCGTTCAGCCACGTTAATTGAGAACTGGCTTTCAAAATTGCGCGCTTTCGCCCGACGACAATCAAACAGTGTTGATCAGCGACTCCAGCGACGGGGAATGTAAAATCGCAACTTTCATTGGAGCCGAAAGTATATCGTCCCGGTGACAAAGTGATTGGCCCATGACCTGCTGACGACCACAATGGATGTAGGCAAACTCCTTCAAAGCCAAGGTCAAGTTCCTTGCGACTTTGTTCGAAGAGATCAGGAATTTCAACGGCAGATGCCAACATACCAATAAGCTCCGTGTCCGAGTGAATCCCTACTCGGCGAAATGCGACACGCACCACCTTGAGAACCACTCTTTGCATATAGCTCACAGACTTCACGCGGTCAAAAAGCATCTTCCGCGAGCGTGGCATTGTTGGATAAACGCAACTTGTTCAGTGAAACTCAGCACGGTTTTCTACGATGCGGCAACTCCCCATCGATGAAATCCCGACAATGATGGAACAAGGAACAATCGGCACGATCCGAATCTCATCGACCATGAAGCTCCGATTTTCGACGCGCAACTTTTTCACGCTGACACTTTGCAGAACACCCCACCTGCCCTATCTCCGCTTCATGCTGTCCCGCATCTGTCCCAATAAGCAAGAACATCCGAATCGACAGAGAATATCAATCTGAAAAATTGCTGGCTTTGCGTTCATCAGCCGTTCGCAGAGGGGCTGCCGAAAACGGTTGCATCAAGTTTTTTAAATTTGTCAGTGCCAGATCGTGTCATGATTCTGCCGTGAAGAGCTCTCTGATCGCAAGATTTATCACGATGAAGCAGAAGTGTCGAAGTCTCTCAGTTTTCAGAGACTCCCCCATAGAGGCTTTCGAACTTGCATGCGGCTGGAATATGATCGATTGCTCCGTTAAAGTTTTATTGTGGGGTCTTAGCCCATCTCCTCTCGACATCTCCAGCAAAATGGAAATCGGAACCCGGAATGGCATCAACCGAGCGGGAATATCAGTTCCCAGTCTGAGTTGCTCACCTGATGTTGAATCCCCGATCCTTGGGAAATGTACTGAGTGTCGTATCTAATGCAGTTGAAAGTCAGAGAAACGTGAACGCAAAAATTGTACTTCTTCCCGGTGATGGAATTGGTCCGGAAGTGACTGAAGAAGGTCGTAAGATTCTTGTCGAAGTTGCTGGAAAGTTTGGACACAAGTTCGAGTTTGAATCGCACCCGATTGGCGGAAACGCGATTGATGACTTCGGAGACCCGCTTCCCGAGTCGACATTAAACGCATGCAAAAGTGCTGATGGAATTCTCCTCGGTGCTGTCGGTGGCCCGAAATGGGATGATCCGACCGCGAAGACTCGTCCCGAGGCTGGACTCCTGAAAATTCGCAAAGAGTTAGGTCTATTTGCAAACTTACGCCCAATTACCACACACGAGTTCCTGCTCGATTCTTCTCCTCTCCGCAGAGAAATCGTGGAAGGCACCGATATTTTCTTCGTGCGAGAACTGACCGGGGGAATTTACTTCGGTGATTCCAAATTGGAACAGAATGCCGATGGCAGCGAGACCGCGACCAGTACTATGGTTTACAGTACGCACGAAATCGAACGGGTCGTTCGAGTCGCTGCAAAAGCTGCTCAGGGTCGCTCAGGACATTTAACATCTGTCGATAAAGCTAACGTGCTGGAAGCATCTCGGCTTTGGCGAAAAGTCGCTGAACGTGTTGTACGAGAAGAGTTTCCAGACCTGAAATACGATGTTGTCCTGGTTGATGCGATGGCGATGCATCTGATTTCTCGTCCATCAACATTCGATGTGGTGGTGACTGGCAACATGTTCGGAGATATCCTCACCGACGAAGGATCGATGCTTCCCGGTTCGATGGGACTTCTCCCGAGTGCCTCACTCGGAAGCGATGGCCCTGGACTTTACGAACCGATCCACGGATCGGCACCGGATATTGCAGGGCTTGGAATCGCCAACCCGCTGGCCACAATTTTGGCAGCTGCCATGTTGCTTCGACATTCGCTGAACCTTGAAGACGAAGCGAAAGCAGTCGAAGCAGCGGTAGACGCTGTTCTGTCGGCAGGACATCGCACCAAGGACTTGGCAAAAGATGGAGAAGTCTCACTTGGAACTGTTGAAATGGGACAAAAAGTGATTGAAGCCCTCACCAATTGAGAGTATCAATGAAGAGTGCCCTTTGAACGGTGGCGGGAAAGCTCTAGAAGCAGTCTCAAAACCTATGGAATTGCAACCTTTCTCTGTACCAGAGAAGTGAACAGTAAGTATTGAGACCAGTTCTAGTGAACCTCAATGAACGACGAGGCGATTTGAGAACCGAGGAGTCAGGGCACGACTAATTTCCAAATGGGCGTTTGGAAACGAACGAGCGATCACTCAAGCAACGACTCAAAAGATGTGATCACTTCAAAAATTTCACGATGGATTGATGAGATGTTGAAAACAACCTTACTTCTATTGGCCTTCGTCCCCTTTCTGGTCGCGGCAGGATGTTCAAAAGAACCTGGAACATCTCCCGCCCCCGAAGTTCCCGAAGCTGGAGGCGCGGTGACTCCAGAGACTCCCGCCAATGAGACACCAGCCCCGGCAGGTCAAACTGAAGAACCAGCAACACCATCGGATTCATCAACAAGTCAGACTGAAGAAGTGAAACTTGAAATCAAGAGCTGGGATAAAACTCAGGAGTTGATCGCGCAACACAAAGGCAAAATCGTTGTTGTCGACGTCTGGGCAACTTACTGTGCCCCCTGCTTGATCGAGTTCCCCAATCTTGTCCAACTTCACAAAGAGCATTCGGATCAAGTTGCGTGCTTATCGATCTCGCTGGACTACCAGGGATTCGAAGACGAACCAGTTGAAACGTACACCAAGCCGGTTCTGGCTGTTCTGAAAAAACAAGGTGCCACATTTCAGAACATTCTCTGCTCGACCGCTTCTGACACCGTTTATAACGAAAAAATCAAACAGGGATCGATCCCCATTGTGTACGTCTATGGGAAAGACGGGCAACTTGCTGGGCAATTCCCAAACCCCGAAGACCCCGCAGAGTTTACCTATCAGGAAGATGTCCTGCCTCTTGTCACGAAGTTGATGAATCAGTAACGATTCGGCAAATTTTGCAGCCGGTTGGGGCCGATGCGAAAAATATCAATCGACTCGCTCCGACCAACTCACTGCATTTGGTCGAGATGACAACCGAAGAAACAAGAGGCCAGAGTGACTCAGCAGGTGATGAATCCTGATGACGCGGTATCCACAGCACAAGCGAGGTTAACCTGCTCGCAACGTGTTGATGGACCACATTTTTTCTCGACGCAATTGTTCGCATTTGATGACGAGTATGGCTGCCCAAGTGGGAATTTCTCGATGTCCTGGCAATCGCGATTGATCTGGTGGTGCGATCCACGTCAATGGTTGCATGCTATTCTGCAACTCAAAGACACTCCGCATTCCATTGCGATGGGAACGGCAATTGGAATTTTCATTGGTCTCACCCCGACCTTTGGAATTCAAATGTTGTTAGTTCTTGCCGTCGCCTTTCTCACACAGCCGTTTTTCCGCTTCAATCGCTTTGCTGCACTCGTCGCAGTTTATGTCTCAAATCCGTTCACGATGATTCCAATCTACTGGATGAATTATCGTATCGGTGCCATGTTCACACACACGCAGATCAGCTGGAAAGAATTCGTTAGCCTTTTTCAGTATTCCAGTTACACCGAATGGTGGTCGACCTTCTCGAATGTCTTCTACACGCTCGGGACACCTCTCATTATTGGTTCACTTCTCGTCGCAACAGTTCTCTCGTTGCCAACATACCCGCTGATTTTGCGATTATCCGAACGGGTTCAGGCCAGACGTGCCGCTCGGGTTCAATCGCGTACCGAGGAGGCCTCACGCGGCCAAAAAAAAGCAGAGGTGACTGAACCAGAACGCACTTCGATCTCTTAACAAGCCCTTTTCCTTGAATGAGAATGCGTCGCTTCAGGCTTCCAGCTGATGAACGAAGAGATGATCAACAAAGCCTCTTCGCGGTCACAATTGTCTCTCATCTTCCGACTCCCAGTACAAAGAGTCACAGGGAGTGCAAGAAGCGATCTGAAAACCTATGCTACGAGGGAATTTCACTGCTTGAGAGATCGACTCCGGGATTTCGGGTCAGTTCAAAGAATCAGGGACAAAAATGAATTCTGCTGCTTCAGAATGTGACGTCATTTGCGTGGGAATTATCGTGGCAGATCATGTCTGTGCTCCGATCCGGAAGTTCCCAGCTCCAGGTGGTCTCATTACGACACCAAGCTTGGAACTGACCATTGGCGGTTGTGCAGCGAACGTGAGTACCGATCTGGCCAAACTCGGAGTCAAAGTCTCCCTCGTTGGCTGTGTCGGAAATGATCCATTTGGTCAATATGTACGAAGCGCCCTCGCTGAGAACGATGTCTGCTGCGAACATATTCGGATCTCAGAAAAGTCTCAAACCTCCGCGACGATGGTCGTGAATGTGCAAAATGAAGACCGCAGATTTATCCACGCTGTCGGTGCAAACACTGAATTAACAGGCCGGGAAGTCTCGGATGAACTGCTTCAGAAGTCGAAAATCGTGTATGTTGGTGGGTTCGGGTTGAATCCGGAACTTTCTGGAGAGAATGTTCGAGAGATGTTTGCACGAGCTAGAGAGCTTCAGGTGACCACCGTTCTGGATGTCGTGCTGGATCGTGTTGACGATTGCATTGAGATGCTCAAAGTGGCGCTTCCAGAGACAGATATCTTCCTTCCGAACCAGGACGAAGCTCACTTGCTGACTGGTGAAAGCGATCCAGTGAAACAGGCTGAGATCTTCCTGAATCAGGGTGCAGGAACCGTTGTCATCACCTCAGGTCCAGATGGTTCGATCCTCCGAGACCAGACCTCATCCGTCATTCATTTACCTGCTTATCAAGTGGAGCAAGTCGATGGGACAGGTGGAGGCGACGCTTTTGTTGCCGGTTTTTTGTACGGAGTTCTCCAAGGATCAAAACCCCAGCAGTCTTTGATGTATGGAAGTGCCATGGGGGCCAGTTGCGTACAGCACGCCGGAGCAACGACAGGTGTCTTTCGCGTCGAGGAACTTGAAGCCTTCGTGAAAGAAAACCAGCTCACACCGACTGTCGAACAGATTTGAGGCCGATGAGTGCCTCAACAGCGACAAAGTCCAGCTTCCCTGCTCGACATGAGAGCATTTTGCTCTACCGTGTGCCCGTGAAGAACGCATTTCTCTAGAACTGGTCCTGGAACCTGATATTACTCTCTCAAACGTTGAGACAAGCGACTATTCCAGAGGTTTTCGGACTGGTTCTAGTAAAAATGCTGTTCGCCACGAGGGAGAACCTGCAAACCAATTCGAAAGATGCTTTAGTGCGGCACACCAAACAAAAAAGCCTGCGAGAATGTTCTCGCAGGCTTTTTTTCTTCAGTACGACAAATTTGTCGTAAAGATGATTAGTTAGTTGTTCCAGCTTCGGCTGATGAATCGTCAGCTGGTGCTGCTGCATCGTCAGCTGGTGCTTCTGCAGGAGCGTCAGCTGCTGGTGCGTCGGTGTGAGCTTCGTCAGTGTGTGCTTCGGCAGGAGCATCAGCAGGAGCGTCAGCTGGTACTGCATCGTCAGCTTTTGGAGCACATCCAACCATCCATCCGCAGAGCAACATCGCTGAGAGCAGAGCAGTAAATTTCTTCATCGTTTTCTCCTAATGTCTTTAATTTAAAGACGTTATGTTTCGGGCAGCAATAACAATTTCGTGCCTGTGGAAGTATAGAGGCCTCGACGATCCGTTTTATTCCCAACGATTGAAGATTTTTCAAGAATAAAATGTGAGTCGATTCTGAGCTCACCCATCCAGCCTCCACCCTGCTCACTTTGAGTTAAAGCAGGAAGAATGGGCGGCTTCGGTGAAAATTGACGAGCCTGAAAAACAGGAACAATCGTTAAATCTTACCTGTTCCGTAATTCCGCTCAACTGAAGAGAGGACCTCAACCGATTGATCAGGATAACTACCATTACCGGTAGAACCGTCACGACCGGACTATTTTACCGGGGCGGGTTGTTACGAGTTGACGAGTGCGCAGAAACGACCTGTACGCACAGTCACAAAGGACCTGTGGCTGAAACACGGCAGGATGCTGGAGCAATCGATGAAAGACACATGTAAGAGTTGGCTGCAAGTTATTACCGCTTGTTTAGGCTTGTCGGCGACCACGTGGGGACAATCCCCTGATGTGGGAGCTTTCGAAGCTCAACAATCGGAAGGAGGAGCCGTTTCCCAGGCGGATTACGGTTCTGTACGACTTGGTGGTCAAGATCATTCCGCCTCGGCAGCTGTTCCAGCACCGGGAGTGCAACAAACGCACTTTATTCCGGGTGCTCCTCCAATATTCAACAATGCTCTCGTCCCGCAGGACGAAAGCGTCGGCTTTGCCGCAACAAGACCAAGGGACGAAATCCTTTGGCGTGTTGGGCGGTCGAGCATGGATCGATACGGATTTGAGGATGGGTACACCAACCTCAATGCGTTCATTCCATTAGCGTTTGAGAGTGACCGCGCCTTATGGTGGGTCAACCCTCGAGTGAACATCTCCGATGGTGGAGATGGTTCCGCGAGCTTCGGTCTCGGATATCGCGAATATATTCCAGAAGACGACCGTGTCTACGGAGCCTCTTTCTGGTGGGACAACGAAACTGCCTACAACGGGGATTACAACCAGTTGGGTGGGAGTTTCGAATCGCTGGGTCGCTATGTCGACATGCGAATGAACTTTTCGATCCCTGTCGGGGAATCGATGAATACATCCGTGGTGGGACAAGGAGAGAACGCGTTCGTTGGGAACAACATTTCTATTCAACAGTTCATTCGAACAGAAGAAGCCCTTCAAACGTATGATGCGGAAATCGCAACTCCATTCCCTTACCTGGGTGGATACGGTGTAGACGTCGGAGTCGGTTTCTACATCCTCAAGGGTGAAGAGACTGATACCGCAGCCGGTGTGAGTGTCCGAACTCAAGCACAGATCAACGACAGTTTCTGGTTAAACGGACTGTACACGAACGACCCTGAATTTGGTTCGAACTTCTCGATCAACTTCGAACTGACCATGCCGTCAAGCGGTCCTATCCGTTGGTTCAAGCGTCCAGCAGTCGCTTCCGCACTCACAGATTCTGTGATTCGCCGTTACCGAATGCCGGTCAGCACTGGAACCGGAATCCAACAGAACATCGCAATCAATCCGAAAACTGGATTGCCTTACAATGTCGCACATATTGATCCAGATGATCTGACTTCTGGAAACGGTTCGGTCGGCAATCCGTTTATGTCACTCGAAGAATACTCCGCTCTGTCACTGGCTGAGCAAAGTGCATTCGACATCATCTACGTTCAACCACGAGCTGATGAGACCGACACAAACCTGAACACAGGCCTTGGCCTCCTGAGTGGCCAACGTCTCTTGAGCAGCAGTGTTCAACACTACTTCGAATCCGAAGGAACACTGTTTGTGATGCCTGGATTCGTGATGGACCAACCGTTGCCTCTGCTCACGAGCAGTGGAATTGTCGGAAACGACCACATCATCACACTTGAAGCTGGCGGAACATGTTTCGAAGTTGCCGGCTTCCAGATTGATCACCAGATGACTCTTACTGGCCCGAACGCAAGTACTGGCAGTGCCATCTTCGGAGACATGGTTTCTGATGTCAGCATCAACCGCAACATCCTGGAGAATTCCGAGTACGCAACACAACTGACAAACTTCTCGGGATCTTTGCACTACAGCGAAAACGTGCTTCGCGACAACATAATCGGCGGCCTGCAAGCTGAGTTCACAGGAGACGGAGCTCTTGCTCTCTTCAGTAACTCCACAAGCAACAATATGGGAATTGGCTTTGAGGTGATTGCCGATGGGGCCAACATCATGGCAGACAACCTGCCAGTCGCTGTTCCGACGGCTCCTGATGTTGATCTCCCCGTCTTCAGCGATGGAAGTGCGTTCATCGATCCTTCCGATCTCACAGACACCACGAACGTGTTCCCGTTTGATCCAGCGACAATGTCAACAGGAATTGTTGGCAACAGTGCTGACCTCAACGAAACGGGAATGCAAATCGAAGCCATCAACGGCGGAACAATTAACGCAAGCGTCGAGGACAACACATTCTCGAATAACCAGGACATTACTTCCGCCGGATTTGTTGCCAATGCAGAAGGCATGGGAAGCGAAATCACGCTGACAACATTCCAGCGGAACACCTTCGAGAATAACATTGGCTCTGGTGCGTTACTCGCCTCTCGAGATGGTGGAACCATCAACACTCCATTACAGGTTGATCCACTTGAGCCAATGGAATTCATTCCAGGATTCACAGGGAACCTGTTTGATTCAAACAGCCGAAACGGCTTGACAGTCATCGTCGACAACTCAGAAATGAACGACTTCGTGATGGGAGCAAATACTTTCTCCAACAACGGGGAAAGCGGTTTTGCAGCCTACCTGAACGATGCCACATTCAATGACTGGGAATTTGACATGAACCTCTTCGACCGCAACGGTCGGGACGGCATGGCCTTCGTCATGGATAACTCAACGAACAACCAGTTCTACATCACAAACAATGACGTGACCAATAACGCTGGAAACGGAATCAACGTCATCGGTGTCGATTCACTCATGGATGACCTGATCATCACGAACAACTTCATCCAAGGGAACGGATCTCCAATCGGTGGGTTCAACATCAATGTTGCCTTCCTCGGTGGTCTGACTCCGGCACAGCAAGCACAATTCAACTTCGCCGCTCAACGCTGGCAAGAATTCATCATTGGTGACCTGCCTGATGTTGTCGATCCGATCTACGGACTGATTGACGACATCACCATTACAGCTGAAGGAGCTGACCTTGGACCAGGTATTCTGGGACAAGCTGGATTCACCGCTCAGAGAAACGATGCTGACATGCTTCCTTACCTGGGACTCATGCAATTCAGTAATTCGTTCCTCCCAACATTGCCAGCTTTGGAACTTCGTGATGTCATCATTCATGAAATGGGACATGTCCTGGGATTCACAGACTTCCTGTGGGCTCAGAAAGGTTTAGTCGACTACCCGAATGCTCTCTTTACCGGAGCGAATGCGGTGGCAGAACACAACGCACTGTTTAACCTGACTGATACAGGCGTCCCATTGCAAACTGGAATCGGCCCTGGATCGGACTATGCCCACTGGGATGACGCGGTCTACGGCGACGAGTTGATGACCTACTCGGCAACTGGAACAGCTCCGCGGAAAATCACCCGTGTCACAGCTGCCATGTTCCGTGACCTTGGTTACATAGTCGACATGAACGCCGCTGATCAGACTTTCCCACTTGTTCCAGGAACTGCTGGTGGCAGTCAGCTGGAAATGGTGGCACCAAGTGCTGCGACGATTGCAGCAAACAAACAGAAACTCGCAAACTACATGCTCGCAGCCTCGACTCTTCCTTTGGATGATCCAGGCGTCGTAACGCAAGCCGGTGTCGGCGGGAACAGCGGAATTCAGTTCGACCTGACAGACAGTGTTGTCAACGTCACATTAGAAGACAACATCATCGATCAGAACTTCGCTTCAAACCTTCGCGGTGAATTGCATGGAGCATCGATGCTCAACCTCAACAGTTCACGTGATGAGTACACAGCAAGTACCTCAGGCAGTGGACTGAACATCATCACACGTGACACTTCCGCAGCGAACATTGACTTGATGAACGCAACGATCACAGGAAACGCTGGCAGCGGTTACCGTGGACAAACCTTTAACGGGTCCACAATGAGTGTTTCCGTCACCAGCCCTGTCGATCCTGAATTCACTGGACTGACAACGATTTCAAACAACACAGATCATGGAATCAGCATCATCTCCAGCCCGGATTCACCAACTGTGAACACCTCACTGGTCGACCTGTTTGTTGAAGAGGCCCTGATCAATGGAAACGGTCAACGTGGCGTCAACATCCTGTCTACAGAGTTCAGCACCTTCGATGAAATCCTGATTCAAGACAGCATCATCACCAGCAATGGATCAGATGGAATCGGAATGAACCGCAGAGATGATGGATTCATCAACGGAACGATTCTGCGAAACACAATTGAGTCCAACACTGGAGACGGAATCAGCCTTCTGTCACAGAATGCGAACACGACCGACACGTACTTTATTCAAGACAACATCATCCGCAACAACACCCGCGGAATTCACATGCGGGTCGAAGCAGACGCTGTGCTTGATTCAATCATCAACAGCAACCTGATCGACGCAAACTCCAGCCACGGTATTCATGTCACAGACCGAGCCAACTCAGCCTTGGATCAACGAAATGTTACCGGGATCTGGACCCAGAACGAGATCGTCAACAATGGTGGCTCAGGGATTCAGCTGGACGGATCGTATGGAATTGATTCCCTTCTGGAAATTGGCCAGAACGGTGTCGATGGAGATGGCTTCAGCCTTGGAAACATCATTCGAGGAAACGGAGCAGCTGGTATTCAATCCACAGCTGTCGGTATTGCTGATATCCACAACAACCTGATCACTGACAACGGTGCCAGCGGTATCGATATCCAAAGTACACTGGCCTTCGGGAATATCATCGGAATCGACAACAACTTCATCGCTGACAACGCAGACATCGGAATTGAAATCCGGGCTGATGGAATTGTGACTGTCGAGTCTGAAATCACCAACAACACCATCACAGGGAATGGAAGCGATGGGATCGAAGTGGCGACTCTCAACCTGG
The DNA here is from genome assembly GCF_048270125.1 of Thalassoglobus sp. NCBI lineage: Bacteria > Pseudomonadati > Planctomycetota > Planctomycetia > Planctomycetales > Planctomycetaceae > Thalassoglobus > Thalassoglobus sp. The sequence continues at coordinate 20,558 of NZ_JBLWTN010000040.1, read as the reverse complement.
CGTCATCCGACATCACCGTCGACACAAACGTCATCTTCGACAATCGCGGACGGGGTGTTGATATCCTCAACGCTGGTTTCAGCCCAGACATGGTCTTCAACCTGCTGAACAACACGATTACCGTGAACGATGGCGAAGGTGTTTACGTTGTCAACACCTCGGACGAAACACAGTATAACTTCAAAGATGCTCCGACACCGGACAACAACCCACTTAATGATGAAACCCATGGAATGCAGGCAAACGGTTCAATCTTCGCTGATCCGAGAATGCTCTTCAACATGGACAACAACATCGTCAACAACAACGGAATCGGCTCACAGTTCGATGCAACTGGCTTCGTCATGCGAGTCGGAACCAGCGACGGTGGTAGAGGAACAACGTTTGAGGGTGGATATGCCAGCGATGGATTCGGTGGAGTGATCGCCAACATTACGGACAACGTCTTCTCCGGAAACTTTGGAACAGATGTCTGGTTCGAATCATTCCGCTCAACAGCGAATCCACCTGTCACAAACGGAACATGGAATCAGAACGAGTTCACAGTCAATTCATACTTTAGCGATCCTTTGGCCCGACTCGACCTCGTCTTTACCGGGAACACAGGAAACTCGATCGATGTCACCAACACGGGAGCCTGGTACGACAATGCAGAACCAAGGTTCAAATCACGTCTTCGAAGTATCGCGGCTCCAGACCTCGCAGGACCGTTCCGAATTTCGACTCGACGCAGAAATGCACAACGTCTCGCCAGCCGAGATGGACTCCCACCGTTCGTTGGACCTGGTCTGACCTACCTTTACCCGGGAATGGGAACGAGCACATTCCGAGTTTCGGCAGCCAGCATCATCGGATTCACCGGAGATGGGACCAGCAACGAGTTTGACATCATCGGATCGACCTTCAACTCATCAGCTCCGATCAATACCGGGTTTGAGTTCGGAGAACTCTTCTTCAACTGGGATACCACAACCTATGTCCCATAAACCGATCGTTTCAACGAATATCAGTTGAAACAGACCGAAACCAAAGAGCAGCAGGACCAAATCCTGCTGCTCTTTTTTTGTTTGATTCTCCCCGTTTTAATTCTCCCTTGTTGAAACGACTTCACGCTCTGCCCAGGCTGACATCTTCGGAACTTCGTCACCCAAAAACTCATCCACATGAAGTGACAGGAAACCAATGAGGTTGAGGTGAGAGATGGAGGTGATTGCCGAGGAGACAGAACAAAAAAACGGAGACCAGCCCCTTGACTTCAACGCCTTATCGATAAAAACTTCAAGGAACCTTCGCAGGGAGTAGAACTGCGAACAATGATCCTTTCAACAGAAATGAATGCCACCTATGAGCACCCGTGGAAGTGATGGAAATGTCCTCGCTGCCTTGTGTAGTTTCTTTATTCTTGGCTTAGGCCAACTTCTTCAGGGAAGAATGCTTGCGGCAGCGATTCACTTTGTGATCGACGTCATCCTCTGGATTTTCCTCCTCGGTTGGCTCATGCACATCTTCTCCGCTTATTCCGCTGCGGTTTACGAAAAGAAGTAGAGCGAGCAAACGAAAACCTGGAGAAATTAGGCCAGAACTCGAAGCAGGAATCCCGACTATTTCAGACTCTCGTTCAGACTTTCGCATATTTTGAATTGACGGTTCTGCTCTGCCTCAAGGCGAGCAGTCTACCAAGCCATGAGAGTGAACTTCACGGGCACGACCAGCGCTGAAAATGCTCTCTTTCAAGGCGATGGCGTTTCGGCGCGCAGATTGAGATCAGTCTTCAACACCGTCAGCTTGGCTGGGGTCGACTCAATCGAGCTGGCTGGACTCACATGAATGGTCCAGTGGGCGGCATTGGCTGCGATCGAGGCATTCGTCACTCGTCCACAATAAACAGGGACCGAAGTTGGCGAAACCAGAGTATCGGTATAGACGAGATCCCCCACTGCAACGGGTTCTGTGCCGACCACTTCAATCATTTCGCAACCGTCGCCGGTCCCTTTCAGGATTCCTCGCGCTCCCATCACCGTTCCGAATTCAGAAGAACGGACCAACCGCACCGCAGTTCGGAAGTCAGGATCAGTCACCGGCTGAACAAGCGTGGTCCACTTCCCCACCTGAACTGTCCGGCCAAAAAGAGATTTCCCCAAAGAAACAAGTTGGTCAGCTGACAATCCAGTCAAAGCCCCTTGATCAACAAGCAACCCGACACCGTCCAGAACAAGTTCATTTTCAGCGATCCCTTCACGTTCCCCAAGCGAAACGAGTAACCGCAGCGCTCCCTGCGATTCATTTCCGCGCGAGCCAATCACATTCGTTGAAACTGCAATTGTTCTTCGGAGCGGAAGAGTTTCTGAGAACTCAGGTCCTGCAGGGAATGAGTTCAAAAGAACGTTTTGTTCTCGCAAGCTCGCAACCATCATTGCCAGGTCGCGGTTTTGCTGTTCGAGAGAGCGTAACTGTTGTGCGTCAACATTTGTTGCTTGAGTACCCTTCTCGACAGACACGGATTTTCTTGACCACTCTTGCAGCTCATTCAATGTCGTCAACGACCACCCTGCCCCGCTCAGAATGGCACTCGACAATCGATTCGAAAATGTCGCAGGCCCAAAATACAGGAACGCGACAACCAGCAGCCAGCCTAGCCAAATCGAGAACGGAGATTGCCAACGCGAGGCATTCATGGTGACTCAACTTCAATCTTGATTAGAACCAGTCCGAAAACCTCTGGAATAGCCGTTTTTCTCAACGTTTGAGAGAGCAATTTCAAGTCTCAGGATCAGTTCTAAAATGTGTAAACCGAGAATTCCCGATTCCAAATCAAAATCCAACGCCTTCTGTTTGAAAACGACGACGCCAGTGTTGCAGATGGTCCAGGCAGATTGCTGTTCCTCGAGCAACTGTCGTCAATGGTTGAGGATCAACGCGGACGGGCACGCCCAGATGCTCACTAAAGAAAAGATCGCTGTTCCGTAACAAGGCGCCTCCGCCAGTCAGGATGATTCCTGTATCGGCGAGGTCTCCAATCAGTTCGGGATCACAAACTTCAATAGTGGCTTTGATGTTGTTCACAATTTTCCAGAGGCAATCTTCCACCGCCAGTCGTAACTCTTCACTGGTGATTATCGCTTTGCGTGGAATCCCACTGATACTATCCAGCCCACGGACTTCCGTCGTTAATTCGTTATCCAAGGGGTAGGCAGATCCAATTTCGATTTTCAATTGCTCGGCGGTTGCCATCCCGATTCGCAAAGAAAATCGCTGTCGGACGGCATCGACGATTGCTTCATCCATCGCTTCGCCAGCGATGCGACTCGACCGGCTCGCCACGATTTCCCCCAAGCTCAGAATCGCAGCTTCCGTCGTCCCCCCTCCGATGTCACAAATCATACTTGCCAGCGGTTCAGAGATCGGCAGACCCGCCCCGATACTCGCAGCCTTGGCCTTTTCGATAAGGTAAATCCGACCAGCTCCGGCCCGTTCAGCAGAGTTAAAGACCGCGCGTTTTTCGACGGGTGAGATTCCAGAAGGGACCGCGATCACCACACGTGGTCGCAAACCAGCTTTCTGTACGGCAGCTTTTCGAAAGAAATATCGGAGCATCTGCTCACACAACTGAAAGTCGGTAATGACTCCATGCCGTACCGGTTTAACTGCCTCAATCGACCCGGGCGTTCGCCCAATCATCTGCTTTGCCAACTTCCCGACAGCGGCTCCCCGACCGAGAATTTGACGCGACTTCTTTTCCAAAGCGACCACTGTTGGCTCATCAACGACCACACCCTCTCCACGAACGGTGATCAGTGTATTCACCGTCCCGAGGTCAATCCCGAGATCGGGACAAAACCAGTCTCGCAGCCTGTTCAGCATCCTTGCTTGAAGTCCATCCCTAGTAAATTTTGGTCAATCCGATCTGAACTGAGAGGAGCATCCATTGCTCGACCGGCAATTTGTACCGGTATTCAGCAGCTCAGAGCAAGATGAGATCAAGCACCTGCCAATCACTTGGAACTCAATATGATGCTCCCGATTCCCAATCAAAACAAACACAGCAGCCACAACCTGTTTGGCTGCATGACTTTGCGAAGAATCGTCCCACTATAACTTTTTTAGGGGAGCGAGAAGCAGAAAATCCGCCACGACGCTTTGGTGAACATCACAAAATTGACTGAGCAAAGGATCGTGACATCCATCCGGCAACTTATCCATCCCTCGCAATATTGTTGAAATCGTTGCGATTCACCTGAGCTGAAAGAGTCAGACACCGAAATCGAAGTCGGCCATGAATCTCAAACCGACCCACTTGCCACGATCTCAATGCAGAACTAGAATGCGTCCGGTCGCATAGTTCAGTTGGTTAGAATGTCTGTTTTACACACAGAAGGTCTCCGGTTCGAGTCCGGATGCGACCACTTTGCCGTTCCTTGTGAACGGCATTTTTTATGCAATTTCGCGTGTTTATTGCGGTCTTTGTCACCTAAATCGGTTTCTCTGTTCTCCTCTATTCTTCCCTGTTCCGTTGTGTTCATGTCCCTAATTGTGTCCCTTTCTAAAGCCTTCTCAAAATGCTTCTCTGTCACTTGGAGGTAGTGTTTTAGGGCGACTTCCTTTGTGTTTCCGATCCAAGAGCACGCAACATGGGTAGGAAACTCCTCCTCGAGTTCCGTTTGACGAGTTGCCCGCAAGTTGTGGAAAGTCTTTTCCCAAGGCTCCAGGCCGGCTCTCTGGATGATTCTTCTTAGGTGAGTTCTAAGATTCGATTCGCTCATGCGGTAAGTAGTGATCAAATACTCCTGATCCTTGCCGGCCTGATTGTATGATTCCTCTAGGTAGGGCCGGAGTTCTGGAAAGATTGGAATGATTCGCTGTTCTCTGCCCTCATGATGCTCAGTCTTAGGACTCGGAACGATAAGTCGGCCTTGATCCCATTGAACATGGCTCAGCTTGAGAGAGAGAGTTTCCGAGGGACAGCGTAGGCCTCCGAACCGGCTGAGAGCGAAGATCAACCGCCATTCATGATCAGGGCAAGCCTGGAGGACCTTCTCAGCCATTTCGCGAGTGATGAAGAAATCTCGTTTCCGATTCGGCTGAACAGTCTTCGGAATGACTTTTGATTTAAATGGATTCCTGGAGATCTCTTCCCTCTCAACTGCATCCTCGAAGAACTGAGAAGCTACTGAACACATTTTTCGAGTTGTATTCTCGGCCTTTCCGTCTGCAATTAGAAACTCGCGAAAATCTCGAGCATCTCCAATTGTGAAAGAGTCAATCGGCTTTGAGCCGTCAAAGCACTTAAGGAGTAGTCTCTTGCATCGCTTCCAGACCTTCCGAGTTGAATCCTTGATCTCTGATCGGCCCTCGAGCATTCGATCACAGAGAGCCTCGATATTGAGTGCAGAGCTTTGCCCCTTTGGCTTCTCGATCAAGCCGAGCTTGTGAAGCTTCGCGAGAAACTTCTCATCACAGTCTCGGAGCCAGATTGCGGTATGAACCGGAATTGCTGTTGAGGAGTGCTGAGCTGACACAAGAGCCTCAATGTGAGTCTTTACTTGTTGAGCGTTTTTCTTTGGCATCTTGCCCGGAAATAAAAAACATTGCTTGCCAGCTGAATTCTTAAATCGGATTTTCCAGCCACCATTATGCTTGTTCAGTGATGCCATGAGATTCCTTGTTGAAAGTATTTGGCTGCTGCCTATTATGAAAAGACACTCCAGTAAGTTCAGGCCCGTACTTGTTGGAGTGAGAGCCTCCTAGGAGCTGGCCCGCCCCTGGTTGAGGCTCGTTTTATTTGCTTCATGTAACCTGTGATGCTTCTGCAACCCCCATTTGCAGGCCGAGAGAGCCCGATTCAAAGGTCCGTAATGAGGCAATTCTCTGCGAATAATGGAAACCACCGGCCCGCAATCATCTTGACAGTGATAAAACATTCAACAGTCAGTACCAGCGACCACCATAGGGCTCGAATGCCGAACGAACTCGGTGATCTGAATTGCCCTGAAGCTTGCATCGTTTAATCATACTCCCACACCGAAAACATATCAATGGATACCACTCGGCACCCATAGGTTCCACCTTGCAGTCCAAGCTTCTCTTCGCTTGCAAGATCGTATCTTTCGAGACCACAATCTACCCATGGCTAAAAAGAAACCAACAAGAACAGGACAGCAGTTAAACATCAGATGTTCTGATGAGGACGCCGATTTGTTCAATCAGGTCGCTCAGATTGAGGGGCTTACTACTGCTCAACAATGGATGCTCCAAGTCTGCCGAAAACGAGCAAGAGCCATCCTTGCCGCTGCCGAGTCGGGAAATGTGAAAATCACTGAAACGCTAATTGTGCCAGAGGAATAGCTTCTTAATTTTGCACTAGGATGGAATAACCGACAGAGTTTTACCTCCGCGATAACGACAGGTATTGACCAGTGACCGTAAGCAAATTAAACGTAGTTAAAACGACACATTGCAAGAGTGTTGATGACTTCATGAAGTCACTTCTCATCAGTGATTACGGATTCGGAAGCTACTCTGTAAAATTTCTGTATCGAGGTGTTTCAGTCGGTGAGGGAGATAATGAACACAGGCTTGTGCCAAGCTCAAAACGGAAATCAGTAACTGACACTTACTTACCTAGAGGAAGAAAACACTTTGAAAGAGATTTGATACTATTTGAGCCGAAGGTACTAGCTTCTTTCTTTAGGCATGCCGATTCTCAAGGATTGCCAATGCCTGAAATCGACAGTGAAATTCGTCGGTGTCTCCAATCAGATGAGATGCGGCATGACAAACGTATCAGCTTAGTATCACTCCGGACAGGCAATTTTTGGCCCCCTGACAATTTACTTCCATTGACTGGCCAAGCCCAGCATTATGGGATTCCAACAAGATTGTTGGACTGGTCTCGCGACCCGTTAGTCTCTATGTACTTTGCAGTAGAGGGAGCAATCAAAGAGGAAGATAAAAAAAAGAATCATAGTTCTTCTGAAGACAACAAAATCGCAGTTTGGGTTTTTGATTACGACAATTTTGTTCTCCAATCCCTAAAACTCCATGAGTCCGAAAACCACCTGAAACTAGTGACAGCGCCAGCTTCCACTAATGTGAATTTAAGGGCTCAACAAGGCGTTTTCACGTTATGGAGACCTCCAACAATAAATGAAGGAAGAAAGGCCATTGACACTGTGTCTCTTGATTGCACCATAAACAAAATTTTCGGCAACGATTCAGGCACCTATTTTTTCCACAAATTCACGCTACCTTATTCTAAATTGAAAGAATTGCGGGAAAAACTCCGACGAGTTGGCGTTAATACCGTAAAATACTTCCCAGATTTCCGCGGTGCGTCTGAAACAGTAATGCAAGATCTCAAAGAAAATGACTAACTAAGCAATCAGTCTTCGATTAGCCCACCACTTCGAACAGTTTTTGTACACCAACTACATCTCCTTTATCACTGGTTTCCTTAGTGATGTCCGAATTTGATTTTCCGGCAACTTTTTTTAGATCGAAATTATGTGCGGTCGCTATACGCTTCGAATGAATCCTCTGGAACTTGCTGAAGTCTTTGGAGTTGAGCCTCAGCCTGAGTTATTACCTCGATTCAACATTGCACCAACTCAGATGAATCCTGTCATCCGGCTCAGTGAAGGCTCAAGGGAACTGAGTCTCATGAGATGGGGCTTCATTCCTCCCTGGGCAAAGGACGAGAAGATCGGCTATCGCATGATCAATGCTCGCTCCGAGCAGATTGCCAAGAGCTACAAGCCGGCTCTCAAAAGTAAACGTTGCCTTGTCCTCGCTGACGGTTGGTATGAATGGAGAGAGAAGAAACCTTTCCATTTCCGAATGCCCGACAATCAACCTTTCGCATTTGCAGGCCTGTGGTCGGCCTGGCGAGACATAGAGACATTTACAATCTTCACAGCTCAGTCTGATGGTATTGCGTCTGAATATCATGATCGAATGCCGGTGATCCTTTCCCCCGATGCCTATGACGTTTGGGCCGATCCTTCGATTGATGGAAACGACATCATCGAAGAAATCGTCCAAGGCCGGCAAATGGACATTGAGGTTGTCGCTGCAAATCAATGTGTCGGCAACGTGAAAAATGAATCTCCCGATTGCCTAAACTAAAGCCGGCCTAGCAACCGTCAAACTCATAAGAGATTCAGTAACCTGAACATATCAAAGCGGCTCCGTTGTTGGTTGTTCCCAAAGCCTCAGGAAAGCCAATCTCATAATTTGTCTAAGCCAATAGAGGCAAAATCCAACCAACGCCACAAACCAAGACGCAATTGAGAACGAATTAAAATCCCAGTGGTCTTCGATTCTGATGGCAGGTTCGATTATTGGTTTGTGAGTTTTGAAAGAAAACTGCAAGGGGACACTTTCTGGTGTCTTCCGGAGTATCATGTAACCGAGCTTGCCAGAAACGAGACCAAACCCGACCTGCTTGTACAGTTTTTGATCAGGCTTATATGTGTCATAAGCTTTTGTCCTGATCCAGAAAACATCTACAGTGCAGCCGACATACCCCACGATCAATGCGATCAAAGGCGGAAAGACGATTTTGCGATATTTTAGGATCGGCGAACTTTGGAGCGGTTCAAGTTTCATCGGCTTTTCACATAATCATCGAGTCGTTTGTCAACAAGCTTCTTGAGATCAACTGAGGTTCGAAATGGATCGTACCAGTTCGGCTCTTGTGGATTTCCTTTGAGCTTCACGAGTGAGTCATAGAACTCTAGCCACTTAGCCTTGATCTCGACTCTCCCCCTTGCCTCGATCCAGCGTGTGCGATCTCCGTCTCCGCTACGAATAAGGCCGGCGTCTAACTCAGCCTTGTCACGAATAAAAGCATAAACCGGCAAGTCAAGTTTGCGGGCATACTCATATTCAACCTGAGTCGCTGATTTCCCGTTCCAGTGCTCGTTTGCATGGTCTTGGATCACTCCTCCAAAACGTTGATCAAGGAGGCAGATAATGACCTCCGAGGCCTTCAAATTGTTAAGACATTGCTGGATTGAGTCAGACTTCTGATCAACATCGAACCGCTCATAGTCTTCTGACATGCGAACGATATGACCGGCTGACTCAAGATGCTCGGCTAACTCTGCTCGCAAGTCGAGGAGGTCGTAGACTGTAGAGCTGATGAAGATCGTAAGAGGGTTAGCAGCATCTCCTAAAAAATCAAATCCATCTGCTGTTACACCAGCCCTCAGATATGGAATTCGCTGTGATGTGAAGGGGCTATCATTATCATTTGAGATCTTCACATACTCTTGAGAGTCAAGATGTCTGGCAAAGTTGTTCAACTCGGAAACGTCTTGTGCGAAACAGAGAACACACAATTCTTTTTTTAGTTCCAACTCATCTCCGAATATCGACGTGCGATCAATCAAGGATTTTAATAGATAGTAAGACTTTTCCTTGGGTGATTTCGGAGCCAATGCGGCAATCTCTTCAAGTGATTCATAGTTTTCAACTCTTATCAATTCAGAGTTTCCTGGCCTTCGTCGTCGCAGATTCTCCCAATGATTTCTCACGACTCCTGAAACCAAATGAAGTTGTTGAAATCTCCGCACTTGATCCCAGTTCAACTCAGACAAGACCTCACTGACGAGGAATTTTCCGCAGTTTGGACAATCGTACTGGTGGTAATCAGATAAACCAGCGGTCGCCCCTCCTTGCGAATCTCCACATAGAATGCATTCCGTCAAGTACCTAGGATTTGGTTCGAACCCCACAAGTCGGCCCTTTCAATTGAGATGACAATCCAGAGGTTGAAAGTACACAAAATAGTCTGAACCTCAGTTGCATTCTATATGATACCTGAGAGAAGGATTCAATCGCTCTCTTAATTCCTGGCCTATTCAGTGCGAGTAAATCACCGGCGATTTTCAGGCTCGTTGCCCCCATCGTTGTTGATTCTATCCAAAGAATGATCCTTTGTAGGTCGAGGACCGACATCAGAGAGACATCCCTAAATGGATTTTCCCCAACGATCACAAATTTTGATTCCTCGGCTTCCATGGTTGGAGTGTGTCTCATGACTCGAGCTTCGGCAGAGAGATCATGTTCAACCAAGACGCCCCCTTGGTGGCAGCCGGTCTTTGAGTCGCACTCGCCCAATGCCTTTCTGCTTTTCCTCGATGTGTTTCTCTGTCGAATTTCTCATGATAAATGAGTTCAGGGTTTCACATTCGTTCTTAGCTGTTTTCATTGAGAGCTCCCACTCTAAGGAGGAAATAATCCGGCCCGACTGTGAGACCAGGCCGGCTAAAACTGGAAGATTCGCAATCAGGTGAACTCTTAGTGAGTCACGATTCGTGAATTCGTCGAACGTTGGCGGAATGGGTGGGATGCCGAAAATAAAACCTGAATGAAAGGATGTAGCTACCTACATTTCCGGCACCTCCGCATGCCCCGCAAGCGACCGAAACGCCAAAAAGGACCCGTTTGCGGCCTGATGAAACTTCGTGCAACGGATCCAGTGAATTTCGCTTACACTTAGAAGACTTGTTCGATGCTAATAGTTCCCCAAACTCGAACTTCTGTAAGCTGTTCACTGACGATTTTGTAGGACTCTTTCACGTTAACCTCCCTACCGTCGTTGAATACGATAATCGCTTCTCGCTTTTCGCCCTGACGAACGAGACGGATCGTCTGAATCGGGATCGTTGCCGGCCCCCGATCCGCAGTTGTGACTGAAATGGCGTGTGACATAGTTTCTAGTACTCCTAAAGTTGTGGGGCCGATTCTTCTCGATCTGGTCTCAAAACTTGCTGCTCGCTTCTCCGGTACAGAGAAAGGTCGCAATTCCATAGGTTTGAGACTACTTCTAGAGTAGCAGTAGTGGAATCAGCCCCTATATACAGAGGTAGTCAACTACTACTACTTCGCTCCATCTAAACACACACCTCCTTGGGGTCGGGTGTGCTGTTTCGCTGTTCGCTCGCAATAGGCAAGCGAATCCTTTTTGAATCACTTGCAGGATTTCGATTCCTGTTCGGAAGGTTGTTCAGTAGGCTCGGCCCATTCATCGGCTGGGAAATAGGCATCTACATTCTGATTGTTCCCTCGCTTGGCTCTCTTTTTTTTCACGAAGCCGAATTCCACGAAATCGTCCAGCTTTTCTCGGTTGATGCGGCTTCTCAATGGAAAGCCATTCTCCTTAAAGTAGCGCTTGATATCGTTGATCGTTGAGCCGTCCTCTCTGCTCACGATTGCCATTTTAAGATTCCTCACAAACTCTTCAGACTTGGCCTTTTCTGCGTCTTCTTTCCTCTGCTCTTTCCTTTCCTTGTAGGCCGCCTTCTCTTCCCCCTCGGATCGTACCTCGGTAATCCAGGCCCATTCTCCGTCTTCTCCCTTCTCGAAAACATCAACGGCATATTTGCCGGCATGTCCGGCTGAGCCGCCAGCAACCATCCAAAGACTGTGCTGATATGTTGCTGGATCAAAGTCACTCCGAGGGCTTAAAAGAATCCATTGCCTCGCCCACTCCGCAAAGCCCGCTCCTGAAATGTCTCTCAATGTGAGCGGCTTATGGGGTTCATGCTTTCGGTTCGTGTGATGAAGAATGATCGGAGTGCAGCCGACTGGTTGAGTGATCTCGTCAATCGATCTCAAGAGGTTCCCCATAGCCGAAACGTTTGAAGTGCTATCGGCGTATGATCCGAGGCAAAGATAGACCGGGTCAACGATGACAACTTCAAGGCCATGCAGGCTTATGGAATTTTCCAAGTGTCTGAGTTGTTGTTCCTGAGAAAAATCAGGAAGCTTTCGAGTAATATGAAGCATTGGCTCGCATCGCGGACTGGTTAACGGAGATTGGGATTTCGTTCTCATTACCCTTTGAATCTTGGGTCGATTGGATTCCCCTGTCATAATGCCGACGCGAACCGGTCGAGGGCATGGAAAAACGTCGAGGAAATATCCGCCCGTTGCTAGGGCGTACCCTAGGTCAAGGCCGCCAATTCCCGTTTTGAGGCTCTTCTGAGGGCCGGCAATGACACATGATTGCCCTTTCGCAATAATCTCCTCACATAAGTACTCGGTCTCCTCTTCTTTGCTCATAAACTCGCTAAAAGATTCGAACTCAAAGAAGTCTATTGCCGGTTGTTCTTTACAGCGTAAAGCTTCGCTGATGTCGATATGGTCAAGCTGGCCATTCGCCAATTTGCCATCAGACCGCAACTGTTGAGCAGCTAAACGGAATGCCTCTGACGAATGATCTCCGAAAACGAGGGCTGTATATGTTGCCAATTTGTTGTAGCCTCGGTTGGCCTCCAATGCTGGGTGGCAATTCGGTGACCAAGGATAGAAGAGATCAGTGCCTTGATAGTTAGTTGAGGCGGAATGCTTGTTCTTTGAGCCGGGTCGTTTCCAGTACGTCACCCCGTCTACGGTTTCAGCTTGAGTGAATCCGTGAGGCTCTAAAATCTCGGCCCATGTCATCATAATATTATTAGAGACGTTTGTATTTCGAATCGGACTGAGGGTGACTGAGGCCCTCTCCGCTTCTGCCGGCTGTTGATCCTGTTTGGCTGACATTGCAGCCTGCATTGACTGGGCATCCTCGAAGCCGTCTCCGTCAATCCCTAAAAATTTTGCTTCGCAGAGTAAGACATCACGAAGCTCGGGAGAGACAGAGGGCTTTAGGTCAATCAGTTTCGGCCCTGCAATGTGCTGATACTTCGAGGCTCCCAACGGATGCGAGAAATCGGCAGAGCCTGGAGAAAGACAATAACCGCCTTCCCCACGTGTCTCGATGTGATAACCAGTTGTGCTGTCGTGCTCTCCAGTTGAATCGACTCGCTTTCCGTTGTGCCGGGCGAGTTTCTGGCTGCCACTCACCGGCTCTATGCAACGATAGAAAAGATGCAGGCCATTACGAGGCGTGCGATTGACGCTAATTCCAGACAACCCCGAACAGTCGATTCCTAGTTTTTTGCAAGCATTCACAGAGTTAGATAACAAGGAATCTCTACAAGCATCGGCCTCGGCCATATCTTCAATGTCAATGTCGATAACTTCGAGATTCCCTGAAACTTTTCCAGCAACAATCCCGATGCCCGCTGGCTGTCGAAAGTCTTCAATGACTTCCGCATCAGTCGGCAATTGTTTGGTTCGTTCTTTCCAAGACCGTTTCGGCACTTTGTTTTCTCCGACAGGAATAACTGAGAATCCGGCCCGCTGGTACTCAAGGGCCTGCGATTGGTAAGTGTTGAGATCTGCCATCAAGTGATTTCCGTTTTACTATTCGGTTCAAAGAAGAAGAAAAGGCGGAACGCAAATCCGGCTATATGAATGTCCTGATAGAAAGCCGGCTCTATGCTTATTGACTCGCTTCCCATTCTTTGCGGGAAGGGCTCCCGGCTTTCATCCAATTGTCAATTTGAGAGATAGGCCAACGCTTGAGCCGTCCGAGCCGGATCGGTGCCGGCAAAAGACCTCCTGCATCCATGTTGGCAATATGACGCGAAGAACAGCCAAGGGCCTTCGCGAGTTGCTCAGTGTCATAAGTCTTCGAGTCGCAGTTACTACTGTTCACGCTTCTACTCCCCCTCGATAATCGTTGGTAAAAAAATTGTTCCACAAACGCTGCTGGCGAATACCTTCATAATGATTCGAGCCAGTGACGCTGTTTTCTTTCCGGTACAAGAACATGCAACCCTCTATTACTAGTACAGAATGTAACCGGGCGCCAAAATGGCATGCCGAAAGTTCTGTCGCATTACCTACCGACAAGTTCGTCACAGTCAGTTGAACTAAAAGTACTTACGATGTTCCACCTCCTCGAACGATAGAAAATGTATTGACTCTCTATCACTACTGGCTGAACAACCGAAAACTAAAGCAAATGAGCGAAAGTTTTTTCAAGAATGTTCTCCGAGAACGGAAAAGATGCGAGAAAGAATTTCCCAAAGAGTTTCGGGAATCAAGTTGCGGTAAAGTGCTTTACTTTCCTGGTTACAGATTTGGTCACTGGCAAGTCAATAACCACGACATCCCACGGAAAATGGACACGCAAACGCCTTTAACTTTGCTTTATTTTCCTGCAAAAGACATCCGACATAGCGGACTCATAATCCGTTGATTTCGAGTTCGGCCAGCCCCATTTGTTTTGGATTTTTTTCATCAAATCGAGATGAGTACCGTTCAGACCGGCAACCATTTTTCTCCGGTTGATCGCCTCAAACCGGGGAAAGGACGGAATCAACGGCTACGAGAAGATCGTTCATCCAATCATGCGTGCAAATGCTCAACGTCCGATTGATCTCGGAATGCCGGCCCAACTTCTGAGCCATATTCAGATGAATGCCAGCTGAAGCGAGTCTGCTGACATCAGAATCACGCATTGAAAAGAAATCGAGTTGGACTTCTTCGGTCTCAAATGGGATTCCCGCAATTGCAAGATCTCCTCGGATCATGTCGACAGCACGATCAAACTATGCTCCAGGACAAACGGAAAAGGAGGCTTCAAAACCGCCGGCATTGCGTTTGAATGAGAGAGTTGTTTTTGAGTCGTCTTAAATAGGTCTGAATGAGTTCTTCGAAGTAGGGTTCCTTCTTCCGTTCCGTAACTGAAGTAGCCCTGTAGGGAACTAGAAATTGTTCAGGCAACGAACTGGTAGACATAAAGTGAACTTCTCAAGAAAGACAATCGAAAACGAGTGCTCCTCGGCCCCAGAAGACGGCTGATGTCAGAAGCGAGCAAATGTTGAGAATTGAACAGATTGATGCTGAACCATAGCGGCGATGACTTCGCGAGATTTTCTTCAGTCGCGAGAATGAATTTGACCAAACAACAGAAAACAACCTTGCTCGCACATTTATGAGGTATAGCAGAATGTGACGCCGAAAAAGACGAGAGCGGTTTCCAAGAACTGTAATGAAAACTCAACACTTGCGAGAGACACACGAAATGGAATTGGCCTTCAATGTAAAACCCAGAAGGAGAATGAGAAACGCAACAAGAGGAACTCAATGAATATGAATGCGAGAGAGGGAAAATATCTCGGCACTAGGGTAGACACCGATTCTAATACCGACCAACACCTCAACTATTAGAGCAAACAAGAAACCATCAATTTATCAGAATTGATGATCTGAATACGAAATCAATACTCCTAGTGACCGAGCATTTTGGCTCTCAAGCATTGATTATTGCAATTTTTCATGCACGCAAGTAACAACTTTTCCTACTGGACAAGGAGAACTCAGCGCATAAAAAAACCGTAGGTTCGATTCACGAGCTACGGCGAATGCTCCGTGGAGCAGTGTCTGCAAATCTTTCATCTTTGTTGCGAAAAGGAAAGTTCACCGACTGAGGTTTGTTACACCTATGGATAACTTTAACGGTACAGTTGGAACTTTGTCAAGTTTTTGACACAATAATTTTTCTCATTCCATCTCAATTTTTTATCAATTCTATCTGTAGCAACATTAGGAAACGACCATGACGGGCCTAACCCTCGGTCTCGATATCGGAACAACATCCATCGGCTGGTTTCTAGTTGATGAGGAAACTGGCGAAATCCACGGAACTGGTGTTCGCATTTTTCCGGAAGGTGTTGACCGAGACACTTCTGGAAGTGAGCAGTCGAAGAACGAACAACGACGACTTGCCCGATCTTCGCGCCGACTCACTAAAAGACGCGCCCGCCGTCGCAAACAATTGAAAGCCATTCTTGTTGAAAGCGGCTTGCTACCAAAGTGCCTGTTGCTCCCTCGTGAAGATCCGAGTCGCGTCAAGTGGGAAACAGAAGCCTTCAAGCAAAGTGACCCCTACAGTTTGCGGAAGAAGGCTCTCGATGAACAACTGGAACCATTTGAAATTGGTCGAGCAATTCTGCATCTCAGTCAACGTCGTGGGTTCCTCTCGAACCGAAAGGCAGATCGTGATCAGGAGAAAGAAACCCAGGGGATGCTCGGCGAAATCAGCGATTTGCAAAACGCTATCGAAGCAACCAAGTCTAGAACCCTCGGTGAGTATCTCGTTAAACTCCGTGATGGTGACCCAAAACGCTTCCATACGGTCCGTCTACGAGGTCGTCATACCCGCAGAGATATGTATCAGCAGGAACTCGATACGATCTGGGAATCGCAACGTGAGTTTCATCCAGAACTGCTCACTGACAAGTTGAAAGCGACAATCACCGATAAGATTTTCTTTCAGCGCGAGATCAAACCACCTTCTCCCGGCTTGGTTGGTCGCTGCGAACTCGAACCGCGACTGGCACGCGCCCCACGAGCGGATCGTCGAGTGCAGAAAATGCGACTACATCAAGAAGTCAACAACCTTCGCATTATTGATCTCACTTCTCGTGAAGAACGTGAACTCAGCCCGGAAGAACGAGAAAAACTGATTAAATTCCTGAGCAAGAAGAAAGAGGCAACTTTTGATCAGTTAAAAAAGCATCTATTCGAAAAGCACCAGAACATTATGTTCAACCTCGAACGAGCTGGTCGCAAGAAACTGCACGGTCTACCGATTGACTATGCCTTCGGGCAAGGTAAGAAAGCGTTAATCGGTAAACAATGGTGGGATATCGACGACAATTTTAAAGACTGGATCGTCGCTGCGATTATCGAAGACAACGAGGCTCGACTACGCGATCTACTTCAGCAAGTCGGAATTGATCCAGAACTGACGATTCCTCTTCTTGAAAAGACTCCGCTTGAAAGTGGCTATGCGAGCTACTCGCTGAAAGCGATTAAAAAACTCCTTCCGTTTGTTGAACAGGGAATGCCAATTACTAGTCGGGATGAATCAATTCCCAGTGCCTACCATCATGCTGGCTACACACCACCTTGGAAGAAAAAAGGCGAACAAGTTCCTTTTCTGAATCAGCCACCCGAACTGACGAACCCAATTGTGCGGCAGGCCCTGCACGAGGTTCGAAAAGTCGTCAACGCGATCTTACGTGAACTGGTCTACAAGGAGGGGCACACTCTCAAAACTGTGCGTGTTGAACTTGCACGCGAAGCACGCGGTACGGCTCAACAACGTGCTGATGGCATTAAAAAGCAAAGAGACAATGAAAAAGAACGAAATTACGCAGCTGATGAAATCCGGAAATATGGTGCGAAAGTCACGGGAGAAGCCATTGAGAGATACCGCCTCTGGAAGGAGCAAGAGGAGCAGTGCATTTACAGCGGGCGAGTGATTACGATGCAACAGCTGCTCGGTGGAGAGGTCGATATCGACCACATCCTTCCGTACTCCCGCAGTCTTGATAATTCGCAGATGAACAAGGTGGTTTGCTTTCGTGATGTCAATGCATACAAAGGCAACCAGCTTCCGAAAGAGTGGCTCGCAGAGTCTGATCCAGAAGCCTATGAACAAATACTGCAACGAGCCAGAAAGTTACGATACCCGAAATTTCAGCGATTCTTTCAGGACAACCTCGACGAAGGCTTCTCGAATCGCCAAATTGTTGACACTTCTTACATCTCCACTCAAGTGCGAACCTTCCTTGAAACACTTGGAGCAGAAGTAGAAACCGTCAAAGGGATTCAAACTTCTCAACTCAGACGCCTCTGGGGGCTTGATACCATCTTGAGTGAACTCTCAAACAGCCCCGCTTGGGAACAGGCTCAAGACCTCAAGCCAGGTGAGAAGAATCGCCTCGACCACCGGCATCACGCTATTGATGCCGCAGTTGTCGCTCTATCCAACCGGAAGCGAATCCACAATGTTTCAAACCTTGCCATCAAAGAACGATATGGTGACAGTAGTGGAAATTTCACTTCTTCAAAAACACGCAATCAACTCTCGAAGTTGGTCGAGCCTTGGGATGGCTTTCGCAACGATGTTTCGAATGCGATTGAGGAAATCAATGTTTCTTTTCGAGTCAATCGAAAGGCATCCGGACAACTACACGAAGATACAATCTATGGCAAAACAGAATCAGAAGGGGTAGTTGTGGTTCGAAAGCCACTGGAGGCGCTCACTCCCTCGATGATTGAGAACATCCGCGATCCTGCGGTAAAAAAGATTGTACTTAAGCGACTAGCACAACATGGCATCAGCATTGGTCGAGGCTCAGCGAAGATACACAAAGATGTCTGGATTGAACCACTCTATATGGACAAGGCGAAAACTGTTCCGATCAAAAAAGTACGATTCACCAAGAAGGACGCGACCGTCCAGCCAATTCGAGGAGAATCGGCATTTATCAAACCTGGAAACACACACCATCTTTGCTTGTTTGAATACGAAGACGAAACAGGCAACACGAAGAGAACAGCCTGTTTCGTCAACATGATGGAAGCCATGCAACGTCTTCGAGAGAAGAAGCCTGTAATCCAACGCACACATCCCGATATCCCATCGGCCAGATTCCTATTCAGCCTCAGCGGAAATGAAATGTTGCTGGTTGAAAACGAAGGCAAGAATGAATTGTTCCGATTTGTGACAGCCCCTTCAACAACTCAGCAAATGGAATTTCGCCATCATTATGCGGCAGGGAAATCAGGAGGAAAGATTGGAAAACTCACAAAGTACCCCAACTCACTTTTTGCACTAACTGTACACAAGGTGACTATCGACCCCATTGGTAGAATTCGCTGGGCGAATGATTAACAAATTATTTCCGCGCAAATAGTAGAACTACGACCTATAATCAATATCAGGAGTTCTCCTTCGCAAGGAGGCGTCCACATGACGAGGACGCCTAATGATCAAACGTACGGTAGAAATTTCGCAGCGGGCCATGCACCTTTCGATTCGGCATGGTCAACTTCTTCTGCACCATAATGGTGAACTCGCTGGGCAGATTCCTTGTGAAGACTTAGGACTTCTGCTGATCGATCATCCCGGGACGACATACACGCATTCTGCATTAACCACGGCTGCACAATGCGGAGCCGTAGTTGTCCTCTGCGGAGCCAATCATCTCCCACAGTCGATGCTGCTTCCGATGAGTGATCACACGCAAGTCGTTACACGTCTGAACCTCCAAGTTAAAGCTTCCAAACCAACGAAGAAGAGAATTTGGAAGCAAATCGTCATTGCCAAAATTAACGCTCAGGCAGAAAACCTGAAATCCACATCCCCCGAATATAAGCGTTTGCGAAACCTTGCCAGTGAAGTCAAATCAGGCGATTCGACAAACCGCGAAGCTCAAGCTGCCAAAATCTATTGGAAGTCCTGGCTCTACAATGACTCGGACCGTGAACCGCATAACACGTTTCGTCGACTCAGGAACGGGCATGCTCCGAACAATTTTTTGAATTACGGATATGCAATCCTCAGAGCCGCTTTAGGACGTGCGATTGTGGCAGCTGGGCTGCACCCTGCTCTCGGAGTACAGCACTCCAATCGTTCCAATGCGTTCTGCCTGGCCGATGATTTAATTGAGCCGCTCCGTCCGTGGGTAGACCAGTCCGTTCGAGAACTCTACTTCGCTGAACACACCGACCTCGATCAATACACCAAGCAAGTACTTCTAGAGTTACTGACCATTCCCTGCAAAGTAAATGACCAACAGGGACCGCTCATGGTTGCCCTGCAAAAATATGTTGCCTCTTTCGTGAGATCTCTTGAAGACCCCAGAAACCAGTTGGAGTTTCCGGTATCATGCAGCTTAATGGATATAGAAACATGTGGGTCATAACAATGTTTGACTTGCCGACAGACACAAAACAAGCACGCAAAGCCTACGCACGATTTCGCGGTTTCCTGCTTGAAGACGGCTTCATGATGATGCAGTATTCCGTCTACTCTCGCCATTGCCCCAGTCAAGAAAATGCCGATGTTCACATGCAGCGAATTGAACGCAACATTCCCCCAGACGGTGAAGTACGTGTTCTCACACTTACCGACAAACAGTTTGAGAGGATGCAAATTTTCTGGGGAAAAATCCGCAAACCTCCAGAAAGCCCCGTCAAACAGCTTGAATTCTTCTGATGCCATTCTGTCGCAACACATTCAGGCATCACACTTTGCAGAGGGACGAGTGTAACAAACCCCAGCCGGTGACCAATCCGCAACCATTTCCCGTTGTGGTAGTTAACGGGTAGAAGTGTAACAAACCCCAGCCGGTGACCAATCCGCAACTAGCCTTTCTCAGGTTTATACATTTTGATTAGTGTAACAAACCCCAGCCGGTGACCAATCCGCAACCCTGAATATCTGCTTACGTCAAATTCCCAAAGTGTAACAAACCCCAGCCGGTGACCAATCCGCAACACGGCACGTTCTGGTAAACACCTTAACAAAGTGTAACAAACCCCAGCCGGTGACCAATCCGCAACCGAAGGGCTGGAGACTTCCAGCAAACGCAAAGTGTAACAAACCCCAGCCGGTGACCAATCCGCAACACTCCAGTGCTTATCAACTCTCTCTTGAACAGTGTAACAAACCCCAGCCGGTGACCAATCCGCAACCGAAGGGCTGGAGACTTCCAGCAAACGCAAAGTGTAACAAACCCCAGCCGGTGACCAATCCGCAACACTCCAGTGCTTATCAACTCTCTCTTGAACAGTGTAACAAACCCCAGCCGGTGACCAATCCGCAACCGAAGGGCTGGAGACTTCCAGCAAACGCAAAGTGTAACAAA